>NZ_JANQCU010000001.1:0-355561 GCF_024723485.1 Campylobacter sp. RM19072
AAAAAAGTTTGGTCGCAAAGACTAGCTTTGCTGACCTGCGAAGTTAAAAATGGTCGGCTTAGCTCTAGCGAAGTAAATATTTAAGCAAGAAGGGTTATTATTAGAATACTAGTTATTTCTTATAATGATTTATAAATATTTATCGTGAAATTTAATATCAAATTCCAGTATAAATATAATCACTCATAACCGGCGTTAAACCAGCATTTTTAATGGCTGTTTTCATCTGATTTACATCTCTATTATCGCTGATTTCAAACTGACCATCGCCTTTATCTTCATCATCTTTGCCGCCGTGTTCGCCGATACCGACACTTACTCCAGCTGATACTTTAGTAATGCCAAGAGCCATAGCATTATCCCTAAAATACGCACTCTCACGACTACTAAGCGTGATATTAGCATATGGTAAAAATAGTCTATAAGCAGCGATTACTTGGAGCAAGGCACGCTCGGTTACATCTTTTGTATTGATTTTGTTATTATTTATAATCGGTCTTAGGCGTGGGACGGAGATAGAGATCTCTGCGTGTGGGTATTTGGATTGGATTAATGAGGCGTGAAGGGCAGTTGCCATAGCATCTTTACGCCAATCATCAATCCCAAGAAGTGCCGCAAATGCCACTCCACGCATACCGCCTATTAATGCTCTTTCTTGAGCGTTAAATCTATATGGAAAGACCCTTTTATTGCCGTAGAGATGAATTTTGCCATATTTTATAGGATTATAGGTCTCTTGGAAAACTGTGACAAAATCCACGCCGTTATCGTGTAAAATTGCGTATTCATCACTATTTAATGGGTAAATTTCAACCCCAACTATATCAAAATACTCTTTGGCTAATCTACAAGCGTTTGCGATATAATTTAGCGGTGTTTTGGTTTGGGATTCGCCAGTTAATATAAGTATCTCTTTTAATCCAGTTTTGGCGATATTTTTTAGCTCTTTAATGATGTCATTCTCATCTAATTGAGCCCTTTTGATATCATTACCCACCTTAAAACCGCAATAAACGCAGTTATTATCGCAGTGATTGGCTATGTATTGTGGGGTAAAAAGGTATATATTTTTACCAAAATATCGCTCTTTTATAGCCTTAGATTTTGCTACCATCTCTTCAAGGAAATTCGCAGCTACAGGGCTTAATAGAGCTTGGAGATCTCTTAAATTTAGATTATCTTTATCTAGGGCTTTTTGGACATCAAAAGCGTTAAATTCATCGAAATTTACATTTTTGTGCGCATTTAAAACTTTTAGCATTATATCGCTATCAATTCGCTCTTGCGATGGTAGATACTCCATTGGGTCTGTTTTTTGTATAAATTTCATCTATTATCCCAAAAATCCAGTCAGTGGCGAGCTAGCTTGAGCGGTATTTAAAACTCTTCCAAATCCGGCTAAATAGGCATCTCTACCGGCTTTGACGGCATTTTTAAACGCTCTTGCCATAGATCTTATATCCTTAGCAGTGGCAATAGCGGTATTTACCATCACAGCAGCACACCCCATCTCCATAGCCTCACACGCTTGACTAGGGCGACCAATCCCCGCATCTACGATTATAGGTAGGTCTATTTCATCTATTAAAATTTGAATCATATCTTTATTGCTTAGACCCTTATTTGACCCAATTGGTGCAGCTAGTGGCATAATGGCAGCCGCTCCGGCATTTGCCATATCACGAGCAACGACAAGATCTGGCATCATATAAGCAAGCGGGATAAATCCATCACTAGCTAAAAGCTCTATGGCTTTTAGTGTTTGATAGTTATCTGGTAGTAGAAATTTGCTATCTTTAATTACTTCTATTTTTATCATATCTCCACACCCAAGCTCTCTGCCTAAACGGGCGATTCTTAGGGCTTCACTAGCGTCCCTTGCACCGCTTGTATTTGGTAGTAGGGTGATATTTTTGGGGATAAATTTAGTTATGCTTATATCGCTATCTTTATTTACTCTACGAATTGCTAGGGTGATGATTTGAGCGTCTGCTTCTTCTATACAAGCGGTAATTAGCTCTGGGTCAAACTTCCCACTACCCATAATAAATCTAGAATCAAATAGCCTTCCACCTAAATTTAACTTATCCATTATCTACTACTCTCTTTATTAAAATATCCAAAATTTGATTTGCTTGTTGCATAGCGCAAATTCCAACTCTAGGTGCCATTAGCCCATTACCTATACTAGCAGCGCTTTTTAGATCTCCGCAAATATAGAGATTTTTTGCCATTTGAATTGTCTTTATCTCATCACTTCTGCCATATCCTGCCATACCGCTTGCTGCTACTATTGTTTTGTTTTTAAGATTATTTATTAGCATGGCTTTGGATTTTGGATTATCGAAGCATTCAGCTACTATATCATAGTTTTGAAATACCAAATTTACATTATTTTCATCTAGCCTTATAGTCTCTATCTCTACGCTAACAAATGGATTAATCTTAGCGATTATATCTGCTAGGGCTGTGGTTTTGTATTTACCAATATCATCAATGAAATATTGTTGGCGATTTAAATTTGATGGATCAATGGTATCAAAATCAACTAATTTTAAAGAGCTTACCCCAACCCTAGCTAAAGCTATAGCCACGCTACTGCCAAGCCCCCCAAGCCCAGCTACTCCTACTTTGGCATTTTGCAATGCTATATTTACCTCAGGGCTATTTCTAGCTGCCATCATCTCTTTTAAACACTCTTTTGATGGGAATTCACCTTTGTTTATAAAGACTACACTATCGCCATCATTTAGCTCTAAATCATCATTAGTAGCAAAGCCTTTATATATGGTTATTACGCTATCATCAAAGCCAAGCTCGGTGCGTAGTTTAGAAAGGGTGTTTGAATTTACATCTTTTATGATTGAATTTACTTTTATCTTTTTCATAAGCGTGATTATAGCCTAAAAAGGCAAAATAGCTATTAAATGCGTATTAAAATTTTGTAAAATTTAAACTAATGATTATAAAAATTTGGCTAAAATTTCAGCCTTATATGGATTTAAGGCTAAAAATATGTTTGATACGATATTTAGAGAGTATGATATACGAGGGATCTATCCAAAAGATTTGAATGAAAAAAGCGTAAAAGCTATTGGTATATGCCTTGGGCGAGTGATGAAAAGTCGCGGGGTAAAGAGCGTAAGCGTTGGATATGATGCTAGGGTTTCGGCTAATGCGTTGTTTGGCCATTTAGTAAGTGGATTTAACGCGGCTAAAATAGAAGTTTATGATATAGGAATGTTGCCTACGCCAGTTGGGTATTTTAGCGTTTTTACAGATAAATTTGATGCTAATGTGATGATTACAGGTAGTCATAATCCAAAAGAGTATAATGGATTTAAGATCACAATTAAAAAAGATAGCTATTTTGGCGATGATTTACAATCTTTAAAAAATGAAGTGAATAAATTTATAGCTAGTGGCGAGGTGGTTGAAGATAATTTTAAGGCTACTAAATTTGATATTTTAAGCTCATATGTGGATTTTTATGCTAAGGAATTTTCCCACCTTAAAGGACTAAAGACAAAGATTATTTGCGATGCTGGAAATGGCGTGGCTGGTATAACTCTAAAGCCGATTGCTAAAGCACTTGGCTTGGAATTTAATCTACTATATCCAGAGCCTAATGGGGAGTTTCCAAATCATCATCCAGATCCAAGCGAAGAGGAGAATATAAAAGAGCTAAAACAGGCTTTAAAAAATGGCTATGATATTGGATTTGGCTTTGATGGGGACGCTGATAGGATCGCAGTTTTAACTCCAAAACGCACTATAAAAGGCGATGAGTTAGCATATTTATATGCTAAAAATATGAAAAATCCTAGAGTCTTAGGCGAGGTCAAATGTAGCCAAAATATGTATGATGAGATAGATAAAATCGGCAAAAGCTTTATGGGAAAAACTGGTCATAGCAATATCAAAAAAGCGATGAAAGAGCTAAATATCGATATGGCAGCTGAGGTTAGCGGACATATATTTTTTAAAGAGAGATTTTTTGGTTTTGATGATGCTGTGTATGCTATGATAAGGGTGCTTGAGCTAATAGCAAATGGATTTGATCTAGATGCTGAGCTAGATAGATTGCCTAAATTATACTCAACTGATGAGATGAAGATAAAAACAGATGATAGTAGTAAATTTAAGATTATAGAGGCTTTAAAAGTTGAGCTAAATAGAGATGGTAATGGACTTCCAAAGATTATTGATATTATAGATATAGATGGAGTTAGGATTAAATTTCAAAATGGCTGGGGACTAGTAAGGGCGTCTAATACAACTCCAGTTATTGTAACTAGATTTGAGGCAAATTCGCTAAAAAATATGCAAGAAATTCAAGATGGCGTGATCGCTTTGGTAAATAAAATTATGGTAGATTGTAATGCGTAAGGCCTTGTGTATCATTAGCGGTGGCATGGATAGTGCGGTGGCGGCTGCTACTGCTAAGAGCGATGGGTATGAGATCGTAGGGTTGCATTTTGATTACTCTCAAAGGACAATGCAAAAAGAGCGTGAGTGCTTTGAGAAAATTTGCGATGATTTGGGGGTTATTGATAGATTTGTGATTAATGCGGATTTTATAGCTGATGTAGGTGGCAATGCTTTAACTGATAGAAGCGTTGAAATACCAAAAAATTCGCTAAATTCTACTGATATGCCAGTTACTTATGTGCCTTTTAGAAATGGAGTATTTTTATCTATCGCAGCTAGCGTGGCTCAAGTGCAAAAATGCGAGGCTATATATATAGGATTAGTTGAAGCTGATGGGAGTGGCTATCCTGATTGCAAGCTTGAGTTTTTAGAAGCTATGAATAAAGCGGTGAATTTAGGCACTAATTGCGAATTTATTTTCAAAGCGCCGCTAATTGGCTTATCAAAAGCACAGATTGTAGCTAAGGCTTATAAATTAGGCGTTGATCTATCTAATACTTGGAGCTGCTATGAGAGTGGAGATTTGGCTTGTGGAGAGTGCGATAGCTGTCTGCTAAGGCTTAAGGGATTTAAAGAGAGTAATTTAAACGACTCTATAGAGTATAAAAAAAATTAAATTTAAGGATTAAAATATGTATCGTTTTGCACCATCGCCAACTGGAGATATGCATATTGGGAATTTAAGAGTTGCGATATTAAACTATATATCTTCACTTCAAGATAAAAGTGGCTTTATACTTCGTATAGAAGATACTGATAAACAAAGAAATATAGATGGTAAAGACAAAGAGATAATGGAGCTTTTAAAGAAATTTGGAATTAAGTGGGATACTCTTTATTATCAAAGTAAAAATCTCAAATTTCATCAAGAATTTGCCTCTAAGCTTTTGATAGATAAGAAAGCTTTTTTATGCTTTTGCGATGATGAGACATTGGATAAAAAAAGACAAGAAGCAGTAGAAAATGGGGTGGCATATAGATATGATGGGAGTTGTGAAAACTTAAGCGATGAAGAGATTTTAAATAATCCACGCCCAGCAGCCATAAGGCTAAAATCGCCTAAAACTACACAAAAATTTGTTGATAAGATTAAAGGCGAGATAGTATTTGAGCCTGAAAATATCGATAGTTTCGTGCTTTTAAGAGCGGATAAGACGCCAACATATAACTTTGCTTGTGCGATTGATGATATGCTTGAGGGTGTAACGATGATTATTAGAGGTGAAGATCATGTAAGCAATACTCCAAAGCAAAATTTGATTAGAGAAGCATTAGGATATACTCAAGAGATAAGCTACGCCCACTTGCCTATAATATTAAATAGTGAAGGCAAAAAGATGAGTAAAAGGGATAATAGCTCTTCTGTTAATTACCTTTTAAAGAAGGGTTATATGCCTGAGGCGATAGCAAATTATCTTATATTAATAGGTAATAAAACTCCATGTGAAATTTTCACTTTAGAGCAAGCAGCTAGTTGGTTTGATATAACTAATATTTCACACTCGCCAGCTAAATTTAGCGAAGAGAAACTAGCTCAAATAAATAGAGAACATATCAAACTTGCTAGTGATGATAGGCTAGTTGAGCTTGGATTTAGCTCGCCTGATTTGGCTAGATTTTATACTCAAGAAAGTAGCCTAATCCCTGAAATAATGGCTAAAATTGACGCTATGAATTTAGCAAAGATAATCCCACCGCAGTGGCAAAAAGAGGCAGATGAGATACGCAAAGTTATATTAAATATGCAAATTCCAAATAGCTTTGATGAGTTTAAAATTGTTATCTCTGATGAGACAAATTTAAAAGGCAAATCGCTATTTATGCCTCTTAGGCTACTTTTAACAGGCGCTCAGCACGGTCCTGAGCTTAAAGATCTATACCCATTAATCAAATCAGATATTAAGGAGATTGTAGCCAAATGAATGTTTTAACATATTTTATTATCTCTGTAGTTGATATTTTAGATATAGTTATTAAGGCCTATATGTTTGTCATTATCGCAGCAGCCCTTATAAGCTGGGTTAGACCTGATCCTTTTAATCCAATTGTCCAGCTACTATATCGCCTTAGCGCTCCAGCTTATGGGCTTATTAGAAAGCTTAAAATTCCAACGGCTTT
Organism: Campylobacter sp. RM19072; assembly: GCF_024723485.1. NCBI lineage: Bacteria > Pseudomonadati > Campylobacterota > Epsilonproteobacteria > Campylobacterales > Campylobacteraceae > Campylobacter > Campylobacter sp. RM19072. Next base: position 6,550 of record NZ_JANQCU010000001.1, read on the forward strand.
TGGTGGAATCGATATAGCACCAATTATTATCTTGCTTAGTTTGGAGTTTATAAGTAGATTTGTATTAGGATATATTCGTGTTGTTGCTTATCAAATTTAGTCTATTTTTACTCTTTTTGGCTATGCCACTTTGGGCTGGAGTGCCAAGCTATGAGAAGTTAAAATCCTCTCCAAAAGGATTAGCAAAAGACTATTATATATATAGATTTGCTAAAGAGAGTAAGGCTAGTAAGGCTGAGCTAAAAAAGCTTAGAACGCAAATTTACCGCTATCAAGGTAGCATTAAGACACTATTTGATAATAAATTAGGTGCTATACAAAAAAGTATAAATAACTGCTCTAAATATAATCTATCAAATATCGATAAAGCCGATGAAATGTGCCAAAATATGCTCCTTAGTATTAATTTTGTCAAATCCCTAAATCCTACACAAAGAGCTGATTTATTTGAAAGATTAAAGATGGCAAATTCGAAATTTTTAAATTTCGTCCAAGGATTTAGCAAGGATGACCCACTAGCATACTATATTAAGATTGGTGATACTACTGGATATTTTAAATACTATTTTAACGCCAAGGATAAAGATGAATTTCTAAATAGATATAAATTGAGCCAAAAATTAATCGCAAATAGCATAAATCATTGGCAGTTTAAATCAATAGTTCAAGAATCTATAATTGGCAAGAAAAATGAAAAATTTAGAAGAGTATTACTAGAGGCTAATCCAAATTCTCTTAGTGGGGATATGGCGTTTTTGTTTGGATTAAATGCTATATTACTTTATGAAGATGAGAAGGCGGTTAAATTTTTTGAAGTGGCAGCTAAGAGATCAAAATTTGCTAGTAATAAAGATAATGCTAATTTTTGGATATATTTAATCACAAAAGATAAGGAGCTATTAAAAAGCATAGCAAATAGTGCTGATATAAATATTTATAGCCTTTTTGCTAGGGAATTTAGTAGCGATGAAAAGATCAAAATCGCAGTGCCAAAACCATCCACTAAAGAGCTATTAAAATATGATTACACAGATCCATTTACATGGCAAAGGACTAGAGAAAAAGTGGCAAATATGCCTAGCTCAGAGCTGATCTCATATGCTTCAAGATTTTATACTCAAAGCACCCTTGGAGAGTATAGCTATATAATGGAGCGAGCACATAATCATAAAATTCACTTCTATCCAATGCCATTTATGGAGTATATCGGCACTGATGATGTAAAGCGTCAAGCGTTGATTTTGGCTCTTGCTAGGCAAGAGAGTAGATTTGTCCCTAGTGCTATATCTACCTCATATGCACTTGGTATGATGCAGTTTATGCCATTTTTGGCTATAGACATTGCAGCTAAGCTTGGTATGAGCGGATTTGATATAGATGATATGTTTAAGCCGCAAATTGCCTATAAATTTGCTAATTTCCACTTAGATTACCTAGAGAAATATCTATACAATCCGCTATTTATAGCATATGCTTATAATGGCGGGATTGGCTTTACTAAGCGTATGTTGCTTCGTGGAGATCTATTTAATCGCAAGGGTGAGTATAGCAAATATGAGCCGTTTTTATCTATGGATTTAGTCCCATATGCTGAGAGTAGAATATATGGCAAGAAGGTCTTAGCAAACTATATAATCTACCTAGCAGCCTTAGGTAAAAGCACTAAAATATCGCACTTTTTTGACGCTACTTTGATTCCAGAGTTAAGCGATGGATTTAGGGATAAGCTAAGCTTTTAAACTTGCCTTATTTGGTATTCCAATAAAGCGATCTAGCTATTTTTTGAAATTTGAGCCTAGCTGTAGAGTTGTCATCTAGGGATATTTCTAGATTTAAAATATCTATATTTTGAGATGGGGTTGTGATTTTATAGTGATTGCTCCAAGGTAAATTTATAGATGTTAGATTAGTTAGGTTATCATCTGCGTTTAATTTTTGGAATTTTGAATTTACCGCATTGATATTTATATAATTTGGCGATATATTGGTTGGGTAGATAGAGAGGATAAACACCTCACTCCCTTCAAAATCACTTACAAACTCGCCTTGATATATAGGATTTAGGTATGTAACTACTAGCAAAATTCCATCTTTATCATACTTTTGCGTGTAGGCTAAAAGCTCATTTTTAAGATTTGCTTGTGAGTGTAAAGAGCTCTTGCCCCAGCACCCAGCAAAAACTAAAGCTATAAAAATTAGAGATAAATTTTTAATCATATTTTGCCTTTTTATTAAATTATACCATTTATATTTTTAATCTTTAAATTGTATTATATATATTTTACTAAAATATATTTTGAATTTATCTAAAAATTTACTTTTAAAAATCAATAATAATTTAAGTTGAATTTAGATATATTTTTTATCTAAAATATTTATGTCTTAAAAATATAATAATATGGAGAAAAATATGGAAAATTTATATGATGTAGTAGTCATCGGTGGTGGGCCATTTGGTATAGCTTCAGTAGTTGAGGCTAAAAGAGCAGGATTTGCTAATGTTTTATTACTAGAAAAAGGGGATAACCACTCTCAAACAATTCGCAAATTCTACAAAGATGGCAAACGGGTAGATAAGGTCTATAAAGGTCTTGATAGTGAGACAAAGGGTAGTGTGGAGTTCTTTGATGGGACTAAGGAGAGCACGCTAAACTATTTTGATAAACTCTTAGATGAAGGTGAGATTGAAGCTATATTTAACGCTGAGGTTGAAGGGGTTAAAAGAGATGGTGAAAATTTGGCAGTTACTACGGCAAAAGGCGTATTTAAGGCTAAAAATGTGATGATAGGTATAGGTAGAATGGGTAAGCCAAATAAGCCAGATTATAAAATTCCACCATCACTAATCCAAGTTGTAAATTATAATCTAAATAGCTGTAATTGCGGCGAAAAGATTATCGTAGTAGGTGGGGGAAACTCAGCAGCTGAGTATGCTGTGGATTTAAGCGGCTGTAATGATGTAACTCTAAATTATAGACGCCCGACTTTTACAAGATTAAACGATATAAATTTAGCCGCAGTAGAAGATAGTGCTAGAGATGGCAAATTGACCTTAAAATTAGGCGTAGATATTACTGGAATAGAAAATGATAATGGTAAGGTGTCAGTAAGCTATAGTGATGGAAGTGTCGTGGTTTATGATAGGATTATATATGCAATTGGTGGCTCAACTCCGGTTGATTTCTTACAAAAATGCGGCATAGAGTTAGATAACGATACCAAACCAGTTGTAGATGAGAATTTACAAACAAATGTCAAAGGACTGTATGTAGGTGGCGATATAGCTAGTAAAAATGGTGCTAGTATCGTCTCAGCACTAAATAATGCGCATAAAATTATCAATTATATAGTAAATAATAAGGCGTAGTAGTGAGTAAAATTTGGTATTTTCTAGTTGGTGCGTTGCTGGTTGGATGTGGTGATGAAAGGGCAATTAGCTTTAGTGATTTAAACTCTAGCGAGCAAGATAAATATATTTTAAAATCTAAATATGAGGCACTTTCTGATTATTTTTCGTGGTTGGAGCTTCGTGATTTTAATATTCAAAGTGATATGCTAGAGATACCAAATGATATAGATACCCTTAAAAAGAATTTAGAAGTCGCCATAACGGATAATAGAGTCTTGCTTAGTGATAATGCTCAGTTAGTTAGGCAAAATTTGGAATTAGCCAAAGAGATAGAGAGCCAAAAAATAGCTATATCAAATGCCAATGAGAGCTCTAAAAATGCCTATAATGAGGCGATTAAGTCATCTCAAGCTCAGCACTATGATAATATAGCTGAGCTAACAAAGAGAATTAATGAGCTTGAAGTTGATAGTGTTGAGAGCATTAAGAGATATGAGCAAAAGATAGTAGATTTAGAAAACAATATCGATAAGCTAAAATTGGAGTTAGAAAAAACCAAAACTATAGCTGATGAGAGGGTTAAAAATAGTGCTAATAAAGCTACTCAAGAGAGTATAAATCTACAAAATATCAATAAAAAATTAAGCGATGAATTAAATGCTTTAAAGGCTCAAAACTCTAAATTTAATGCTGAATTTAGTAGTAATTTAAATGCTAAAGATAAGGAGATAGAGAGCTTAAAATCTCAAATAAATAGTAAAAATGATGAGCTAAGCAAATTAATGCACTCTCAAACCTTAGCATTAATAGAGTTGCAAAACAAGAGTGCTAAGAATGTAGATGAGCTAAAATCAGAGATTGATAGACAAAGAAATGAGTATTTTGCCGAAATAAATAGCAAAAATGATCAGATAAAAAAGCTAAATTTAACTATTCAAAATTTAAATAATCAAAGAGATAAAGAGATAAAAAATATCGAAAATCAGATATTAAACAACTATAAAAAGAGTCAAGAAAATAGGGATAAACAGCTTAAAGATAGGTATGAAAACAGCCTAAAAGAGCAAAATATGACTATAGCTGGGCTTAATGCTAAATTAATAAATCAAGAGATAAATTATAAAAAAGAGTTAAAAAATAGAGAAAAAGAGTATAAAGACTCTATTTTGGATTTAAGAAAAATGGTTGAATTTAGTGCTATTGACGCAAATAAAAGTATGCAAAAAATCAGCAATCTACAAAGAGATGGGGCTATTAAAGATAAAGAGATAAAGGAGTTAAAAGATCAAATTTTAACTCTAAAAAGCGATATGAATAATAGCAAAAAGTTGGCAAATTATGAGCTATTAAATTCCAAAATCACAGAATTAGAAGTTCAAAATAGCCAGTTAAATTCCAAAATATTTGCCATAATCCAAAGTGCCAAAGAGGGCTTAGAATCAACTAAACAAACATACATAAAAGAGTTAGAAAACCAAAAAAAATATTATGAAGAGATGATAAAAAATATCAAAACCCAAGAGATAAATAGAGATAGCAATGGATCAGCTTGAGCTTTATCAGCTTAAAGATGGGTATAGATATAATAGCGATACTCTATTTTTATATGATTTTATAGGTAATAAACTAAAGGGCGAGATCTTAGATGTTGGTTGTGGATGTGGTATCTTAGGGTTTTTGGTTGCTCGTGATAATAAAATAAGCTTAAGTGGGATTGATATTGAGCCTTTAAATATTGAGATTAGTAGGCATAACTCTAGGATAAATGGTATTAAAGCAAATTTTATAGTTGGCGATTTTGCCGAGTTTAGAAGTGAGGTTAAATTTGATTTTATCATATCTAATCCCCCATTTTATCACGCAAATGTGATTAAGAGTCAAAATAGCCATATAGCAAGATCTAGATACTCAAATTCTCTTAACTTGGAGCAATTTTTGGCTAGTTGTAATCGCAATTTAAAGCCAAAAGGGGTTTTATATTTTTGTTATGATGCTAAGCAGATTAGAGAGATTTTTGCTCTATTTGATAAATTTAAGATGAATGCTACTAAGCTTAAATTTATCCATTCTAAGCATAATCAAAGTGCCAAATTAGTGCTAATTGAGAGTAAAAAAAGTAGCCGCTCTATGTGCGAGGTGGTGCCACCTTTGGTTGTTTTTGATAAAGATGAGTTTAGCATAGGGGCAAAAGAGATTTTTAAAAAAGCAAATACTATAAGCAAGGTTTATGAGTGATAAAGCAAGATGGGTTTGATTATGAGTTTAATCCTAGCAAGTGCGATGAGTGTGGTGGCAGGTGCTGTACTGGAGAGAGTGGATATATATGGATTGATGAGGGCGAGATAGATGAGCTTGGTAGATATTTAGGGTATAAATCAGAGCTGGTTAAAGAGATATTTTTAGAGAAATTTGGCAATAGATATAGCATTAAAGAAAAGCCATACCAAAATGGCTTTGCTTGTATGTTTTTTGATGAAAAAAACAAAAATTGCTCCATATATGAGTATCGGCCAAAGCAGTGTAGGAGCTTCCCATTTTGGGAGCATTTTAAGAGTAATTTTAAAGAGCTGGAGATGGAATGTATTGGCGTAAAGCGATTGTAGCTTTAGCATTTGTATTGTATGGTTGTGGCGGTATAGAGCCAAATTTTGGTCCTATTTATCAAGCTAAGCCAAATGGTGATTTGGATATAATGAATGCTTATTTTATGATAGAAAATGGCGATACAAGCAAAGCTAGTGAGATATTTTATACTCTTTATAAAAATAGCGGTAATGAGCTATTTTTAAAAGAAGCAGCTAGATTGGCTTTGAGTGCTAGATCAAATTTATTATATCAGATAATGGGTGAATTAAATGGAAATGACGCTCAAACTTTAAGGCTAAAGATTAGCTATGCTATATTAATTTATGAGCTAGATGAGGCTAAAAAATTAGCTTTAAAGCTCATAAAAATGGATAAAAGTAGCCAAAATTATATATTATTAGCCAATATATATGCTTTTGAAGATGATATAAATAAATCAATTGAGTTATACAAAAAAGCTTATGAAATCGATAAAAGCGAAGATAATATGATACGAGTTATCACTATTTTTAATGATTTTTTAGGCGATAGCAAGAGTGCTATAAGGATAGCTGATGATTGGGTTAGGCAAAATGGCTGTTCTAGTAGGGCTTGTTATATTTTATTAGATTTATACTCAAATTCATCTGATTTTGATAATATTGTGCGAATATATGAGAAGTTGTATTTAGAAAATGAATCTACTCAATATTTAGTAAATGCCCTTGAAGTGCATCTTTATCAAGGGGATTATCAAGGGGCTAAGAGATTGCTTAAAAAGTATGAATTTAACGATGATTTGCTATCTCAAATTTACGCTCAACTTGGTGAGTATAATGAGGCTTATGAGGTTGCTAAAAGGCTATTTGAGCTTACAAATAGTGTTGAATATAAAGCCAAAATGGCAATATATAAGTATGAATTAAGCAAAACAAAAGAGCTAAAGCTTATAATTAATCTCTTTGAAGAGTCCGTTTATAAGCTTGAAAATCCCGTGTATTATAACTATTATGGCTACTTGCTAATAGATCATAATATTGATGTGAAAAAGGGATTAGAGCTAGTTTTAAAGGCTCATTTTCTTGATTTTAAATCTGCTTATATTATAGACTCTGTGGCGTGGGGGTATTATAAGCTTGGGAATTGCGATATGGCTATGGAGTGGATAGAGAAAATCGGCGCTAAAGATTTAGAGCAAGGGGAGTTTAAAATTCATTATGATAAGATTAAAAAGTGTATAAAAGGCAAAAGATGATATTAAAGCAAATTATAGATAAAACCAAATTTGAGCTTCAAAACCAAAAACAAAAGCTCCCTTTTGATATTTTACAAAGAGCCATAAGTTACTCACGCACTCCGCTAGATCCATTTAAAATGCTTAAAGATGGGATAAATATCATAGCTGAGGTTAAAAAGGCAAGCCCTAGCAAAGGGGTTATAAGAGATGATTTTGATCCGTTAAAAATAGCCTTAGAGTATGAAAGAGCCGGAGCGTGGGCGATAAGCGTTTTAACTGAGCCATACTATTTTTTAGGAAGTATTGAGTATTTGGGATTGGTGCGTAGATTTGTGAATTTACCTTTGCTTAGAAAAGATTTTATCATAGATAAATATCAGATCGCTCAAGCTAGAATTTATGGTGCTGATATGATTTTATTAATCGCTAAGGCTTTGGATATAAAGAGTTTAAAAGAGCTATCAGATTATGCTAATGAGCTAAATTTAACAGTATTGATGGAGATTCATGACGAAGAAGATTTAGAAAAAGCTCTACAAACTAATGCTAAGCTAATAGGGATAAATCATAGAAATTTAGAGACATTTAAGATGGATATGGAGCTTAGCTTAAGGCTAAAAGAGCAGATTAAAGATGATAGGATTGTGGTGGCTGAGAGTGGATTATACTCATATGAGCAAATTTTAAATTTAAATCAAAATGGCATTAAAGGCTTTTTAATTGGTGAGCATTTTATGCGTCAAGATGATATTTATCAAGCTGTAATGGATATAAGGGGCGCTAGATGAGAGATGAATTTGCCCCTTGGAGGGCGCAGTATTTTGCCCGTCCAAAAGATAGCCAGTGCGTATTTTGCAAGATTGCTAGTGAGAATAGAGATAGTGAGAATTTTGTGCTATTTAGGGCTAAAAACTGTTTTGGTGTGATGAATAGATACCCATATACTTTGGGTGAGTTTATGGTAATTCCTTATAAGCATATAGATAATATCGAGAGCTTAGATACTCAAATTTGGCTAGAGATGAGCCAAATAGTCCAAATCGGCGTAGCGGTTTTAAAAAGAGTTTTAAATGCTAGTGGCGTTAATATCGGTATGAATTTAGGAGCAGCCGCTGGTGCTGGTATAGCTGAGCATATACATTATCATCTTGTGCCAAGGTGGGAGAGGGATACAAATTTCATAACAACCATAGGATATACTAGAGTTCATGGCGTTCCATTTATGGAGCAATTTGAGAGTTTAAGAGATGAATTTAAAAGGCTAAGTAGTGAAAATTCTATTTTCTCCAAGTGAGAGTAAAAAGCCAACCCCAAATCCACTTGATCTTGCTTCATTATCGATAAATTGCGATAGAGATGAGATTTTAAAGAGTTATTATGATATATTAAATAGTGGTGATGAGACTACTTTAAGCAAGATATTTGGGGTAAAAAGCAGCAAAGATATTGCTAATATAGTAGATCTATCTAGTAAAAAACTCTATCACAAAGCTATACAAATGTATGATGGCGTGGCATATGATGCTTTGGATTATCTAAATTTAGATGAAAAATCAGCTAAATATATAGATGAGAATTTATTGATATTTTCTAATTTATATGGTGTTTTAAGAGCTGGGGATTATGCTAGGTTTTATAAGCTAAAGCAAGGTCAGATGGTTGCTAATATAGATAGCATAAAATATTATAAAGGTCGCCTTGATAGGGCTTTAGATGAGTTTTTAGATGGTGATGATATAGTGGATCTTAGGGCTGGATATTATGATAAATTTTACACTATTAAATCTCCATATATGACTATGAAATTTCTAAAAAGTGGTAGAGTTGTTAGCCATTTTGCTAAGTATTATAGGGGGCTTGTTTTGCGTCATTTGGCACTAAATGGGGCTGGTAGCTTTAATGATTTGATGCAGATTAAATTCCCAAATCTAAGCTTAGTTAGCATTATAAAAACTAAATTAAAAAGTGAATTAATCTTTGAAATTAATAGCGATTAGATCAAAATTATTCAAAATAGGGTATAATTTTAGTTTAAGGAGATATTTATGAAAATTTTATATAGTAATCAAGCAAATTTTAAAGATGAATTTGACGCATTAGTAAATCGCTCAAATATGGATATACAAGGCGTAATGCCTATTGTAAATGGTATTATTGATGATATTAAAAAGCATGGAGATGAGGCTTTAAAAGAGCAAATCGCTAAATTTGATAGGTGGGAAGTAAATAATAATCTAGCTATAACTACTGATGAGATGAAAAGTGCTTATGAGGCTTTAGATAGTGAGTTAAAAAGTGCTTTAGAAATAGCGTATAAAAGAGTTAAGAGCTATCACCAAAAGCAAGTAGAAAAATCTTGGATAGATTTTGAGCCTAGTGGCGCACTACTTGGTCAAAAGGTCACCCCAGTAGATAGAGCAGGGCTATATATCCCAGGTGGCAAAGCAGCCTATCCTAGCTCTTTAATAATGAACGCAGTCCCAGCAATAGTAGCTGGAGTTAAAGATATAGTAGTTTGTACTCCAGCTGTTGGCGGGGTGGTAAATTCACTACTACTTGGGGCTATGCATCTTTTAGGTATTAAAGAGGCTTATAAAGTAGGCGGTGCTAGTGCGATTGCTACTATGGCGTATGGGACTAATAGCATTAAAAAAGTAGATGTAATTACTGGGCCAGGAAATATCTATGTAGCAACGGCTAAAAAGATGGTTTATGGCGATGTAAATATAGATATGATAGCAGGACCAAGCGAAATAGGCGTAATAGCCGATGATAGTGCTAATCCTACTCACATAGCCATTGATTTGCTAAGTCAAGCTGAGCATGATGAGATAGCAAGTAGCTTTTTAATTACTTTTAGTGATGAGTTTGCCACTAAGGTTAATAGCCAAATTCAAAGATTATTGCCAAATTTAAAAAGATATGAAATAGCAAAAGCAAGTATAGAAAATAAAGCCGCCATAATCGTAGCTCGTGATATGAATGAGTGCGTGGAGCTGATGAATGAGCTAGCTGTGGAGCATTTAGAGATAGCGTGTGATAATGCGTATGAGTATCTACCACGAATCAAGCACGCTGGGGCGATATTTTTAGGTCATTATACTCCTGAGGCTATAGGGGATTATCTAGCTGGGCCAAATCACACGCTACCAACAGGCGGTAGCGCTAGATTTTTCTCCCCTTTAAGCGTGAGTAATTTTATCAAAAAAAGCTCTATAATCTCTATGAATAAATGTGCTATTAGTGAGCTTAGCAAGGCTTGTATGGCTCTAGCTGATGCTGAGGGGCTAGAGGCTCATAAGCTTTCAGTTGAGTTTAGAATTTGATTTTATCTATCATGCGTGGCTTGGATATTGATATAGTCATGCTTGATAGCTCCACCATCTAGCCAGTAGTGATTTTTCTCTATGGCTAGTATCTTTAGACCAGCTTTTTGCATAAGCTCTTTAATCATATCTAGATTATAAAATGTAAAAATCAACCCCTTATGGGTATGCTCTGTAATCTCATATAAATTCTCGCCAATTAGCTTTGCATCGCTCTTTAGGCTATCATCTGTGGATATGAAATTTATTAATATTTTGCCATTTGGATTTAGATGGGATTTTAGTGATTTTAATAGATTTAAAGCGATATTTGGAGTATATAAATAGGCTATCTCCCAAGCTACTATCGCATCAACTTTAATATCTTTTAAAATTTCATTAATATCTCTATTTTTATTGCTATATAGCTCTAGTGTGCCACCACGACTATTTATGATATGCTCTAATCTTGATTTGGCTAAATCAAGTGGTTTTTGGTTAAGATCAACTCCTATTAATTTAGTAGCCCCAGCCTTGCTAAAGCACTCTAAATGCCTACCATTAGCACAGCCAAAATCTAGCACACTTTTAAATTTATTCTTAAAGGCAAAACGAACAACAAACTCACTAGGGTAAATTCTATCTCCGCTTAATACCAAATCCTCCCATAATTCAAAGTGCTCTTTATAGTCATTTACGCTATTTATCATTAAATTTCCTTTATACTTTCTTAGCTTCTATAATATGCCATGAGTTTATAATCTTGCCATTATCAGTAGTAAATCTCTCGCTATCTATGCTTATAATCTCTAAATTCGCACTCTTATAAATTGCCTTTATATCATCTAAATTTGGGATATAGTATAGCATTCCTTTGTGGCTATCTCTTTGTATTATGAATGTATCTTTTTGTATCTCTTTGCCATCGCCATATAAGGAGTCATCTTGCGCTCTCCAGTTAGCTATCACCTTGCCATTTGGCTTTAATATTTTAGCAAATTGCTTAAAAATATCGCTTATGGCGTAATAGGCATTAGTAAGGGTTATCCCCCAGCAAACCACGCAATCTAAATTATCTCTTTGGATTAGATCTTTTAAATTTGAGTTTTGATTGTTTTGATATAGTTTAATGCTATATTTTTGACATCTATTTTTTGCTACTTCTATTGCGGTGCTATTATAATCCACTCCTATAATATCTTTAATCCCAGCCCTAGCTATCATTTCTAAGTGTCTTCCATCACCGCAGCCAAAATCCAATATACTATTAAAATCTCTTTTATTAGCATAGATATAGCGAGTCAAATACTCATTTGGGTATAGTAGCATTGAGTTAGATATATGTTGCTCCCATAATTTATATGAGTGCTCTTGAGCTTTTATTATCTCATCCATCTATTTTCCTTTTAAAATTTGATATTAATTTTTGTGTGTTTATAAGTGATTGTTCCTTTGAGTTGGTTTGTATTATCGCATAGCCTCTATCCATTATGGTAGAGCCATCTATAACTTTTGGTAGTGTCGAATTAATTTCGCACCTATAATCTACAATCCCTAAGCTATCTTTAAGCAAGTCAAAATCAGCCGCTATCCAGTCGCCTTCAAAATCAAAATAGCGTATTATTGTATTTTTTCTAAATTTTGGTTTGAAGTTATATGGTAGATTTAGGCTCTTGTTTATCCACTCTTTTGTAGGATTTATCCCAGTTGTAATCTCTATAAATCTGCTTAGATAATGCCCGCTTGGGCGAGTAGATAGCTCAATTATAAATGGCTTACCATCTTTAGTGATGATAATATCAGCGTGTATTAAGGCACTATCTATATTTAATTTATTTATAATCTCTTGCATATACTCACTTACGCTAGGGATCTCATCTGTGCTGATATAGGCTATAGCTTGTCTATATGGTATAGGCGTTATGAGCTTTTCTCTTAGTAAAATGTGATTAAATTTACCATCCATTACGGCTGCGTCGATACCATACTCTACGCCATCTATAAACTCCTCTATCAAAAAATCCTCTTGTTTGAATTTCTCATTTTTTAAAATATTTTTAAGTTGATTTTTTGTAGAAATAACCAAGGTATCTCTACTACCGCTACCAAATCTTGGTTTTATAATAATGGGAAATTTAAACTCATTTAGATCTAAATCAGGCTTAAATAGGGAGAAATTAATCTCTCTTAAATTTCTCATATTTAAGCTTACCCCCCCCCAATTTTTAGGCGAGTTAAGGGCGTTAGCAAATTTGAGTTTATCAGTACATATATCGGCTATATCGTAGCTAAAGCCACTTAAATTATAGTAATCATTTAACGCTCCAATGCTAATTAGACAGCGACCAATTAGCGTTGGCAAGATTAAATTTGGGATAAATCCATCGCTATTTAGCTTAGAGATTATAAGTTTTGGCTGTGATATATCAACTATATAGGAAATATCAGCTTCTCTAAGCCCCAAAGCAGACGCATCTCCATCAAATGCTATGACCTTTAGACCAAGTTTTTTGGCATATCTTATAGCTATTAAACTCTCACTACCAGCTCCAATTGCTAAAGCGATTTTGCTTTTATCCACATTTTGCCTTAAATTTTTGTTGAATTATAGCTAAAATCGGTTAAATTTAGAATTCTTACGCATTAATTAGCTATTTTTTACTATATTTTATTGTAAATTTAAGTGATATTAAATGTAGTAAATTTCTAGTTTTGATAATATTAGTAATGATTATCAAAATTTATAATAAATTAATATTTCTTTTGTTATTATTTTGCTTTTAATAATTATTATTAAGGATAAACTTATGTTTAACAGACTTTTTTTGTAGCTGTAGCTACTGCTTTAGGGGGGGGGGAGCACTACAAGCTAATGATGTGGCAGTGCTGGATAAATCTGTAGTTTCAGATAGCGGATTTGCTCAAAGCATCAAAGACGCCCCAGCTACAATTAGCATTATAGGTGGCGATGAAATTCAAAATCGCCCCATAAGAGACCTAGGTGATATCGTCCAAGATATCCCAGGCGTTAGCACCGAGATTAGCAAAACCGGCTCTTCAGCTATAAAAATGCGTGGTATGGCTAGTAAATATACCCTGATATTAGTAGATGGCAAACGCATCAATATGGATGCGGCTTTTGATGGCAATGGATTTGACTCTACTAGTGGATTTTTACCTCCGGTTTCTATGATAGAAAAAGTTGAGATAATCCGTGGCCCAGCATCGCTCATATATGGTTCAGATGCGATGGGTGGGGTTATCAATATAATTACTAAAAAAAGCGCCGATAAAGCATCAGCGACAATCTCTTTAGAGTCAAGACTCCAAGAGCACCACGATACTTGGGGTAATATGTATGGATTAAATGGTAATGTATTTGCTCCGCTTGGCAATGGCGTTACTCTTAGTTTGCGTGGGAAGTATTATGATAGTGATAAAAATGAATTCCTTAAAAAAGATATCCCAGGATATACCGAAGCTCGCCCAAGTAACAATCCATATACCTCTCACAGCCCAACTGCGTATGTAAATTACTCATTAGGTGGTAAGATCAATTATGATATTGATGGGGCAAATTCGATATATTTAGATAGCGAATATGGATTTCAACGCTTAGGGACGCTAAATACTAGTAGCTCTCAAGTAACAGCAGTAAGAGAGTATCACAAATACGATAACTCAATTGGGCATAGCGGTGAATACTCATGGGGTAAGACAAACTCATATATCCAATACGCCCTAACAGAAAGAATACCACACATAATAGCAAATGTCGGCGATGAAAAGGGCAATAAAAACAGAGCAAATAGGGTAAAATATGATAATCTAATTTTTAGTAATCAAAATATGCTAGATTTTGATTATGGCTCTTATGGCTCATTGATTTTGAATTTTGGTCCATATCTATCATTTGAAAGCTTAAATAATCACCAAACAAATTATAGTGCCAATCAATACACAATTGCCGGATATGCTGAGGGTGAATATCTATTTAACGAGTATATTAGCTCTACTTTAGGCGGTAGGGTAAATCACATAGAGACTTATGGGACATTTTTTAACCCAAGATTTTATCTAAATTTATATCCAACTCAAGATTTGACATTTAAATTTGGTATTAGTAGTGGTCTTAAAGCGCCAGATTTAGGTAGTAGATATGATGGATATTATAGCTCTCGTGACACCGCAGATCAATACGGCAATAATGGATTAGATGTAGAAAGAACCCTAAGCTATGAGATAAGCACCATATATGAGTGGATATGGGCTGATATCAGCGCAACTGCGTTTTATACGCAATTTAGCGATGCTATCTCAACTCAAACTTATCAGAGCGGTCAGCAATTGCCAAATGGATATGGAGATTGTGGCGCCTATGGTGGGACTGCTTGCTCAATATATGAAAATGTCGATAAGGCTATATCAAAAGGCTTTGAGCTAGGTATCCAGTCTAAGGCGCTTTTTGAAAATATAATTCCAAGGGGAATTTACGCTGATTTCTCATATGGATATACTAAAACAGAGAAAAAAAGCGGACAAGATAAGGGCAAAGCTCTAAATGATATCCCACTTCACAATCTATCTACTAAGCTATCTTATAAAGCCAAAAGTTGGGATACATACCTTAGATGGAGTGCAAAGCTAAAAACTCCAACAGATAACGCAAATATCGCTAACTCTGGCGTGGGGGATTATTATAAAGATATGCATGTGGTTGATTTGGGGGTAAATTATAAATTTAGCAATGGAATTACCATTGGTGCGGTTATTAATAACTTGCTTGATGAGAATTTTGTAGATTATGTTACATATACTAGCGGTAGAGGACTATCATACACAAATCAATATCAAAGAATAATTCCTGGTAGAAATTTCTGGCTAAATGTTAGAGCTGATTTTTAATTAAGGCAAATTTTAATACTTTAGTAGTAGAATTCGTTAAATAACAAAATAAAGGAGTATGAGATGAAGATAAATGACTACTCAAATAGTATGCAAAATTACTATCTAAATAACGCTCAAAATAGTGCAAATAAGGCTTTAGATAATATCTCTGCAAATCGTGCTATAAGCGGTAGTGATAGTGCTAATATGGTTATAGCAAATGCACTTTTAAGCAATGCAAATGCCATCTCTCAAGGCGTTAGCAATGCAAATGACGCAATTGGGGTATTGCAGATTGCTGATGGTGCGTTGCAAAATTTAACAAGTGGTGCTGATAGATTAAACGAGCTTTCAATTCGCTCAACTAGTCTAGCAATGGATAGCAATGCAAGATCGGCCATCACAAGTGAGGCTGAAGCACTAAAAACATCTATGCAAGATACCTTAAATTCAACTAGCTTTAATGGCAATAATATCTTTGGTTCAACTTTAAATTTTCAAACTGGAAGTTCTGAGACTAGAATTTCGTTAAACGCTCCAAATATCAGCTCAATCGATATTAATTCTCAAGATAGCATAGCTGCTTTTAGAGATAGCGTTAATGCTATGAGAGCTGATATCGGTAGCACTCAACAAGGGCTTTTAAGCAATATCAACTCTTCTATCACAGCAGCAAATTCAGCCAAAGCTAGTGAATCACAGCTACAAAATAACGATATAGTAAAAAATTTAAGTGATTTAAATAACGCAAATTTACAGCTCAATAGCACGACTTTGGCGGCTGCTCACAATATGAGTTTATTAGCTCAACAAGTTTCATCGCTACTAAGATAAGCAAGATAGCCATTTTGGCTATCTTATATCATATATTCTATATTTTCTATTTCACCATTAATTAGCTTATATATTACAGATTTTAGCTCAAAATATTTTGGAGTATTTGGGGTAAATTTGGGATTTTTAATCTCTTTTATTATCTTGCCATTATGTAAAACGACAATCTTATCACCCAAAAGTATAGCCTCATCTATATCGTGAGTTACAAATATTACTTGCTTGTTTTTAGTTAGATCCTTAAGCTCATTTTGTAAATTTGCTCTAACTACTGGATCTAAAGCACTAAATGGCTCATCTAAAAATAGCACTTGCGGATCTAATGCTAAAGCCCTAGCTATAGCTACTCTTTGGCATTGACCGCCACTTAGTGAGTGGGGATATTTTTTAGATATATTTCCCAACCCAACTAGGCTAAGATACTTTTTAGATATATTTTCTAGCTTATTTTTATCCTTTATCCCAGAGCATTTTAGAGCAAATTTGATATTGTCTTCTGCGTTTAGCCACGGCATTAGCGAGTAGTGTTGCATTATGATTTGTCTATCTTTAGAGCTTGGGATTTGATTTTTAAACTCAGAATTATCAAATTTAATACTCCCACTATCAAAACTCTCAAGTGAGCTTAATATCTTTAAAATTGTGCTTTTGCCACTTCCACTAGCCCCTAAAAGAACGCAAAACTCACCATCATCAACACGCAAATTTATATCATGAAGAACGCAAATATCTTTAAAAGATTTTTTTAAATTACTAATTTCTATCATAGCCATACTTCCTTGATACTACTTTTTCTATATAGCCAAATATAGCATTTATCGCCATTCCTATAACGCCAATTGTGATGATAGTAGCTATTAAAATATCAATTCTAAGCTGATTTCTACTATCTATGATGATATATCCAAGCCCAGTTTGAGCCCCTAGCATTTCGCCAACGACTAAATTTATCCACGCTAGAGCTGCTGCTAATCTAAGGCTAGATATAAGGGATAAAAAGCTAGATGGAAATATCACGCTTTTTAAAATTTGCCACCTTGATGCGCCAAAGTTTTTAGCCACTATAATCAGCTCACTAGGAACATCTTTAATGGCTTTTGTAGAGAGCAAAACCATAGGGAAAAAGACAGAGTAGGCTATGATAAATATAGTTGGCAAATCTCCAATCCCAAAGATGATTAATATCATAGGAACCCACGCTATAGGAGAAATGGGACGCAAAAGGTTAAATAATGGATCAAATGCCTTAGCGAATTTGGGATTAAACCCAAATATAAAGCCAATTAAAATACCAAAACCCACACCAAATATTAGCCCCAAAACATATCTATATAAAGAGTCGATTATCCCTATTGGAAGGCTATTATTAGCTATTATTAGCCTAAATGCCTCTATAGTTTGAGCTGGTGATGCGACAAGATCTGAGCTTAAAAAATGCCACAACAATATCACTATAATCAAAACTAATATTTGATAGATATATCTCATATTTGCTCCACCAAATAGCTATCTATATCTAGATTTTTTAGCCCATCATTAGCTAAATTTTGTGATATTAAAAACTCTTTTAAGGCTATTAAATCCTCTTTTTTAACCATTAAATCATTATAAGATACTATATTTTCTTCTACAATTTTGCTGATGATATTAGCATCTTGGGCTAGGATTTTTGAGCCTATTATGGCAGCTTCTTTTTGGTTTTTTTCTATGAAATTCGCAGCTAATTTAAATGCCTTAGTTAGCTGGTCTGCTATATTGGAATTTGCTAACTCACTAGAGTAGTTTAGTAAGCAGCAAATATGATCTGGCGTAATATCCTTGCTTAATATCAAATTTCTAGCTCCTCTTTGGACGCCAAGCTGACCAAAAGGTTCAGCAACGATATATCCATCAATTCTATTTGTTAGCAAGGCAAAAGGCATCTCAGTAGGTGCCATATCTACTAAATTTACTTTTATATTATTCTTGCTTAAAAGCTTGTGTAAGATATAGTAGTGGCTAGAAAATCTAGATGGAATTGCTATATTTTTGCCTTCTAATTCATTGATTGTCTTAATGCTGTTATTTACCACCAAAGATGAGCCGTTTTTGTGTGCGGCCATAATGGCTTTGATATCTACGCCACTACCTTTTAGCATAAGCCCAAGCGGAGCTAATAGAAACGCCCCATCAACTGCTTTAGCCCTTAGAGCCTCGCTCAAATCCGCCCAATTAGCAAATTTAATAGGAACAATATCAAACTCATCACTACTAAAGATATCTTTAGCGATTATGATTAAGTGGTCGCAAATCGGTAAATATCCAACTTTTATCCCCTTTTTAAATTTAGAATTCGCCACGCTCTTAGTAGCGCTAAGAGCCAAAAAACCAGCTAAAAATCCAAGTGCATATCTTCTATTCATATCTCATCCTTTTTATAATTTTTCTCGCCATGATTTTATGCAGCCACGCCCAGCTTCTGCTTTAGCCCTTAGAGCCTCGCTCAAATCCGCCCAATTAGCAAAAATTATTGGCTAAGCAAAATACTTAGTCAAACTCTAAATTATGCGCTTAGGCCGAGATTGTATTTATAATTTGTCCTTTTTCATTGTATACATAGATAAAAGCACCTTTTTTTATAGAGTAACTGCTACTAGTGTATCCTTGTAAACTACCACTACCCAAAGACTCAACGCGAATTTGGCGACCGCGTTCATCATATACATAGGCAAAATTGCCTTTTACCACTACTGCTGATATTGCCATTTTTCATCCTTTAAAATTAAAAATTTGATTAAAAAATTCTAGAATTTTAGAATTTAAACCTATGCTCGATATTTTGAAATTTCACTATTTATTCACACCTCCCCTTTTAAATTTAGAATTTGCCACACTCTTAGTCGCACTAAGAGCTAAAAAACCAGCTAAAAATCCAAGCGCATATCTTCTATTCATATCTTATCCTTTTTATAATTTTTCTCGCCATGATTTTATGCAGCCACGCCCAGCTTCTACTTGAGCTATCTCTTTTAAAAGGTGCTTTATGCTAGGAGTTACTATAAGGACGAAATTGCCCTCTCTTTGCAGTCTTGCTACATGAGACTTCTCAAAATATCCCTTAGCACCACAAAACAACACTGCAGCGCTCGTGACCTTTTGAGTTAGTAGTGAGCCATTTAACCTAGCTTTTAAAACCCTAATCGGCTCTATGTTTTCGATATTTTCTGATATAAGCTTAATCTCATTTAAAAGACTGTTAAATTCGCTTTTTAACTCATCTAAATTTATATTTAGATATGAGTTTATATCAGCGTGAGTTTTGTTTGATTTTTCTATCTCATCTAAGGCTGCTTGTATGATGCCAGCTGCTATGCCTGTTTGTAAGAGTATAAATCCGGGTGTTATTTTGATTAGATACTCATAGATATTAGTAGCCAAAATATCACTACTAGCTAAAAAATAATCTTTTATAGCCACGCTTTTTGTAGCTGAGCCCTCAAGTGCGGCGTATTTGATATTTGATTTTAAAGTAGCATTTTTGCCAACTCTTATTACGCCCATTACAGGCTTATCATCTTCATCTAAGGCTATAGCGCCAAATACGCTATCTTCAGTGATATTTGATACCCATGGTAGATTGCCATTGATGATATATCCGCCTTCAACTTTTTTAGCACTTAGATGGTTTTTCTCTATCCCAGCAAAGGCCTTCATAGGATTTGATAGTGCAGTACCGCCTAAAATTTCACCACTATATAGCTTTGGTAATAGCTCGTTTTTTAGCTCTTGATTATCACTATTTATCAAGTAGTAGATGATTGCAAATTGGCACCACATGCAAAATCCACTAGTTCCACAAATATTTGAAATTTTCGCTATATTTTCTATAGCTTTGTATATATCGCTTCTAGTTTTTAAAACAGCGAAATCACCATTTTGAGCTATTTGCTTTAATAACTCTTTTGGGTAAATTCCATCTTTATCTATGGAGTGTGCTAATTTTTCTAATTGTTGTAGTGCCATTTTGCATCCTTTTATTTAACTTCTAAATTTACATTTCTAAGCAAGGTATTTGCAACCGGTGAGTATTTTAAAGCGTGAGCTATTAGGGCGTCTTGTTTAGCCTTATCAGCGTTGCTTTCTAATATCACATTTACTCTTACATCTGTAAATCCAAGTGGCTTCTCGCTTAGATCGCCAGTTCCCCAAACAGCAGTTATATTTAGATCACCTTCAAGCTCAACTTCAAGCTTTGTGATAACTATATTTTGAGCGATCGCATTTGCGTGAATTCCTACTGCTATACAACTTCCAAGAGCGGCTAAAACAGCTTCGCTAGGATTTGGTGCGGTATCTTCTCCAAGAAGTGTTGGCGGCTCATCTACGATATATGCAGGTAGATTTCTTATATAGTTTGCATGGCGGAATTTTCCCTCTGCGACTGTGCGACATTTAAGTGTCTTTATAACATCTGGATTCTCTTTTCCAGCTTTGATTAAAGCCTCTAAACCAGCCTTATCAATTGGGTCTAGTCTAGTGCAAGCATTTATAGCACAATTTGCCATTTTGTCTCCTTATTTTAAAATATAGTAAAAAGATATATTTATCTTTTAATATAGCAATTATATCAATAAACTAGATATTTGTCAATATAAAGCAATTAAATATATATTTAAATTATATAAATTAAATTTAATTTAAAAAATCAAATTTACCACTAAAAGCCCCTTAAAATGGATAGATTTAAGGCAAAATTAGTATAATTGAGCTTTAAATTATTTTTGTGAGAATTTATGGAAGAGCTATTTGAAAAGTTAGATTTAAGCGAGTATTTGAGTGCGTATAATGGATTTTTAGCTAGACCTAAGCCGCTTTTTATCAGTGGCGATAGCAGGGCAAATTATGAGAAAATAGAGGAGATCTCCCAGCTTAATCTAAAGAGTCCAAAAGAGGTAGCAAATTTAGATGAAGCGCTAATGCGAATATCCAAACAAGCTATTTTACACATTAGCGAGATATATGAATTTAGCAAGATTATAGAGTATTTTAACTATCTAAAATCTCAAAATTTTGCTCCTAAGATGCGTGGTTATTTAGATAAGATTGAAATTCCATCTAGCATTGATAAAATTTGTGAGTATTTTGATGAAAATGGGGAATTTAAAGAGAGCATTGATGAGCGTTTAATATCGATAAATGAGGCCTACAAAAATAAAAAACAGCAAATAGATGAGAGTTTAAAAAGGCTAATTTATACAAAAAGCATAAGCCCATATCTAGTAGATACGCAAATTCACTATGTAAATTCAAATGAGGCTCTTTTAGTTCGTGGTGGATTTAACCACGCTTTAAAAGGTGCGGTAATAGCTAGAAGTAGTAGTGGATACTTCTATATTTTGCCTGATATTGTAAGCAAATTAAAGAGCGAACAGAGCGATTTATTAGATAAAAAAGAGGAAATTTTATTTGAATATGCTAAGGCAATTAGTGCGATTTTTAATAAAAATTTGCCATTTTTAAAATTTATAAATTCAGCCTTTGATTATGTAGACAGCTTGATTGCTAGGGTGAATTTTGCTAAGAGTAGGGATTATAGCTTTATCTTAGCTAACTCTAGTAAAGATATAATTTTAAGCGAATTTGCCCATCCAGCGCTTAAAAATCCAAAGCGAGTAAGCGTGGATTTTCGTGGGAAAATTCTCTTAATCACTGGGGTTAATGCTGGCGGTAAAAGTATGCTATTAAAGAGCATAATGAGTGCTGCAATGCTAGCTAAATACCTACTTCCAATGAGTATAAATAGTGCTAAATCTAGCATTGGTAGCTTTAAGGAATTTCAAGCAATAATCGAAGATCCGCAAAATTCTAAAAATGATATATCAACTTTTGCTGGTAGAATGCTTGGATTTGCTAAGGTTTTATCTAAAAAACAGATATTAATCGGAGTTGATGAGATAGAGCTAGGAACGGACTTTGAAGAGGCTGCTAGTCTATATAGTGTACTGCTTCAGACAATGATGAAAAATGATATAAAGATGGTTATCACCACTCACCACAAACGCCTTGCTATGTTGCTAGCTAAAAATAGCGAAGTTGAGCTAATAGCAGCACTTTATGATGAGACAAACTCATGCCCAAAATATGAGTTTTTAAAAGGCATTATAGGCAAATCTTACGCTTTTGAGACTGCTAGTAGATATGGAATTCCAGCAAATATCGTAGCTAGTGCAAAGAGTGCTTATGGCGATGATAAAGAGAATTTAAATGAGATGATCTCTAAGGCTATAAATTTAGAATTAGAGTTAAAATTAAAGCTTAAAAGCACAGAAGAAAAAGAGTTAAGATTAGATGAGTTATTGAATGAGGCTAAAGAGGCTAAAATCAGAGCTGATGAGACGCTAAGAGCTAGATTAAGCTCATTAGAAAATGAGTTTTATAAGGCTATAAATGAAGCTAAAAGAGGCATAAATCTCAAAGATATAAAAGATAAACAAAGAAGCTTAAATAGCGCAAATTCCATAGCAAAGGCTATCCAAAAGCCTGAGATTATAAGCCAGCCTTTAGAGTTAAAAGTAGGCGATAGGGTAAAATATGATAAGATTAAAGGGGTGGTTTTAAGCCTTAGTAAAAATCATGCAATTATAGATAGCAATGGGGTTAGCTTTAGAGTGCCAATATCGCTTTTAAAGCTTACAAATCAACCACTTAATAACCCAAAAAGTGTAAATATAAGCTTGTCTAGCCCTAAATCAGCTAGTGTGATGATTGACCTTCATGGTCTTAGGAGCGATGAGGCTATTTATAGATTGGATAAATTTATCTCTGATGCGTTAATAGCGGGATTTGATGAGGTTTTAATAAAGCATGGCATTGGCACAGGAAAATTAGCTTATGCGGTAAAAGAATTTCTAAAATCCCACCCAAGCGTTAAAGCCTTTAGAGATGGGACGCCAAGTGAGGGTGGCTTTGGCTCAAAGGTAGTAAAATTATGACAGAAAATATCCAAGGATTTATACAAGGGGCTATATTAGGCTTTGGTGCGGCGGTGCCTATTGGGCCTGTGAGCATTTTGATTATGAGCTATGCTTTGGTTAAATTTCGCCTTGGTTTAGGAGTGGGGCTTGGAGCGATGACTGCGGATATTATATATTTGTTTGCTATTAGCTTTGGCGTTTTGAAATTTAGTCAAAATGAGCTACTAACGCAAATTCTAGCTATTTTTGGGGCGATTTTTTTATTATATATTGCCTATTTGACCTTGAATGGGGCTAAAAGATTGATTAGTCAAAAGCGGGGTTTAGATGGCTCCTTTTGGAGCTGTTTTATCAAAGGTGCGTTTATGAATATTGTAAATCCATATATAATTGGCTTTTGGGTTTCAGTTAGTGGTGTTGTGGCGGTTTTGCCTAGTGCTATGATGGGTATTGCTGGGCTTTTTGTAGCTATTTTTGTTTGGGTGGTTTTCTTATCATTTATAGTTAGTCGCTCACGCAAATTTATAAGCCAAAAAGCTCAAATAGCATTTGCTTATATCTCAGCAATTTTGATGGCTGGATTTGCTATTATTCTTATATTTAATACATTTTTAAAGGGTTAAAATGGAAGTTATAAAGCTTTTAAAAGAGTTGCTTAAATTTAGGAGTATCACGCCAGATGATGATGGTGCGATGAGCTATATTGAGCGATATATGAGTGGGTTTGAAGCTAAATTTTTAGAGATTAATGGGGTAAAAAATCTCATTCTTACTAAAAAATTTGGCGATGGGGTAAATTTATGCTTTGGGGGTCATATAGATGTAGTTCCGCCAGGAGATGGGTGGAGTAGCGATCCATTTAAACCAGTTGATAAAGATGGATATATTTACGCTCGTGGCGCTCAAGATATGAAAAGCGGAGTAGCAGCTATGCTACAAGCTTGTAAGGATAGTAAGAATTTTAATGGAACTTTAAGCTTGATTATAACAAGCGATGAAGAGGGCGATGGAATTTATGGGACTAAAGAGGCGTTAAGATATTTAAAAGATAATAATGCTTTGCCAGATTTTGCTATAGTGGCTGAGCCTACATCTACTAATGAGATTGGCGATATGATAAAGATAGGTCGCCGTGGCTCTATCAATGGTGTTATCACTATTAAGGGCGTCCAAGGCCACGCAGCCTATCCATCTAAATGCGTAAATCCAATCCATCAAGTAAGCCAAATTTTGCCTAAATTTGCTGGATATGATATGGATGCTGGAAGCAGATATTTTGACCCATCAAAGATAGTAATCACTGATATTAGAGGCGGTATGGAGGTGTGTAATGTAACTCCAAGTGAGCTTAAAATAATGTTTAATATCAGAAATTCAGACCAAACTAGCTACGAAGATGTAAAGGGGTATTGTGATGAAATCTTTAATGGGCTTAGGTATGAGCTAAGTCTAAAAGAGAGCTCAAAGCCATTTTTAACTGATGATAACTCTAAGATTGCTATAAATTTAAAAAATAGCATTGAGAGAGTTTGTGGGATTACGCCTGAGTTTAGCACCACTGGTGGGACAAGCGATGCTAGATATTTTGCTGCTTTTGGCATTCCTGTGGTGGAGTGCGGAGTCGTAAATGATAGAATTCACGCAGTAGATGAGAGAGTAAGCGTAAGTGAGATAAAGAAGCTTTATGAGATTTTTAGCGATTTGATTTTACATTTTAAATGATTTCGTTTTTTAAGATTTTTTTGGCTAAAATTATGGGAAATTCAAAAAGGAAATATCATTAAAAGATTAGCTGTAGCCTTCAGTGGGGCTAGTGGAAGTGGCAAGACAACGCTCATATCTAAGGTGGCAAAGGAGCTTATATCTCGTGGATTTAAAGTAGCAATAACCAAGCACGATCCAGGCGATAAGGCGAAATTTGATTATCCTGGCAAGGATAGCTATATCTATAGTAGCATTGGTGCAGATGTAGCAGTAGTAAGCCCAAATAGAACATCGATTTTTTTAAAAAGTGGGCTTTTTGGCGGTAGTGATAGGATAAATTCGCAATTACACAAAGATAAAAATGAGAAATTTGAGCCAAATTTAGATAATTTTGGTAGTGAATTAGAGATTTTGGCGGCTTACTTTGGTGAGTTTGACTATTTGTTAATTGAGGGGTTAAAGAGCTTAAAACTTCCTAGAATTACGATTTTTAGAAATGAGGTTATAGATGATTTTATTCCATTTAGTGATGCATTTGCGACTAATATAGCAGAGTTTAGTGCTGATGGGGATAAATTTGGTCTTGATGATATAGATGATATTATAAAATGGATAGATAAAAACGCAAAAAGGGTATAAAATGCAAGAGATTATAAAAGCAGTACAAGATATAGCTATTAAGATTAGCGAAGTATTAAAATATGGGGATTTAGGCTATGCGACAAGCTCAAATGCTACTGGCGATACTCAGCTAAAGCTTGATATTTTAAGTGATGAGATAATAGAAAATAGGTTAAAAGAGCTTAGCAGCATAAAAGCTATAATTAGCGAAGAAAAAGATGCTCCTTTGAGCGTAAATGATGGC
The DNA here is from genome assembly GCF_024723485.1 of Campylobacter sp. RM19072. NCBI lineage: Bacteria > Pseudomonadati > Campylobacterota > Epsilonproteobacteria > Campylobacterales > Campylobacteraceae > Campylobacter > Campylobacter sp. RM19072. The sequence continues at coordinate 32,249 of NZ_JANQCU010000001.1, forward strand.
GGTGAGTATATCATCGCTTATGATCCGCTTGATGGAAGTAGCTTAGTGGATGTAAATTTCGCCGTTGGATCGATATTTGGGGTTTATAAAGGCTCTTTGGAGGCTAGGAATTTAGTAGTTGCTTTATATAGTGTTTATGGGCCAAGAGTGGAGCTAGTAGTGTGCGATGATAGCGTGAAATTATTTAGGTTAAATAGAGATAATGAGTTTAAATTTATTAAGAATTTAGAGTTAAATCAAAAGGGCAAGATAAACGCTACAGGTGGCACTCAAAAAGGTTGGAGCGACTCTCATAGAGCTATGATAAAATCGCTGTTTGATGATGGATATAGGCTTAGATATAGCGGTGCGATGGTTAGTGATTTACATCAAGTTTTATTAAAAGGTGGGGGATTATTTAGCTATCCAGCTACGACTGATGCGCCAAATGGCAAGCTTAGAGTTGCCTTTGAGGTTTTGCCATTTGCCTATATATATGAAAAAGCTGGTGGAGCTACGACTAATGGGGTAAATGATAGTTTATTGGATATTAAAATTGAGCAAACTCATCAGACTACGCCTTGCTATTTTGGTTCTAAATTTGAGATTGATAGAGTAAAAAATGGCTAAGATTGCTGAATTTAAAGGTGTTGATGAGCTTGAGAATAAAAAAATAGCACTAAATAACTGTATCGCTCAAAACTCATCTGGAGATAGCTGTTCAAAGTGCCAACGAGTCTTTGGCTGTGATAGGATTAAGGAGTTTGTAATTTTACAATTTGATATTGCCACAGCTATGCTCAAAGATTGCCAAAAGGCAAATAATCTAAGTAGTTGTATGAATTGTGATAGAATTTTTGAGTGCGATATAAGGGAAAATTATGTCAAATCCACATATGAAAAGATGAATGAAGGCCGTGGAGGTCAGTTTGATTTTTAGTAAATTTAAAGGAAAATGATGAAGAAATTTATAACCACACCAATATATTATGTAAATGATGTCCCGCATATCGGACACGCTTATACTACGATAATTTGCGATACCTTAGCTAGATTTTATCGCTTAAGGGGCGATGATGTCTTTTTTTTAACAGGCACAGATGAGCATGGCCAAAAGATAGAAGAGGCTGCTAAAGCTAGAGGCAAAAGCCCAAAAGAGTACGCAGATGAGGTAAGTGCTAAATTTAGGGCTTTATGGGATGAATTTGGCATTAGCTATGATTATTTTATCCGCACTACTGATGATTATCATAAGATAACTAGCCAAAATGTTTTTTCTAAAATGCTTAAAAAAGGGGATATTTATAAAGGGGAGTATGAGGGTAGCTACTGCGTAAGCTGTGAGAGTTTCTTTGCTACTAATCAACTAATAGATGATGAGTGCTGTCCTGATTGTGGTAAAAAGACTAGGTTGGTAAAAGAAGAGAGCTACTTTTTTGCTCTTTCAAAATATCAAGATAGATTATTAAAATGGTATGAAGATGATAAATGCGTCCTTCCAAAAGGCAAAAAAAATGAGGTAATAAGCTTTGTCAAAGGCGGACTTAAGGATTTATCTATTACTAGGACTAGCTTTGAGTGGGGGATTGGGCTACCAAAAGAGCTAAATGAGCCAAAGCATGTAATGTATGTGTGGCTAGATGCGCTAGTTAATTATCTCTCAGCCTTAGGATATACTAGAGGTGAGGAGAATATGGAGTATTGGGGAAATACCTTGCATATGGTAGGTAAGGATATTTTGCGTTTTCATGCGGTTTATTGGCCGGCGTTTTTGATGAGTCTTGATCTGCCTATGCCAGTTAGCGTAGCAGCACATGGCTGGTGGACTAGAGATGGGGTTAAGATGAGTAAGAGTCTTGGCAATGTCGTAAATCCAAAAGAGGTAGCCGATGCGTATGGTCTAGATGCGTTTAGATATTTTCTATTAAGAGAGGTGCCATTTGGTCAAGATGGGGATTTTTCTCAAAAGGCTTTAATAGATCGCATAAATAGTGAATTAAGCAATGATTTAGGAAATTTGCTAAGTAGAATAGTAGGTATGAGCTCCAAATACTCAAATAATATTATTAATTCAGCTGATGTTAAGAAATTCTATTTAAGTGAGTTTGAAGCGGCTAAAATACATATAGATCAAGCAGTTGCTAGTCTAGATGAGATCGCTCCAAATAGATATTTAGAGGAGCTTTGGAAAGTTTTAAATATGGCAAATGCTTTAGTGGCTAAGTATGAGCCTTGGAATTTGATTAAGAATAATAAATTTGATGAGGCAAATGCCTTGGTGGCCTTGGTGGCAAATCTTTTGGCTAAGGTTGCTATTTTGCTAAGTCCAGCAATGCCAAATACAGCTCAAAAAATAGCTGAGACTTTGGAGTTTAAAATTGATACTAATAGCTATAATGAGCTTATAATAAACCCAAATTTAAGCAATTTTAAAGCTAACTCTACCACTCCTTTATTTGCTAAAATAGAGCATGAATTAATCTCTCCAGCTCCAATGGTAAAGATTGATGAGGTTAAATCCAAAGATGAAGAGATTAAAATAGATGATTTTAAAAAGTGCGTTATCAAAGTTGGCACTATTTTAGAGTGTGATAATATCGAAGGTAGCGATAAATTGCTTAAATTTAAAATTGATTTAGGCGAGGAAAATCCAAGGCAAATTATCAGCGGTATAGCAAAATATTATGAGCCAAAAAGCTTAATAGGCAAGCAAGTTTGCGTCTTGGCTAATTTAAAACCAGCTAAGATATTTAAGCATTTAAGCGAGGGTATGATACTGAGCGCAGAAGATGGAAGCTTAACTCTTTTAGGCACTCATGCTAATGTAAAAAATGGAGCGATTGTCGGATAAATGAGAATAGAAAACCTAACCACGCTAGTAAATGGCGAACTAAAAAACAACCCTAAAATCAGTATGATAAATGGATTTTGCCTAGATCCAAATTTAATAAAAGTCGGTATGGCATATCTAGCTTTAAATGCTACGATAGATGACGCTCTCCTTGCTATTAAGAGTGGGGCTTATGCGATTATAACTGATTTGAGTTTAAATAGCAAAGATGATGAGATAGCTATAATTAGGGTTGATAGTGTGGTTATGGCTATGATAAGATTGATGAGGTTTTTCTCAGCACAAAAAGAGCTTAAATTTATCCATCTTACAAGACTAGAAGGCTCAATTTTAGAGTGTTTGTATCTACCTAGATCTCTATGTTTGCTTAGTTGCGATCTAAATCAAGCTTTTATGCAGATCATAGAAGCCGATAATAACGCATATATTATGAGTATTGATGAGACAATGATAGATAAGTTGAGCTTTTCTTACTCTAGCTTAAATGATGATAGTTTGAGTGATTTACACTATAATTTGATAGATAATGGATCGCTATTTTACACTACAATTTTGTTTAAAGATAGCTACTATAATGAGCTTAAATTCCCAAATATCTTTATCAAAGATCTAGTCAATATAATGAGCTTTTTTGATAAATGTGGCGTGGGATTTAGGATTAATAGCTTTGATAAATTTAACCATTTTAGGGCTATTTTTGTGGATAGATTTTTTAATATTCAAGAATTTGGGCAAAGCCATAGGGCTATAATTTGCGAGAGCGATGAGGAGCTTTTTAAGATTGAAGCAAGCAGCCTAAGAGCGAAATTTAGCGACGCAATTATCTGCGCTAAGGCCGGTAGTAGCGTGGCTTTTATGGCTGATTTTATATATAGTGATATTGGCGATATTAAGAAGCTAGATGAGTTTAGATATGCTTTGATTTTAGAAGATTATCAAGATGTGGAGATGGCATTAAATCAAGGCTTAGTAGAGCCAACGCTATTTTAATTATTAAATTTACAAAAAGGAGATGGGTATGCAAATTCCGATATTGGATCTAAATGAGCTTGATAGTAATAGGGATAAATTTATATCTGATTTAAAATCTATATTTACTACTTTTGGGACTTGTTATTTGATAAATCACGGCATTGATTTAGAGCTTTGTAAGGAGCTACAAAGGCTTAGTAAGGAGTTTTTTGCTCTAAGCTTAGAAGAAAAAGAAGAAATTTCAATGCTAAAATCACCGCAATTTAGGGGTTACTCGCAAGAAGGTGGCGAATATACAGCCGGCGGTAAGGATTATAGAGAGCAAATAGACGCTGGTAGTGATAAAGAGGCTCTAGATTGGGATGAAAACTCGCCTATTTGGATGAGAATTCAAGGTCCAAATCTATTTCCAAAGCAGATCCCGCAGCTTAGAGATAAATTTAATGCTTGGTTTGACCAAACTAGCCTAGCTACGCTAAAACTCCTTAAAGGCTTTGCTATGGCACTTGAGTTGCCTGAGGATTCTTTTGATAAGCTTTATGGGGAGAATTCATACGCACATGCTAAATTACTTCGTTATCAAGCGGCATTTGATGGAAATACTCAAGGCGTTGGGGCGCATAAAGATGGTGGATTGATTACTTTTGTCTTTCAAGATAGGGAGTCAGGATTACAAGGTTTGCTAAACTCAGAGTGGATAGATGTGCCACCAATGGATGGATCTGTGGTTGTAAATATAGGCGAATTTTTAGAACTTGCTACAAATGGCTATCTAAAAGCTACAATACATAGAGTAAATTTAACCCCTAATGAGAGATTTTCTATAGCATATTTTTTAGGCGTTCAGCTTGATAAGGATATACCAATTTTAGAGCTTCCAGAGCATCTTAAAAAAGAGAGCACAGGAGTAGATACAGATCCTAAAAATCCACTTCTTAGAAATGTGGCTCAAAACTACTTTAAAAGAATGATAAGATCTCATCCAGATGTGGCTAAAGTCCATCATAGCGATCTTGTGGATAAATTTAGTTTTTAAATTTCAAAGGCGTGGTTTCGCCTTTGGAATTCTATTGCTATATTAATCAATATGTCATATTAAATAATAAAAATTATTATTTAAAGCTAAAATTCAGCTAATTTATTGTTTAATAATAAAAATTATTATTTAGGTGTTTAAATGGAATTTCAATTTAGTCAGATATTTTATGCGTTTTTGCTTACGCTTTTTGCTGGATTTTCCACTTCTATTGGTGCGATTATTGCATTTTTTAGCAAAAAAGATGATTTTAGGCTACTTAGTGTGGGGCTAGGATTTAGTGCTGGTGTTATGATTTATATATCATTTATGGAGATTTTGCCTGATTCTATGAGTGAATTTGCTAGAATTTATGATAGCAAAAATGCTGAATTTATAGGGCTTTTAGCATTTTTTGGTGGGATTATATTTACTGCTTTGATAGATAAGTTTATACCAAGTGATTTAAATCCGCATGAGCCAAAAGATAGCCTTGATGAGCTTAAATTCTGCCCTTTGCCTAGCCATAATGAGCCTCGCCCCACCTATCACCCTGGTATAAGCAATATAGGGCTAAAACGCCTAAAGCGAACAGGGATTATGACCGCTTTTGCCATTACTTTACACAATTTTCCAGAAGGTTTTGCGACATTTATTAGTAGTATTGACTCTCTTAGTTTTGGACTAGCAATTGCTATAGCCGTAGCACTGCATAATATACCTGAAGGCTTGGCTGTATCACTACCTATATATCACGCTACTAATGATAAAAAACGAGCCTTTGCCTACTCATGTCTGTCTGGACTTGCTGAACCAATTGGGGCTATTGTGGGAGCAATTATTTTAATGCCATTTTTAAATGAAACATTAATGGCTATTATATTTGGTGTGGTAGCTGGAATTATGGTATTTATCAGCTTTGATGAGTTGCTCCCTGCTGCTAGAAGTTATGATAAAGCACACGATAGTTTATATGGGTTAGTTGGCGGTATGGCTGTGATGGCTGTAAGCCTTATTTTACTTGGAATTTAGTGCTTTAGCTTTGTAGTGCGATATAAGAAGCTAAAGACCTCTGCAACTGCCTTATAGAGATTTGGCGGGATCTCTTGGTTTATATCTACCTTGCTTAGGATCTCGACTAAATCGCTATCTTCTTTGATTGGTATTTTATATATTTTGGCAGCTTCTATTATCTTTTGAGCGACTTCGCCTTTGCCACTAGCTAGGACTTTTGGAGCATTGTCTCTATCTTTATTATATCCTAAAGCAACGGCTTTTTTAATCTTTTTTGCCATATTTACGCCTTTTTATTAAAGCCAAAATCAAATGCTCTATCTATTTGGCTATATGGAGTTTTTTTAGGTTTGTGAGCTAGGGTAAAGCTACTTACTATAAGCCCAAGAGATGTAATCGCTGTTTTTAGCTCCTTACTAGAGCTTAAGATTAGATCTTTAAATTCCGCTGTTCCAGTAGCAATGCTAATATCTATATATTTATTATCACTTAGAGCAATTACTATATCTACATTTCCAAAATGGGTAAAATTTAGATCGATTTTAGCATAAAATCTCTTTTTTTTGCCTTGTTTAAAGGCTATATTACTACTTTCTAAAGCGTCCCACGAGTATGGTAAGTAGGTTTGGATTGAGTTTTGTGCGTAGCTAATTAGCTGGTGCATCTCAATTTGAGTTAGAAGTCTATTTATATTTTGATTTAATGCAGCTTGGTTTGACTGGTTAGCCGTAGCGTCTTTTAGGGCTAAAAGCGTGGCTTTAAGATCGTTTTGTAGTGATTGGGCTGAGATATTATTATCATTTGGAGTTATATTTGATATTTCACTCTTAGCTAAATTTGTAGCTTTAATCAAGCTTTTTAGCTCTGTTAAATTTTTTTTAGCTTCTAAGCTATTTTTATCAAAAAAGTTAATAATATTTGAGAGCTTTCTAGCAGCCATTGATAGCTTATCTTGTAAATTTAGATTATTAGCATCGGTGTTTATATATTGGATAAAATTATTTAAATTTATGCTATTTTGGTTTGGATTTATAGCGTTTGTTAGGCTTTGTATATCTGGTATGCTTTGAGATGTTTGCTGTATAGATATGCTATTTGGCTCTTGATTTAGTAGGTTGATTTGGGATTTGCTATTTTGGAGATTTTGGCTTAGCTTTGCTGATATTGCTGGGTCTAAATTTTTTATAATATCTATTGCTTGATTGTTGCTTGGAGTGGCTTTGATTGGTGTGGTAAGCTGAGATTTTATATTTGATAGAGTATCTTTAATATCTGTAATTATCTGATTTAGTTGATTATTTAGCGGTTTTATGCTTTTTAAATTTGCATTATTAAAATTAATTTGCGATAGATTTGCCTCCATATTTTTTATTATGTTTTGAATTTGATTTATAGCTCGTGAAATGTTTTGCTCTATTGAGATTGGATTTTTGGGGTTGGTTTGAATTTGATTGGCGATTTTGTCTAAAAATTTAGCCGTATATTCAAGCTTTGTATTAGCGTCTAAAAGGGGCTTGAAATTTGAATTTTTCAATATTTGGCTATTTTTTAATCTATTTTGTTGCAAAATATCTAAAAGGGCATTAAGGCTCTGCTCTGGGTCGCTTTGGGTATTAGCTAGCGCCATAAAAGCTATGGATAGATCCTTATTTGCTGTGTTTTTCATCTGCGATAGTAGTGATTTGATGTTGGCTGGGAGCACCTCTGGGCTTAGGGTTTGAGCTAGTTTAGCCTCCAGTAAAACGCCTGTATCTTTGATAGTTTGAGCTATATTTGTCGCTTTGATATGTTCAACTGGCTTAATGAAATTTTCAAGCTTAGCACCTAACTCATTTAAAGATGGGTCGGATTTTATAGATTTTAATATGGCGGTTAGATCTTTGGCTAAATTTGGAGCTACTTGAGAGGATTTGATCTGCGATAGGGCATTTTGCTTATATGAGCCATCATCTAAATTTGATTTTAGAGCATTTAATAGCTTTGATGAAAATTTATTTAGCTCCAAATCAAGCTTGGTTTGTTCGATTGCTATATTTGGCTTTTTTAAGATGGTTTTGCCATCATTTAGAGCTGTTGTTGAGCTATTTTCTTTAGAAGTGGTCTTTTTCTCATCTTTATTTTGAGATGGTTGCTGGGTTGGGGTATTATTTACTATTATCATTATTTAACTCATCAAATATTATGCTATGACCGCTATGACGGGCAAATGCCACCTCTTGAGCTTTTGGCACACTTTTTTGAAAAATAGCAAAGATTATCAAAAAAGCTAGTAAGGCAATGTAATAAAAAATAAAGGCTATAAAACCAAATTGATTTATCAAAAATCCTATTATAATAGTGGATAAGAATGAGCCAATCAAGTAGCTAAATAGCAAGGCTCTTACCACCTCTACATAGGCGTTTTTGTCGCTTAGAACATCATTTGCTCTAGCTAGGGCTAAAGCGTATAACACAAATATACCAAACCCTAAAAAAAATACTATAATATACTGCATTATTATAGAAGGATTGATAAGCACAAAAGCGCTAGAGGCTAAAAATGCTATACTAGAGGCTAAAATTATGGCTAATTTTCTACCAAATTTATCTGAAATCACTCCAAAAATAGTGTGAGCTATAAAGCCTCCGCACATTCCAACTATGATAAATATCCCAGCTTGAGCCGTAGTGTAGCCTTGCGTTATTATAAATAGCGATGCCATTGAGAAAAATCCATTCATACTAAGACCAGCAATTATGCTAGTAGCAAGCGCTAATGGGGCGATATTATAGATTTTAGGTAGGCTTATATTTATGGATTTTGGAATTTTAGGGGATTTGATTTTAAGAAAATTTAGTGGAATTGAGCCAATTATAATTGATATAGTTCCAATGATAAATACCTTTGTAACGCTTAAATTCATACTCATAATCACCGCACCAATGGCAAAAGCTGTGTAAAATACAATCTCATAAAACCCCAAAACTCTTGATCTAATGGAATTTGGAGTTTTCTCATTTAGCCAGCTCTCTACAATTAATACAATACTATAGTAGCAAAAGCCAAGCATAAATCTTAAAATTGCCCAAAATATGAGATTATCACTCATATCATGAAGCAACGCGCAAATAGCAAAAAGAGCCGTAAAAATCGCATAAGCTCTCATATGACCGACCTTAGAGATAAGCCTATGAGAGACTATGGTACAAGTAAGTGCGCCAAGGAAAAATAAAGATGTAATAAAGCCAATTTGCGTCTTTGAAGCGCCCATATCATTGAGTAAAACCCCACCTGAGCTAACTACTAAGCCACTAGCGATAAATATAAAGCTAACGCCGATAAATAAGGCGCTTAGGGATATTATAGCTCTTTTACTTCCTCGCATAAAATACCCCCGCACAAAACACCCCAAGTGGCATTAAAGCAAGTCCCATTAAAAATGATATAGGCTCGAAAATCCCAGCTCTAAGCAGGGCAAAAAACGCTACAATCAATATAAGATAGCTAATTAATCTAAGTGGTTTAAAAGCACCTAAAATATCGATTTTACGAAATTTAATGCTATTTTTATCATCTTTGATATTTTGATTATTCTCATTTTCTTCATCTTCGAAAATTTCAAGCTCTTTATCGCTTAATTCATAGTTTATACTTCTATTTTTAACCCTATTTTTATAGCCAAGATAACTAGCAAATAGTATTAAATTCGAACAGATAAAGGCAATTTGCGAATTTAGAAGCTCCACAGCACCATAAGCTGAAGTAATGGCAATTAACAGAGCATCTAAAATCAGATAAAAAATAGCTAAATTTTTAAATTTCATCTTTTTTCTTTATTAAATTCTTCATAGCTTTTAACTTGAGATTTATAGGCTTTGTAGATATTATTTATCGCCGCACCAACGCCTATGAAAATACCAACTCCAAGCCCCCAATTTGAGCTAGTTAGCTCTTTTAGCCCCCAGCCAATTCCAAATCCTATAAGCACCGCAACTACAATTGATATACCAAGGCTTAGGCTATCAGCGGCTTTTATGGCTGTGTTTATCTTTTTACTTTTTTTGCTCATAGCTCTTTAAAACTCTCTTTTATAGCTTGTGCGGTCTTATCTAAGCTTGTTTGACTTAGTGGCTTACAAACAAAGCAAGTCTCAAACTGGCTTGGTGCTAGATATACGCCTCTTTTAAGCATTTGAGCGTGGAATTTAGCAAATCTATCTGTATCGCTTTTTAGTGCTTGGGCGTAGTTGGTAACTGGATTTTCGCTAAAGAAAAATCCCCACATGGATCCACGCACTTCAACTTGTAATCCAATCCCACTCTCTTTAGCAGCTTGTAGCATACTATTTGTGATAAATTTACTTTTTTGCTCTAGCTCATCATATAAATTTGGCGTATTATAAATTTTATTTAACGCAGCCAGTCCAGCGGCCATAGCAACGGGATTTCCACTTAGCGTTCCAGCTTGATACACCCCACCAAGTGGGCTTATAAGCTCCATTATCTCCTTTTTACCGGCATAAGCAGCACATGGCATACCACCGCCAATAACCTTGCCAAATGTAACTATATCGGCCTTAATCTTATTTAATCCATAGCTACCAGTGGCACTAGCTCTAAATCCACTCATAACTTCATCAAAGATTAGCACCGCACCCTTTTCATCGCAAATTTTTCTAAGACCATTTAAAAACTCATCGCTACCAGGGACTAGACCCATATTTCCAGCAATTGGCTCAACGATTATAACGCCAATATCGGCATTTTTAAAGCACTCTTCAACGCTATTTAAATCATTATATTTTGCTAGGTGGGTATTTTTTATTATATCATTTGGGACACCAAGACTGCTTGAGTATCCAAAGGTCGTAGCACCGCTTCCAGCCTTGACTAATAATCCATCGCTATGGCCGTGATAGCACCCTTCAAATTTGATAATTCCATCTTTTTTGCTATATCCACGAGCTAGTCTAATGGCACTCATAGTAGCCTCAGTCCCACTACTAACAAAGCGAATTTTATCAAGATGAGGAAATTTAGATAAAACCAATTTAGCTAGTTTAGTCTCTAGTAAGCATGGTGCGCCAAAGCTTAAACCCTTTTTAGCTGTTGATATTACCGCATCTTCTATATCCTTATCGCAGTGACCAAAGATGAGTGGCCCCCAGCTTAAAACATAATCAATATACTCATTATTTTCAATATCATAGATAAACTCACGCTCACCTCTATCGATTATTAACGGAGTAGAGCCAACTGAGCCAAAGGCACGCACTGGAGAATTTACCCCACCTGGGATATACCTTTGTGCTTCTAGAAATTCATCTTTATTTCTCATCTTTTTTATCCTTATTAAATGAAGTTATGTATTCAAACAAATTTAAAATCTCATTTTGAGTAAGAAAATATGATGGCATAATGCCCTTAGAGTCCGTAACGGCTGATTTAAATCTATCAAAATCAAGATTATTTATCCTTGGTGCTTTTAAAGATCTCTCCTCATATTTATTACTTTTTTTATTAAATGCTTTATATTTGACGATTAATGCTCCCTCTCCTTTATCGCCGTGGCATTTATTACATCCTATGCCTCTTGGATTTTGGTATAGCATTTTGGCGTATTCATTTTTGGTGATAAACTCACTACTAAATGCAAAAGTAGTAAAAATTAAAAAAAAAGTAATAAATTTCATATATCTCACTTGAATTTAATTTGAATTTAGGTATGATACAATTTTTGTAATTAAAAAATACATAAAAGGACTAAAAATGCAGATAATTGATGGCAAAGAGATAAGCAATAGAGTAAAGCAAAGGGTAAAAGATGAAGCCTTAGCCCTAAAAAGCAAAGGAATTACGCCAACCTTAGCAGTTGTACTAGTAGGCGATGATAAGGCTAGTCAGACATATGTAGCTAGTAAAGAGAAAGCAACAATCGCTTGTGATATGGGTTCAGTGGCTCATAAATTACCTGCATCAACTACTCAAAGTGAGCTTTTGGCTTTAATAGAGCTATTAAATGCTGATGATAGCATAGATGGAATTTTAGTCCAATTACCACTTCCAAAGCATATAGATACAAATTCAATTCTTGAAGCGATTGATCCAAATAAAGATGTAGATGGATTTCATGCTATAAATGTAGGCAAGCTAAATAGCGGTCTTGATGGATTTGTGCCTTGTACCCCACTTGGGATAATGGAGCTTTTAAAAGCCTATAATATCGAAGTAAGCGGTAAAAATGCTGTGGTTATAGGAAGGAGCAATATAGTAGGCAAACCAATGGCGGCACTACTGCTAAATGCTGGGGCTACTGTTACTATAGCTCACTCTAAAACAAAAGATTTAGCAAAAGTTTGCCAAAATGCTGATATAGTAGTGGTGGCTGTGGGTAAGCCAAATTTCTTAAAGGCTGATATGATAAGAGATGGAGCTATAGTCATTGATGTAGGGATAAATCGCTTAGATAATGGTAAATTAGTTGGTGATTGTGATTATGAGAGCGTAGCCCCAAAATGCTCTATGATAACTCCTGTGCCAGGTGGAGTGGGGCCTATGACAATTGCAATGCTGCTTAGCAATACGCTAAAATCTGCTAAAAATAGAAAATTAAAAGGTTAAGCTTTGAGAAGAATTTTTTCTAAATTCTATGATTTTTGTAGTAGTTGGACGGGGACTATAATTATAGTTTTGTTTATCATATTTTTTATAGCTCAAGCCTTTGTAATACCTAGTGGCTCTATGAAAAATACTCTTTTAGTTGGAGATTATCTCTTTGTTAAAAAATACTCATATGGAATTCCCACACCACATATTCCATTTATAGAAATTCCAGTGCTTCCTGATAGCGATGGCGATGGTCATTTGATAGCTAGTGATGGACCAAAGCGTGGAGATATAGTGGTTTTTCGCTATCCAAAAGATCCTAAAATTCACTATGTAAAGCGTAATTTTGCCACTGGGCTTGATGAGGTGATATTCGCTCCTGGGGCTATGTATCTGCGCCCAAGCGGTGGAGATGATGAGATAGCAAGGGAATTTAAAGATGCTAATATCGTGATTTTAAGCGGAAAGAAATTTATAAAAGAGCCATATAAGATGGCTGGAATTCACTATGATAATAACACTGATAAAGATAATTATGGTGGGTTAAGAGCTGATACATTCACAATTGCTGGTATGGTGGATTTTGCTATGAGTAAGATTATGGTGCCAGAGCTACCTAGAATTGGCGGGTTAGATTTTAATGCATACTACTTTAGAGTGCCACAAAATGAGTATTTTATGGTAGGCGATAATAGAGAAAATAGCAGTGATAGTAGGTTTTGGGGGTCAGTGCCTTATAAATATATAGTTGGGACGCCGTGGTTTGTATATTTAAGCTATGATGAAAACTACAAAATCCGATGGGATCGCATAGGTCGCTTAGCAAGTAGCTTAGAGGATATGGCAAAATAGTTAAATTTATATTATTTAATATGATATAATCAAGGAATTTTAATTAAAGTAGGTTTAGATGAATATTTCTAAGGTTTATATAGCTAGTGATCACGCTGGATATGAAGCAAAAATGCAGACAAAAAATATATTAGAAAATATGGGATTATCTGTAGTTGATCTAGGCACCAATAGTGCTAGTATTAGCGTTGATTATCCAGATTTTGCTACCTTGGTAGCTAGTAGCATTAAAAGTAGCGATGAGTTTGGCGTATTGATATGTGGTAGTGGAATTGGTATCTCCATAGCTGCAAATCGCTTTTCTCATATACGATGTGCATTAAGCTATAATGCCACAACAGCAAGGCTATCAAGAGAGCATAATGATGCAAATGTATTATGCTTTGGTGCTAGGGTGGTTGGTAGTGATGTTATTAAAGATATGGTGGAGGTGTTTTTTGCTACTGAATTTATTGGTGGTAGGCATCAAAGACGAGTTGAAAAGCTAGGAGCGTGTCAATGTTTTTAGATTGGATTTTTTATACATTTTTTATCTGTTGTAGTGTATATTTGATTGTTATGGTATTTTACTATAAAACTTTGCTTAAAAAAGAGCGTTCTATGCGTGATTTTGTCAAAAATAATTTAGATGATACTGAGATAATCATTCGCAAACTCCAAGTTCAACTCCAAAGAAGTCTTGGAAATATAGATATATTAACCGATGAATTAAATAAAATTAAAGGCGATGTTACTGGTCTTAGGACTAGAAATTCACAATATAGAATTGAAAATGATAAATTAAGGGCTAGAATAAAAGAGCTTGAAGGCAAGATTGAAGCGCTACTATAGATTAAATTTAATAAGGAAAAGTATGGATAGTTTATCACAAGAGCAAAAAGAGTATTTAAAATCAACCATTAGAAAGATCGCTGATTTTCCAAAGCCTGGAGTGTTATTTAGCGATATTACTACGCTTTTAAGGGACTCAAAGGCGTTTAATCTTTTGATGGAGCATCTCTATCAAAGATATAAAGATAGAAATTTGGATTATGTTGTAGGGATTGATAGCCGTGGATTTATCTTTGGTGCTGCTTTGGCTGATAGACTTGGGGTTGGATTTGTCCCTGCTAGAAAATCAGGTAAGCTCCCATATACCACTATTTCGCAAGAGTATTTGCTAGAGTATGGATCTAGTAAGCTTGAGATGCATATTGATGCTTTTAAGCCAGGGGCAAATGTGTTATTAGTAGATGATGTAATCGCCACCGGCGGCACGGCTAAGGCAGCTTGTGAGCTGATATTAAAGCTTGGGGCAAATTTAGTTGAGATGGCTTTTGTGATTGATATTGGGATTGGTGGATTAAAAGAGCTTAAGGGTTATGCGCCAATTTATGTAGCATTAGAGGATTAGAGTATGGAAGAGTTTTTAAAAAATCTACTATATGAGTATAAAAATTTTGCATATCTTATAATATTTTTATGGTGTATTGCTGAAGGGGAGTTGGCTCTTATTTTGGGTGGTATATTTGCTCATGAGGGGCATGTGAATTTAGCTCTTATCATATTTGTAGCTGGGCTAGGAGGCTTTGTAGGGGATCAAATCTACTTCTATATTGGTCGTTATAATAAAAAATATATCCAAAGAAAATTAGTCAAACAAAGGCGTAAATTTGCAGTGGCTCATCTACTACTTCAGAAATTTGGCTGGCCGATAATCTTTATTCAAAGATATATGTATGGATTTCGCACTATTATACCAATGAGTATAGGAATTACTAGATATAGTGCTAAAAAATTTGCTTTTATAAATTTAATTAGTGCTTGGGTTTGGGCGGCCATTACCATACTTTTGGCGTGGCATTTTGGTCAGCTTATATGGGCTGGTATAGAGTGGGCGGAGTCTCATTGGTATTTTGCCGTGCCGATTATAGGTGGGTTTTTGGCCATTTTGTTTTTTGGTTTAAAATATATGGAAAAAAGAATATTAAATGAAAGGAAAAATAGACTAAATGTTTGTTGAATTAGTAGATAAAAAATTAGTCGATATTCAGGCTGATTATGAGGTGATTTTTATTGTTGATAAGAATTTAAGCCATAGATTTGTAGGTGATTTGGGTGAGTTTGATTTTTACTCTTATAAGGGTGATGGCGTTTTAAATTTGCCTAATAAAAGACGAATTTATGTAGGTGTTAAAAATCTTGATTTAAACTCTCTTAGGCTAGCAAGTGCTAAGGCATTTAACGCTATTAAAGAGTTAAATATTAAAAGCGTAAAAATTGCTAGTTATGTTGGTGAGTGCGTTAAGATGAGCTTTGAGGCTATTGCTGAAGGGTTTTTACTAGCTAATTATAAATTTGATCGTTATAAAAGCGAAAAAAAAGATAGCAAAATAGAGAAAATTCTAATCTCAACTGAGGATTACAATAGCAAAAAAATCGCTATAGATGAAGCACAAATTGGCATTGATCATGCTCATATCATAGCTGAAGCTGTCAATTACTCAAGAGATATTGTAAATGAAATTCCAGAGATTTATACACCGCAAAAGATGGCTGAAGATGCTAAAAATCTAAGCCTAAGCTACGCTAATATAGAGTGCGTTATACATGATGAAAACTACTTAAAAAGCCAAAATATGAACGCCTTTTTAGCTGTTAATAGAGCCTCTATCCACCCGCCACGCCTAATCCATCTAAAATATACGCCAAAGCAACAAAGTATTAAAAGAGTTGTATTTGTCGGTAAAGGCCTTACATATGATAGTGGTGGATTAAGCTTAAAACCAGCTGATTATATGCTAACTATGAAGAGCGATAAAAGTGGCGCAGCGGCTGCGATGGGTATTATAATGGGTGCGGCTAAGATGGAGTTGCCATTTGAAATTCACGCAGTTTTGGGGGCTACTGAGAATATGATTGGTGGAAATGCCTATAAGCCTGATGATGTGCTAATTACTAGAAGTGGGGTAAGTGTTGAGGTTAAAAATACAGATGCGGAGGGTAGATTAGTTTTAGCTGATTGCTTGGATTGGGCGCAAAGTGAGCTTGACCCAGAGCTTCTTATCGATATGGCGACACTTACTGGTGCTTGTGTTGTAGGTCTTGGAGAATATACAAGTGGAGTTATGGGCAATAGCTATGAATTACAAAGTGAGTTTAAAAATTATGCTAGTAGAAGTGGCGAGTATTTGACTATTTTGGAATTTAATGAAGAGCTAAAAGAGCTGATTAAAAGCGATATAGCTGATATTTCAAACACCTCTTCAAGTAGATATGGTGGGGCTATTACGGCTGGTATATTTTTAGATAAATTTATAAAAGATGAGTATAAACATAGGTGGCTTCATCTTGATATTGCCGGACCTGCTTATGTGAATAAGGCTTGGGGTTACAATCCATCTGGGGCAAGTGGCGCTGGAGTTAGGGCGTGTTTATACTACTTACAAAAATTAGCTAGAAATTATCAAAAAGGTGAGAAATAATGGGCTTATCAGTAGGTATTGTAGGTTTGCCAAATGTGGGTAAATCTACTACATTTAACGCACTTACAAAAGCTAGTAATGCTGAGGCTGCTAACTATCCATTTTGCACGATTGAGCCAAATAAAGCTATAGTCCCAGTCCCAGATCCTAGACTTGATGAGTTAGCTAAGATTGTCAAACCAAATAAAATTCAGCACTCTGTGATTGAATTTGTCGATATAGCAGGTCTTGTAAAGGGTGC
This sequence comes from Campylobacter sp. RM19072, assembly GCF_024723485.1. NCBI lineage: Bacteria > Pseudomonadati > Campylobacterota > Epsilonproteobacteria > Campylobacterales > Campylobacteraceae > Campylobacter > Campylobacter sp. RM19072. Next base: position 49,222 of record NZ_JANQCU010000001.1, read on the forward strand.
TAGTAAGGGTGAAGGTCTTGGGAATAAATTTCTTTCAAATATTAGAGAGACTGAGGTAATTTTACACATTGTAAGGTGCTTTGATGATTCTAATGTCACCCATGTAGAAAATAGTGTAGATCCAATTAGAGATATTGAGATTATAGAAACAGAGCTTATTTTAGCTGATATAGAGCAACTTGCTAAAAAGATAGATAGATTAACCAAAGAAGCTAAGGCAAATGTAAAAGGGGCTAAAGAGAGCCTAGAGTGCGCTAAAGCTTTAGCTACTCATCTTGATAGCGGTAAGAGTGCGGCTACTTTTAGTGAGTTTCATAGCGATGTTTTTACTGCTTTAAATAAAGAGCTTAGACTTCTTTCAGCCAAAGAGGTAATATATGGTGCTAATGTGAATGAATATGAGATCTCAATCGATAATGAGTATGTAAAAAGTGTAAAGGAGTATGCCAAAGAGCGTGGAGCTGAAGTTATCAAGCTTTGTGCGAAGATAGAAGAGGAGCTAATAGGGCTTGATGATGATGAAGCCAAAGAGATGCTAGAGAGCTTAGGAGTAAATGAGAGTGGGCTAGAGAGCATTATACGAACGGCATTTGCGAAGCTTGGGCTTATTAGTTATTTTACAGCTGGAGTTGTAGAAGTAAGGGCTTGGACAATCTCTAAAGGGTGGAAAGCTCCAAAGGCAGCTAGTGTAATTCATAATGATTTTGAGCGTGGATTTATCAGAGCCGAGATAATTAGCTATGATGATTATATCGCTTGTGGTGGCGAAGCTAAGGCTAAAGAAGCTGGTAAGATGAGATTAGAAGGTAAGGATTATATCGTAAATGATGGCGATGTAATCCACTTTAGATTTAATGTATAACTCTATTTATCCTAAATTTGAAATGAATTTGGGATAATTCTTATATAAATAAGAAATATTAAACTAAATTTAAAAAATCATTTTATAAATATTATAAATTAATCAATTTTTGTTTATATCTATATAAAAACTATTTATTTTAATAAATATAATTTTTTAATTTTAATCAATATATATGATAATAAATATCAAATATATTTTAGGATAAAAATTATTAAATTTAAATTTATATAGATTAAATAGTGATTTTATCATATTATTTTAAATTCTATTAAAAAGATATTAAGAGTATTAAACTCTAAATTTCCCTAAAATCTATAATATAAATAATAATATAAATAAAATAAATTTAAGTCGCAAAATATGAATAAATGTATATAATAACGCCAATTCTACATTATTTCAGAAAGGTTAGATATGGATAGACGAGATTTTATTAAGAGCTCAGCCATTGCGGCTGCTTGTTCGGCTGCTGGTCTTAGTGCGCCTAGCTCATTAGGTGCTGCTAATAAAGATCAAAATTGGCGTTGGGATAAATCAGTGTGTAGATTTTGCGGTACTGGTTGTGGTATTGTTGTTGCTACTAAAGATGGCAAGATAGTTGCTGTAAAAGGTGATCCGCTAGCTCCAGTAAATCGTGGTCTAAACTGCATTAAAGGCTATTTTAATGCTAAGATTATGTATGGCGAAGATAGGATTACTAAGCCACTTTTAAGGGTTAATTCTAATGGTGAATTTGACAAAAAGGGTAAATTTGTCGAAGTTAGCTGGAAGCGTGCATTTGATGAGATGGAAAAACAATTTAAAAAAGCTTATAACGAGCTTGGACCAACTGGTATTGGTGTATTTGGCTCTGGACAATATACTATCCAAGAGGGGTATTCAGCTGTTAAGCTAATCAAAGGTGGTTTCCGCTCAAACAATATTGACCCAAATGCTAGACATTGTATGGCTAGTGCGGTTGTGGGCTTTATGCAAACTTTTGGTATAGATGAGCCAGCTGGATGCTATGATGATATAGAGCTAACTGATACAGTGGTTTGCTGGGGTGCTAATATGGCAGAGATGCACCCAGTTTTATGGGCTAGAGTAAGTGATAGAAAACTTCAAAATCCAAATAATGTAAAAATTATTAATCTATCTACATTCTCAAATAGAACATCAAATATTGCTGATATGGAGATTGTCTTTAGACCTCAAACAGACTTAGCTATATGGAACTATATTGCTAGAGAGATTGTATATAATCATCCAGAAGCAATTGATGAAAAATTTGTAAAAGAGCACTGCGTATTTACAACTGGTCCAGCTGATATCGGTTATGGTATGAGAGCAAATATTAATCATCCTAAATATCTACCAAGTGAGCTAGATACTGCTGCAAAAGAGAAATCAAAAGTATTAACCGAAGCTGAAGGCGTAACACTAGCATATCTAGGAATGAAAGCTGGAGATACAATGGAGCATAAACACACAGCCGCTCCAGATGCTCACTGGCAAATTTCATTTGATGAGTTTAAAAAAGCCTTAGCTCCTTATACGCTTGATTTTGTCGCAAAATTAGCTAAGGGCGATGATAATGAAGATTTAGAAGAATTTAAAACAAAACTTCAAACTCTAGCAAACTACTATATAGATAAAAAACGCAAAGTAGTGAGCTTTTGGACGATGGGTATGAATCAACATACTCGTGGTACATGGGTAAATGAGCAAAGCTATATGGTGCATTTCTTACTAGGCAAACAGGCTAAACCAGGTAGTGGAGCATTCTCGCTAACAGGTCAGCCAAGTGCTTGTGGTACAGCTAGAGAGGTTGGAACATTCTCACATCGCTTACCAGCAGATATGGTGGTTGCAAACCCTAAACATAGAGAGATTACAGAGAAAATTTGGAAACTTCCAGCTAAAACTCTAAATCCAAAACCAGGTGCTCCATATATGAAAATTATGCGTGATCTTGAAGATGGCAAGATTAAATTTATATGGGTACAAGTAAATAACCCATGGCATAATACAGCAAATGCTAATCACTGGATTAAAGCAGCGCGTGATATGGATAACTTCATAGTAGTAAGCGACCCATACCCTGGCATTAGTGCTAAAGTAGCTGATCTTATCTTGCCAACAGCTATGATTTATGAAAAATGGGGAGCTTATGGTAATGCTGAGCGTAGAACTCAACACTGGAGACAACAAGTCCTTCCAGTAGGCGAGGCTATGAGCGATACATGGCAGATGATGGAATTTAGCAAACGCTTTAAACTAAAAGAGATTTGGGGTGAGAAAAAAGTAGATGATAAGCTAACTCTACCAAGCGTTTTAGATGAGGCTGCTAAATTTGGCTATACTCCAGAATCAACTTTATATGATGTATTATTTGCTAATGCTGAGGCTAAATCATTTAGTGCTAATGATGCTATTATAGATGGTTTTGATAATACTGAAGTATTTGGTGATAGTAGAAATGTAGTTGGTAGCGATGGTGAAGTATTTAAAGGCTATGGCTTCTTTGTTCAAAAATATCTTTGGGAAGAGTATCGTAAATTTGGTGTAGGTCATGGTCACGACCTAGCAGATTTTGATACATATCATAAGGTAAGAGGATTAAGATGGCCAGTTGTAGATGGCAAAGAGACACAATGGAGATTTAATACCAAATATGATGTATATGCTAAAAAAGCAGCTCCAAATAGTGACTTTGCATTCTATGGCAACGCAGGTGCGGCTTTGCCAAGCGGGAATTTAGTTAAAGTTACTAATCAAGAAAAAACATCTATTAAAAATAGAGCTAAAATATTCTTTAGACCATTTATGGATGCTCCAGAAACTCCAAGCAAAGAGTATCCACTATGGCTATGTACTGGTAGAGTGCTAGAGCACTGGCATAGTGGCACTATGACTATGCGTGTTCCTGAGTTATACCGTGCTGTTCCAGAGGCACTTTGCTATATGAATGAAGAAGATGGTAAAAAAATTGGCGTAGCTCAAAACGATATTGTATGGGTAGAGAGTCGCCGTGGTAAAGTAAAAGCTAGAGTGGATTTCCGTGGTAGAAATAAACCACCAGTAGGACTGGTATATGTGCCATGGTTTGATGAGAATGTGTATATTAATAAAGTTTGCCTAGATGCTACTTGTCCATTGTCTAAACAGACAGACTTTAAAAAATGTGCTGTAAAAGTTTATAAGGCGTAAAAATGCAAAGGCGAGATGCTATAAAGACGGGTTTTAGTTTAGTTGGACTTTTGGCTGCAAGCTCTTTTGTGTATAAAGAGTATGCAAATGCTAAGCCTGTGCTTAAACTGCGTCCGCCTGCAGCTTTAGATGAAGATGAGTTTTTAACTCGTTGCATTAGATGCGGGCTGTGCGTTGAGGCGTGTCCTTTTGATACGCTAAAATTAGCTGAATTTAAAGATAGCGGAGTTGGAATTGGAACTCCATTTTTTACTCCAAGAGATATACCTTGCTTTATGTGTGAGGATATTCCTTGTGTGGTTGAGTGCCCAACTGAGGCGCTAGATCCAAAGCTAGTTACAAAAGATGGAGCTTTAGATATTAATATGGCTAAAATGGGTGTAGCAGTTGTCGATGAGAAAAACTGTGTAGCGTATTTTGGAATTCAGTGTGATGCGTGTTATCGTGCGTGTCCGTTAATAGATAAGGCTTTATTGATAGATTATAAACGCAATGAAAGGACAGGCAAACACGCTTTTTTACTACCAATAGTAGATAGCGATTACTGCACTGGATGTGGTAAGTGTGAAATAGCTTGTATAACAGATAAAGCCGCTATAACCGTGCTTCCAAGAGATATGGTTATTGGTAAAGTTGGCGATAACTATGTAAAAGGCTGGGTAGAAGGTGATGATGCAAAGCTAAAAGATGCAGATACTAAAATGCATCTAGATAGCAAAAAGGGCATGAAATATCTAAACGGAGATGAGCTATGAAATTCACAATTGCTAGAAGAGTAGTTCAATTAGCCATTTTAGGATTATTTATAGCTGGTAATATATATGGCGTTAATATCCTAAAGGGAAATTTAAGTAGCTCAGAGCTATTTGGTGTAATAGGTCTTAGCGATCCATATGCATTGCTTCAGCTATTTTTGGCTGGATTTAGTATAGGTAGTGCTAGTGTGGTTGGAGCTTTGATTGTGGTTATTTTCTACGCTCTTATAGCACCTAGGGCGTTTTGCTCTTGGGTTTGTCCTATTAATATCTTAACAGATCTTGGTGCTTATATAAGAACTAAGCTAAAAATAGGCAAAAATCTAGTTAATATAAGTTCAAATTCAAGATATTATCTATTTGCGCTTAGCTTGGTGTTTAGCTTCGCTTTTAGTATAGCGGCTTTTGAGAGTGTAAGCTATATTGGGGCATTTACTAGAGGTGTTGTATATCTTAGTGGTTCAGCAATTAGTATAGCTATTATAATTATCTGTATTGAGGCTTTTGTCGCTAAGCGTTTGATATGTGGCCATATATGTCCTTTGGGGGCTTTTTGGGCGTTGATTAGTAGATATAGCTTAATACGCATATATCATAATAGCAAAAATTGCACCCATTGTAATAAGTGTAAAGCCGTTTGTCCTGAGATACAAGTTTTAGACATAATAGGCAAAGAGAGTAAAAATATAAGAAGCGAGTGTATAAGTTGTGGGCGTTGTGTTGAGGCTTGCAATGATGATGCGCTTAATTTTAGCATATTAAAATTTAGGAGAGAAGAATGAAAAAGGGTTTGCAAAATATTTTACTTAGTGCGACTGCGGCACTAGTTTTAGCAGCTTGTAATCTAAGCACCGCACAAAACTCAGCAGTAGAAGATACACAAATTGGTCTTAGAAATGTAGAGCTTAAAGATGAAGCAAATGTAAAAAATCCATTGATTACTTGGAAGGGTGATTTGCCAGGTAGTAATGAGGTATTTGAAAGGAGCTATGAGAATGCTCCACCGCTTATTCCACATAGCTTAGATGGTTTATTGCCTATTACTTTAGAATCAAATGCGTGTTTGACTTGTCATACTATAGAGGTAGCTAAAGAGATGGGGACTATCCCAGCTCCACAAAGCCACTATATGTATCTATCAACTGGCAAAAAGACAAAAGAGATAAATACAGAGAGATTTAACTGCGTCCAATGCCATGTCCCTCAAGCAAATGCTGAACCGCTAGTGAAAAATAACTTTAAGGCTGATTTTAGAAACACAGAGAGCAATAGAACATCTAATCTTGTTGATGTTTTAAATCAAGGTATTAAATGATAGATAGGCAAAATCTCTTTGCTAAATTTAGGCAAAGAGAGCCTAGAATAATCCCGCCACCATACTTTAGTGGTGAATTTGACTGCGTAGATTGCCACTATCCTTGTGTTAGTAGTTGCCATAGAGAACTTCTTGAGTTTGATGGTGGTAGGATTAAATTTATCCCTGATAAGCTTGGTTGTGATTTTTGTAAAGAGTGTGCTGTGGCGTGTGAGTCTGCTGGTAAGAGTGTTTTAAATTTAAGTAATCCTGCGGTGGTTAATGCTAATGTGCAGATAAATAGTGCTACTTGTCTAGCGTGGAATGAGGTTATATGCTACAACTGCTTGGATATTTGTAAATTTAGGGCAATTGAGTATCTAGGTATGTTTAGACCTACTATTAATGATAAGTGTGTAGGGTGTAGTGAGTGCGTAAGCGTGTGTGTAAATAACTCTGTTATTGTAAAGGGAAATTTATGAGATTTTTTGTAGTTTTATTTATGAGTATTGCATTTTTGTGGGCTGATTTTGAGCTGAAGTTACCTGCAAATTCTGTAAGTATAAAGCTTGATAATAATAGCTTGTTAATAGGACTTGATAATGGCGAATTATATAATTATGATATAAAAAGCAAAGAGTTAAATAAGATAATAGATCTACCAAAATTCTCAAATTATTTTGATAATGATGTCGCTCCAAAGATTTTTAGTATTGATAAATTGGGCGATATTATAGCGATTTTATATGAGAGTGATAATGGTGCTAAATCCCTTGGGATTATACAAAATGGAAATTTAAAAAGCTTTAAAATGCCAACTGATGGGGTAAAAAAGATATTTTTGCTAGATAGTAATCATATAATATTTGTAACTTTAAGTAGCGAAGTGGAGTATTATGATTTTAAAGATGGTAAGGTTGTTTTTAATACCAAGCTTAGCACATCTAGCACAGGGGACGCAGCTTATGATAGAAAAAGTGGAATTTTAGCTACTGGGATTGAAGGTGGTGTGATTTTTTATTTTGATACTAAGCTTAAAAAACTTATAAAGCAGATAAACGCTCAAAAAGATACGATTTATAGCGTAGGATTAAATGAAAAGCTATTAATAAGTGGCTCAGCAGATAAAAAAGCATATTTTAATAATGGCTCAAAAGAGTTTTATTATGATGCTAAATTTTTAGTATATTGCGTAGGTGTAAATAGCAATAATGCCGCATTTAGCACAGAAAATATGATAAAAATTATAGATAAAAGCGGTAAGATAGTAAAGGATATTGAGTATAATGGTGCTTCACTAAATAATCTAATATTTAGTAGTGAGTATTTAATAGGCTCAAGCTATGATAATAAGATATATTTTTGGAGTGTGGAATGAATAATATCTCAAGTGTGGTTATAAATTTGATGAGTGCTGAAATTTGCGATAAAGTAGTTAGTAAGGTGGCTAAAATTTCAAATTGCGAAATAGCTGTTAAAGAGGGCGATAAGATAGTAGCTTTAATAGAGAGTGATAATTTAGATAGTGAGTTAGCTGCGTTTAGAGCTTTAGAGAGTATAGATGGGGTAAGCAGTGTAGCAATGATATATAGCTATCAAGATTTAGATAGCGACATCTCTAAAGCCAATTCAAATGATATAGGCGAGATTGTCCGTAAAATAGACGAAATGGATCCTAAAGATATAAAATATAATGGCAATCCAAATATATAAATTTATCTAAAAAATATCTTTTTTAGATATAGTCCATTTGGTGGGGCTGGTATTTTGGTAAGTGGCTTTTGAGATTTATAAAGCTTATCAAATTTGGCCAGTTCCATATCGCTATTTGCGGCTTTTAAGGCGTTTGCTACCATTAGTCTGATTTGTGCTCTTAAAAATCCGTTGGCTTTGAATTTGATAATGGTTAAATTTGGATTAAGGCTACGCCTTTTTAGACTTAGTGGGGTTTTGTAAATTTGATACGCATAGGCTTTATAAATCTCTCTAATTGTGGATTTTTCGCCACTTCCGACCTTATAAAATGGCTTAAAATCTTGTATGCCAATGAAGTAAGATAGCGCTAGATTTAGCCTTTGTAAATTTAAATTTGGATAAAAATATACAAAATCGCTTAAAAATGGCGACTTTTTGCCGTGGTAGATGATATATCTATACTCCCTAGCCACTGCACTAAATCTAGGGTGAAAATCCTCATCTACAATATATATATCCTTAAGCGATATATATGGACTAAGATGGCGATTAATCTGCTCTTTTAATCTATCTAAATCCCAAAAATCCCCACAATGAACGGTTGAAATTTGATTTGATGAGTGCACACCCTTATCAGTCCTTGAACCAGATAGTATAGGCTCGTAAATTCCTACATGATTTAATGCCTCATTGAACGCATCTTCTACAGCTTGCATATTTGACTGGGTTTGTAAGCCGCTGAATTTAGAGCCATTATAGCTATATTTTAGAGCGATTTTCATTAGTATTTTTTTATAACTTTATGTTTAAAAGTAGCTATACTAGCTAAAATCGTAGTTGTAAATATAAGTGGAATTGCGTAAAATGGATATTGCGACATTAGCAAAATTGCGGTAAAATACGCCGCTAAAACAGCAAAAATACCTATATAAATAATCCCCTTTTCATACCTATATGTCACTATACCAAAGCTTAGGGCAAATAGCACACTAGCTAGTGGAAATAGGGCTATTAGAGTATAAATTGTCAGTTTTTTGGCTACTTTTGGGTCGCTATTTACTTGCTGCCAATATTTAATTATACTAAAATTATCTCCATATTTATCTTGTATATTTGAGCGGATTGTGAGCGTATCATACTTTGATACATTCCATTTATTACTTTTAATATCATAGATATAGCCATCTTTTAAGATTAAATTTAGCCTAGCATCTTCATTTGTGATATCTCCGCTACTTGCTGTTATAAATCTCTCATCATCTATACTATTATTATAAAGAACGATATTTTCATATCTTGATAGATTTTCATCGATATTTTGTCTATCTATAAATATCATCCAAGAGCCAAATCTTTGTCCAAATTCGCTTGGTTTGATATTTAAGCTTAGTTTAGTTTTTTTATAAGATACAAAGCTACTATATAAATTTAGTGCCGTAGGCATAGCGACAAGGGCTATAAATAGCAAAATTATCGAGACTATGGTTGAGATTTTTAGGAAAAATTTAGCTATATCCTTTGGGCTATATCCTAAGGTGAATATCACGATACTTTCATTCTCTCTTGATAGTCTAAAAAAGCTCATAGCCAAAGAGACAAAAAACCCAATAGGCACGGTAAATAGCAAAATTTCTGGAAGCATAAATAGATATAGATTGATAAGTTCTAAAAAATTAATATCAATATAGCTGGTAATTCTAGCAATTTGAATAAAAAATACAATCGAAACTATCAAAAATAGCGTCGCAAAAAGCGAAGCAAATGTAGATAAAAAGCTACTAAAAAGATATCTATTTACTCTATTCATATTAATCCTAAATTTATATTATTAAATTTACTTATTAAAACAATAATAAAACCCACAAATAGTGCTGGGATAAAGGCTATTTGGCTACTTTTTTTAATTAAGTGAATTATAAGCTGGATTATAGCACCTATAAATAAAGCTATAAATCCCAATTTAAGCCCCAAAATAGCAACCATAGACCCAATAAATATGCTATCAGCATCGCCCATTGGCTCTATGGCATTTTTACGCAGTAGCATTAGTGTGCTTTTTAAGATTATCATAAAACCAATGATAATAAGCGAGTTTAAAGCATTATCAATATCGCTTATAAAAGCGTAAATTATAGCTAAAAAATATCCGCTCATTAGCAGCGAGTTTGGCACAGCCTTTAGCCTAAAATCAATCACGCTAAGAGCGTAAAAAATGGTAAATATTATCACTAAAATTACAGCTAAAATTAAATTTGGCTGAATAAAATATGCCAAAATAGCTAAAATCCCAATTAAAAGCTCAGATATAGGGTAGATGGCTGGTATTTGGAATTTACAGCTTTTACACTCTCTTTTTAGGGCTAGATATGAGATTAATGGAATGAGCTTGTAGAAATTTAAATTTTTATGGCATTTAGGGCAGCGACTACGAGTAAAGATAATATCTTGTGAATTTGGTAAGCGTTCTATCAAAACCATAGCAAATGAGCCAAGACATAGACCAAAAATAAAAAATATAAATAGCATTAAATTGCCCCAAATTTACGATGCGTAGATCTAAATTTGGCGATGATTTTATCAAGCTCTTGACTAGTAAAATCTGGCCAAAGAGTTGGTGTAAAGGCTAACTCAGCGTAGCTTGATTGCCATAATAAAAAGTTGCTAAGTCTTTGCTCTCCGCCTGTTCTAATCATCAGATCCACATCTCCAAAACCAGCGCTATCAAGGTGATTTGATATGCTTTGTTCGTTGATCTTAATCCCACTAGCAAGAGCTAAATTTACAGCTCTTACAATCTCATTTTGACTTCCATAGTTTATAGCTAGGATTAAATTTAATCTATCATTATCTTTGGTTTTGTTTTTAAGATTAGTTATAGCATCTTTTAGCTCATTGCTAAATGGGCTTAAATCCCCAATAGTGTGAAATCTAATGCTATTTTCTAAAAACAAATTCTCCTTAAGCTTAATAAATTTTAAAAGCAAATTTAGTAAAAAATCAACCTCGCTTTTTGGCCGTTTCCAGTTTTCTGTGCTAAAGGCATAAAGCGTGAGATTTTTAATCCCATTTTTAGCACAGTAAATAGCTATATTTTCTACTACATCGGCACCTTTTTTGTGTCCATCAGTTCTTACTAGAGTGCGACTTTTTGCCCATCTGCCATTGCCATCCATAATGATAGCTAGGTGATTTAGGGTATTCATATGGTTGCCTTTATAGTTGCTTTTTGCCATAGCGGAGCTACAGCTTTAATCTCAAATTCGCACTTTAATTCACTAGCTAGGGCTTTGCCAAGGCTTGGGTATTGTGAGCTAATTAGGTTAAATTTCCCATCTTTTATAGAGATGATTAATGGTGCAAATATCGAAAATAGAAGGTAAATTTTAGGATTTTTATTAAGCTGAATTTGAAGTAGAGCAGAGCGATTATCATAGTAAAATGGTATATGAAGTATATTTTCATTTAACGCCATAATCATATCTGCATATATGCTAAATTCATCCTTTGATACTGGATTTGCCATTTTATTTTTAATGTGCGAGATGAGCCATGAGAGATTTTGAGAGTTTGCTACCATCTCTATCAGATTTGCTCCACCATCTAAAACTGGCTCTATAATGCTCCTTTTAGTTAGGGAATTTATACTTATCACTCCGCCGCTTTGAGAACCGATATTTGCGTAATATTCACTACCAACTTCTAGATCTGTATAGCTTGTAGTGCTTATGGTTTTAGTGCCAAATTTGATATTATAGCGATTAAATCTAGTTTGCTCTAAAATTTTGATTATCACAGGCAAACTCGAATTTATCATTGTTGGGATATTATTTGCAATCTTTGCTGATTGAATTTGATTTACCCTATTTATCATAGATTTTTCACCAATTTTGTAATTTGCGATGCGATTATCTCTTTTGGGGCTAAATCGGTTTGCGTGATTGAGTCTTTGGTTATAAAGCTTATTTGCGTCTTAATAGAGCCGAATTTAATCTCATCATTTAAGATATTTAAGCACACAGCATCAAGATTTTTATCTATTAGCATATTTTTAGCGTTATTTAGAGCATTTTGTGCGTCCATCTCCATTTTAAAGCCGATTTTTTTACACTTTAGATTTAAATTTTTCAATATATCAATATTTAGTTTTAGCTCGATTTTATCGCCCATTTGATCTTTTTTAATCTTTCCATCTTTGGGATTAAGACAGATAAAATCACTAACTGCCGCACACATTACTAAAATATCATTTTGGGTAACTTTTTGAGAATTTAACGCATTTAAAAGTTCATTTGAGCTTTTAAATTTAATAGTCTCATACGGGGTATCAAAATCAACCGAGCTTATAAATACTACATCTGCACCAGCGTAATAGAAGCTATCAGCTAAGGCCTTTGCCATTTTGCCACTTGAGTGATTAGTAATTGCTCTTGCGTCATCAATCTTCTCTATTGTTGGACCTCCTGTGATTATCACCTTTTTGCCTTGATAGAATTTATCTTGATTTAATACCCTTTTAGCAGTTTCTACAATGATCCAAGGCTCATTTAATCCGCCTTTTCCATAATCCAAACAAGCTAAAGTCTTAGCAATTGGCTCAACTATTATATAGCCACCATCTTTTAAAAGCTCTAAATTTCTAGTTGTCGCTGGATTTTGTAGCATATTATGATTAGCCGCTGGAGCGATTATTTTGGGGCAAGATGCGGCTAATATGGTTTGTAAAAATATATTATCAGCAATCCCAAGTGCGATTTTATTAATGCTATTAGCGGTGGCTGGTGCGATGATGATTAGATCATTTTTGCTAAAGCTTATGTGATCCAGTCCACCCACCCAGCTCTCATTAAGTGAGCTTAAAACACCATTACTAAGGGCTTCAAAGCCTATTGGGGTAGTAAATTTAAGCGCTCCATCACTTAGCAAAACACGCACATTTGCTCCATTTTTTTTAAGCAGACTTAAAATTTCATAAGCCTTATAAAAGCTGATACTACCACAAACGGCTAATAGGATATCTCTATTTTTCATCTTTTATACCAAAAAATTTATAGAAAAATCCGCTTTTATTACTCTGTTTGGCTCTAGCAATTATCAAATCACCTTTTTGGCTATCTTTTGTTACGCTAGAACCAGCTGCTATTATCGTATCATCGGCGATATTTAGCGGTGCTATAAGCTGGGTATCGCTACCGATAAATACATTTTTGCCTATTATAGTTTTATTCTTGTTTTTGCCATCGTAATTACAAGTTATGGTGCCACACCCTACATTTGTGCCTTCATTAATCTGACAATCTCCTAAATAGCTTAAATGCCCTGCCTTGACCCCATCTAAATTTGCATTTTTAAGCTCTACAAAGTTACCAATATGAGTGGATTTTATATAGCTTTTTGGTCTTAAATGTGCCATTGGACCAATGTCGCTATCTATTATTGTACTATACTCTACTACTGAGCCGCTTTTGATAATTGAGTTTTTAATAAGGCAATCTCCCTTAATCACACATCCACTCTCTATCTCACACTCACCTTCAAATTTGGCTCTACTATCTATAAATACACTATCAGGTAGCCTAATGATAATCCCATTTTTCATCAAATTTGATTTAATCTCATTTTGCATTAAAATTTCAGCCTTGCTTAAGGCTAGTTTATCATTTATCCCCATGAAATTTTGCTCATTAACCAAGACAGAACCAACGCTTTTACCATCTTTTATAGCTATTTCTATAGCGTCAGTTAGGTAGTATTCATTGCTTGCGTTTTGGTTGTTTATTTGTGGTAGAATTGATTTTAATAGATCTGTATTAAAGCAGTAAGCCCCAGCGTTACATAAATTTATATCTTTTTGGGCTGGAGTAGCGTCTTTTTGCTCTACAATCTTTACTACTTGATTGCCATCTTTTATTACTCTACCATAGCCAAATGGATCTTTGGACTCAAATGTGGCTATGGTTATATCGCTATTTGCTTGAGCTATTGATCTTAGCTCTTCTACTTTTACTAGCGGCATATCAGCGCAAATTATTAATGTTTTATCAAATTTTGGCTTTGCTGCCATAACAGCCCCAGCCGTGCCAGGATAACTCTTAATATCTTGTCTTGCGATATTGATACTGCTAAATTCGCTATTTATAGCTTGGCTAACTTCATCAAATTGATACCCTAAAACCACAGATATATCATCAGAGATTTGAAGTGATTTTTCTATTATATGGCTAATCATAGATCTGCCGCTTAGAGTGTGGAGAACTTTGGATTTTGGCGATTTCATTCTTGTGCCATTACCAGCTGCTAATATGATGATTGATATATTTTTCATACTCTTTTCTTTGGGGTTAAATTTGGCAATATTGTATCTAAAATATGGTTAAAATTGATTAAATTTGATTTATGGACTTAACAATAAATTTACATAAATTATTTACAATTTTGCTAAAAATAATCAAGGTAGAAGATGAAAATATCCAAGAAAATTTTAATTATTTCTAGTGTTATCATAGCTAGTGGAGCTATTTTGTGGTGGGGCTTAAGAGATGAAGCACCAAAAGATGAGTATATAACAACGATGGTAAAGCGAGGTGATATAATTCAAAGCGTAGATGCTGTGGGTGAGGTTTTTTCTCGTAATTTAGTTGATGTAGGTGCTCAAGTAAGCGGTCAGATAAAAGAGCTATATGTAAAGGTAGGAGATAGGGTAAAAGCTGGAGATAAAATAGCTCAAATAGATAGCATAAAACAGCAAAACACGCTAGATCAGCAACTAGCGGCTTTAGAGATTTTAGAAGCTAAATTAAATTCGGCTAAAATTTCAGTTGATATTGCATTAAAGCAGTATAAAAGGGAGGAAAATCTAGCTAAACAAAATGCCACAAGCCAACAAAGCTTAGAAAACGCTAAAGATACTTATAGCTTAAAATTGGCTAGTTTAAAGGAGATTGAAGCTCAGATTAAGCAAACTGGAATTGAGATTGATACTGCTAGGACAAATTTAGGTTATACTGATATTAGAGCGCCTTTTGATGGGGTTGTGGTATCTGTGCCTGTGGAGGTAGGTCAGACTATTAATGCTAATCAAACGACTCCAACTTTAGTTAATATTGCTGATTTAACTAAAATGGAGATAAGATTACAAGTAAGTGAGGGCGATGTGCCAAATATAAAGGTAGGAAATAGGGTAGAATACTCGATTCTTTCAAATAATTTTAAAAAATATAGTGCGGAAATTAGCTCAATTGACCCAGGTCTTACTACGCTAAGTGATGGCAAATACTCAACTACTAGCTCAACTACTAGCTCAACATCAAGCTCGGCAGTATATTATTACGCTAAGGTAAATGTAGATAATAGCGATGAGATTTTGCGTATTGGAATGACAACAGAAAATAGAATAATAATCGCTGAAAATAAAGATGTTTTGTATCTTCCTACAATGGCGATAAAATCAGGCAAAGATGGGAAATTTGTCTATATCAAAAATGGCGATAAGATAGAGCAAAAACCTATAAAAACTGGTATAACAAATGGGATAAATACTCAGATATTAAATGGATTAAATGAGGGCGATGAGGTTATATATTTCCATCTAAATTCATCTAATATTAAAAATATGATGAATAACCAAAGAAAACCAATGATGAGATTGTGATGATTAGATTAAGTAATATTCGCAAATCTTTTAAGATTGGCAATACTCAAACTGAGGTATTAAAAGGGATAGATTTAGAGATTAAAAAGGGTGAATTCGTAGCTATTATAGGGCAATCTGGTAGCGGTAAAAGCACACTTATGAATATCTTAGGTTGCCTTGATACCGCAACTAGCGGAAGCTATGAGCTTGATGGCAAAGATATAAGTAAATTTAATAAAGATGAGCTATCTTATCTTAGGTTAAAGAAATTTGGCTTTATCTTTCAGCGTTATAATCTACTTAGCTCTAATGATACTAAAAGCAATGTAGCCTTGCCTGGAATTTATGCTGGTATGCAAAAAAATGATAGATTAAATAGAGCCAAAGAGCTATTAGCAAAGCTAGGCTTAGAGAGCAAAATAGATACTATGCCAAACTACCTAAGTGGCGGTCAGCAGCAACGAGTAAGCATAGCTAGAGCGCTTATGAATGGTGGGGAAATTTTGCTTTGTGATGAGCCTACTGGAGCGCTTGATAGTGCTAGTGGATTGATGGTAATGCAAATTTTAAAAGACCTTCATAAAGATGGGCACACCATCATAATAGTAACGCATGATAAGGATATAGCTAACTGGGCAAATCGCATTATAGAGATTAAAGATGGTAATATAATAAAAGATGAGATAAAAAGCGATGAGATCTATGAAAATAGATCTAAAAATATATCTATAGAGTCAAATTTCCAAGCCTTTAAAGATCGGTTGATAGAGAGCTTTATAATGAGCGTATCAGCTATTAAAGCTCATAAGCTTAGATCGTTTTTGACTATGCTTGGCATTATAATTGGTATCGCATCAGTAATTTGCGTGGTGGCCTTAGCCAAAGGGAGTGAGCAGAAAATTCTAGCTAGTATAAATAGCATGGGGACAAATACTATTACTATGAATTTAGGCAAAAATTTTGGTGATAGAAATGCTAAGAAGCTTAAGGATTTTAGCATAGAAAGCTATAAAATGCTTGAGGGGTTAAGCTTTGTAGATTATGCTACGCCTAGGATTAATAGCTCTGGACTTTTGACATATGGCAGTAAAAATATAGACGCTAGCCTAAGAAGTGGTAGTGAGAATTTGCTTAGCGTATCTGGTGTTAGTATTATAAGTGGTAGGGATTTTGAGCTTGATGATTTGATATTTTCTCGCTCAAATATTATTATTGATAATTTAGCTCAAAAGGAGCTATTTGATGGGGTTGATCCTATTGGCAAGACAATTATATTTAATAAACAGCCATTTACTATAATAGGGGTAGGATATAAAGATCCAGGCTCATTTGGTGCGGATAATATCACAGTGTATCTGCCATATACAACAGTAGCCAATAAGCTTACTGGTCAGCAAAATATCCGCTCTATAGTTGTTAAAATCAATGAAAAGGTAAATACTCAAGTAGCTGAAAGTGGCTTAATAGAAGCTATGAGTTCTATTAGGGGAGAGAAAGATTTTTTTACCATAAATTCAGATACCATTAGGCAAACCGTCCAAAGCACGGTAAATACAATGGGGCTTTTGATCTCTGGGGTGGCATTTATATCTCTAATGGTTGGTGGTATTGGTGTGATGAATATTATGCTTGTGAGTGTTTTTGAGCGGACTAAGGAGATTGGAATTCGTATGGCTATAGGGGCAAAAAGTAGAGATATATTGCTACAATTTTTAATCGAAGCAATACTACTATGCGCTATTGGTGGTGTGATTGGAGTAGCAGTGGCGTATTTAGTAGGTGCCATTGTAAATAGCATAAGCACTGAATTTAGTATGATATTTAGCGTTGCTTCAATTATTATAGCTATTGTGGTTTCTAGCCTTATAGGGATAATTTTTGGCTATATTCCAGCTCAAAATGCCTCTAAGCTAAATCCAATTGATGCGTTATTAAGGGATTGATATGAGATATGTGATTGCTATTTTTATCGCTTTTATAATTAGCGGATGTGCTAGTAAAAAGCTAGATTATGAGATAAAAGAAGTTGAGTTTTATACTCCGAGTTGGTATAAGGACTTTAATCAAACTACATTAAATGAGCTTATTGATTTGGCTATGAAAAATAGCGAAGATCTTAGCAAGGCGGCTTTAAATTTAGAGATAGCTATGCTAAATGCAAATGTAGCAAGCGATGGATATATCCCATCATTTGGTGGAGAGATTAGGGCAAACTCTAGTAGGGATATTAGTAGGAGTGATGGGTTTAGTAGTGGGTTTAACTCTAAATTTAATATTAGCTATGAGCTTGATATATTCGGTAAAATTTATGATAAATATAAATCTAAAGAGTGGCTATGGGTTGCTAGTAGATCAACGCTAGAGAATTTAAGGCTAACTATCATAAATCAAGTAGCAAATATATATTTTAATATCTTATATCTTAATGACTCTTTGCGTAGTTTAAACCAAAATTTAGATAATGCAAAGATGCTTGATGAGCTTGTGAGAATTAAGTATGAAAATGGTAAAGAGGAGTTTTTATCCATTAAGCAAAGCTCACAAAATATATTAAGAATCCAAAATCAAATTCAATCAACCCAAAGATCTTTAGAGCTAAATTATGAGAGCTTGAAAAATCTTACAAGAAGTGATATGAGATTTGATGAGCTTAGCTTAAGCGAAGTTGGATTTGTAGGGATTGGAGGGTTTGATATAGGTGAGCTATCAAATCGCCCAGATATAAGTGAAGCAATTGCGAATCTAAACTCAAGCTTTTATCAATATAGACTAAGTCAAAAGGATCTTTTGCCTACATTTTCGCTTGGGGCGAGCTTGAGTGATGGGGATAGTAAATTTAAAAATAGCTTTGATTTTAATCAATTTGGTGGGGTTTTAAGCTTTAGTTTGCCATTTTTAGACTATTATAAGCTAAAAAAATATATTAAAATTAGTGAGCTTGAGTTTAATAAGCTTAGATTAAGCTACGAACAGACGCTAAAAAATGCTATAAATGAGGTGATAAAGTATATAAATTTCTATCAAACTGATAGTAAAACATATGAGAATTTAATAGTGATGAGAAACGATCAAGCTAAGATTGTAGAAATTTATAAGAGCAAATATGATGAAGGGAGTGCGGAGCTAAAAGATCTACTTGAGGCTCAAGATAGTTTGATCTCAACTCAAATTTCACTAATTAATCAAAAATTTGAGCTTTTAAATGATGAGCTTAGCTACTATAAAGCTATTGCAAAGTAGATGAATCTCTTTGCTAATTTTAGGCAATTTAGTCTATTTGTAGCTATTTGTATGGTGATTTTTGCTCTAAATTTCTATTTGGAGTTTAGAAATTATGAGAAATTCAGATCTTCGCCATATAGTTTTATCAAAGCTAGTTTGCTATTTAGTGATAAAAGGCAGGGTAAAAGTGGGGATTATTATATACTTCAGTTTAAAAGTGATAAATTTATATTCTACACTAGATCAAAAGATTTACCAAAATGTAGTAGCTGTGAAGTAGGAGTGATAACTAAAAATCTTAAATTTAAAGATTATATAACCTCTAGATTTTTCTTACCTAGCTTTAAGATTAGTGATTTTGATGAGCCAAAGAGCCTTACTAATAGATTAAAAGAGAGTATCATAAACCAGCACACAAGCACTAAAATTCAAGAACTATATAGTGCGTTATATTTAGCAACGCCGATGAGTAAGGAGCTACGCCAAAATGTAACTAACTGGGGGATTGCGCATATTATTGCAATTAGCGGATTTCATCTTAGTGTTATATTTATTTTTATATTTTTTATATCAAATTTTACGATCAAACCGCTACAAGATCGCTACTTTCCATATATAAATTTGAGATTTTATATCAGCTTAATTTTGTTTATTTTAATGGGATTTTATCTATATATTTTGGATTTTACGCCTAGTTTTTTACGCTCATATATTATGGGGGTGGTTGGGTTTTTGCTGCTTAGTCGTGGATTAAAGGTATTTAGCTTTGGAAATTTGATTTTATCTATTTTAATCGGGCTTGCTTTTAGCGTTGAGCTACTTTTTTCTATAGGTTTTTATTTCTCATGTTTTGGGGTTTATTTTATATTTTTATATATTTATCATTTTGGAAATAAAGAAGATTTAAGTAGCTATAAGCGTATTTTTATTCATACTTTGGCTTTAGAGATATTTGTGTTTTTAGCGATGAATATTCCTGTTTATTACTTTTTTCCAACTGTGAGTTGGTATCAGCTTAGCGTTATTCCTTTGGCATATGTTTTTATAATATTCTATCCGCTTAGCCTATTTTTACATCTTATTGGGTGTGGTGGGATTTTTGATGAGTGGGTTTTAAAATTTATAGAGTTTGCACCATCGCAGGGTAGGGCAAATGTGGATTTATGGCAGTTCATCGCATATAATATCCTTGCTTTACTAGCGATATATAAAAAGCAGATAATGATATTGTTAGCACTACTTGGGCTATTTGTCTATATTTTTGCCTTGATTTGATTTATTAAGGCTAAAGATAAAGTTATTTACCCCATTTTGGTGATTATATAGTAGTTTTAATTTATGAGCTTCTAAGATATTATATACTATATATAATCCCAAGCCAAAGCTCTTTTTGGCGTTTGAGCCTTGTGTGAATGGCTCTATATAATATTTCAAATCATTCTCTAAAGCAGCACCTTTAGATGAGAATATTATCTCATTATTTGAAATTATAATTTTAAGAGATTTATCATCAGAGTATTTTAAGGCATTATCAATCATATTCTTACACGCAATGGCTAAAAGCTTAAAATCAGCTTTTATAGTAGTATCATCTATGGCTTCTACCTTGACATTTGAGCTATCAGCCATAGCGATATCTATAGCCTCATCTATGACATCTCGCACCTTACACGGCTTTAACTCCCCAACAAGCCTAGAAGTAGCTCTCTCTACAGCAGCAAATTCATTTATCAAACTCTCAAGTCGCTCAAAGACATCGATTAATCGCTCTTGATTTTTATTTTTCTCTATCATCTCAGCAGTAATCCTGCCTTTTGTGATTGGAGTTTTTAGCTCGTGCATGATATTACGAAGGAATAGTTGGCGACTTTTATTTAAATTTTTAATCTGGCTTACAGCTTCATAAAACGCACTTGCAACCTGGCTAATCTCATCATTTCCAGTGGCGACATTTTTAATCTCTAAGTCGCCTTGAGCAAATTTATCAATTTCACGCTTTAGCTTACCAAGTGGCATAATCTTTCTTATAATGAATATATATGTAAGCAGTATAATCCCCGCTACAAAAGCAAAGATAATCTGTATTATTATATATCTATAAGATTGATAGGCTGTATCAATAAGTAGTAGAGTTTCATCATCTTTGGTGATTTTAAGATAGTTTTTCTTTTGATGAAACAATATAGCACTCACGCCTAGCTCAGTAGAGATCTCCTCTAATGTAGCGGCCTCTTTTATGATTTTCTCTTTTTTATCCTCATTAATTACTGGTGGCATATATAAATTTGATAGTTGCTCTTTATACTCATCTTGAGTGATTATCTCATTTAGATAGAGTAAGGTTGCCCTAGCTACGATGGAGTATTTAGTGTTTAGCTCTCTTGCATAGTTGGCTTTATCATACTCTATAAGCCATAAAAAGGCTATACCAATAGCTCCAATTCCAAGTGTAAAAATCAAAGTAATAGTATAAAAAATAGATGAAAATCGCATTTAAGCACTCTTTAAATTTACTGCTCTAGCTTATAGCCTACACCTCTAATTGCGTGTATATATTTTGGCTCTTTGGGGTTTTCTCCAATCTTAGTTCTAATGCGTCCGATTATAACATCAATACTTTTATTTGTGCTATCTTCATTTATTGAGTTGCAGTTATAAATCAGCTCTTCTCTGCTGATAGCACCTCCTTCTTTTTTGATTAAATATCTTAGTATATCATACTCAGCTACTGTGAGTTGAAGTGGCTCACCTTTTAGTGTGATAATATGGCGAAAATCATCACAAACTAAATCTTTTTGAGTTGGAGAGATCTCTTGCATTGTTATATTTTGGCGGCGTAAATGGCTCTTAATTCGTGCTAGAAGCTCTTGAGGATTGTATGGCTTTGGCAAGTAGTCATCAGCACCAAATTCAAAAGCATTAATCTTATCATTTATATCATGTCTAGCGCTTGAGATGATTATAGGGATTGTATGTTTGGTGCGTATCTCTTTACACACCTCTAACCCATCAATGCCAGGAAGGGTAAGATCTAAAATAACTAGATCAAATTTACTGGTATTAAGAGTAGATAGCCCAAGATATGGATCATCGCATATTTTCACACTCATATCAAACTGCTCTAAATACTCACTTAAAATCTCAGCAAGCTCAAAATCATCTTCAATCATTAGAATTTTTATCATATATTTGCCTTTTAAATTTGGGCTGATTATAGCCAAAAATAGCTATTATTTCAATACTAACCCCATTAAAATTCCACCCCTATTTATCCATATTATCGGCTTTCTATTTGAGGCTTTAGAGGTTTGTAGCTCTTTGCTAAATTCATTTATGTTGTTTATGATTTTTTCATTTACTTGAATGATTATATCTCCACTTTCAAAGCCGGTATTAGCAGCATTTGAGCCCTCTTTAACATCTGTGATTAATACCCCTTTTATATCTTGAGGGATTTTATATTTATATCTTATATCTTCACTTAAATTTTGCACACTTAGCCCATCAATGCTAAAATTCTTAGCTATAGTTTCTACTTCATCGCTAGTAGTTAGCTGAAGTTTTGTAGAGTAAATTTTACCAGCTCTTTCATACTCTAAGCTGATTTTGGTATTTGGAGGGTAGGCTCCAATTATATTTTTTAGATCATTTGCACTTTTAATTTGCTTATTATCTACTTTTATAATCAAATCCCCCCTTTGTAATCCAGCCTTGTTAGCTGGGTAGCCTTTTTCTACATTGGTGATTAATGCACCCTCTTTATTTTTATATATCTCTTTTTGATCTGTGGTTAAATTTGCTATCATTACGCCAATGTAACCACGAGTTATCTTCCCATCGCTAATTAATTTTTGAGCTATGGTTTTTACCATATTTGATGGTATGGCAAAGCCTATGCCATTATTGCCACCACTTCTGCTTAAAATAGCTGAGTTTATCCCCACTAAAGCCCCACGACTATCTATCAATGCTCCACCGCTATTGCCTGGATTTATACTAGCGTCTGTTTGGATAAAATCCTCATATTGATTTAGCCCGATATTATCTTTATTTAATCCACTAATTATACCGCTTGTAATGCTGCCGCCCACACCAAATGGATTTCCAATGGCAAATACCACATCGCCTTCAAGCAATTTTGAGCTATCTGCGAAGTATGCTGGGGTTAAATTTTTCGCTTCGATTTTGATAATTGCTAGGTCAGTTTTTGGGTCTGAGCCTACTACTTTTGCTTTATACTCCTTTGAGTTATCAAGCATTGATACTATGATCTCATCGCTATCTTCTATCACATGGTAGTTAGTTACTATATATCCATTGCTAGTGATGATAACTCCAGAGCCTAAAGATGAGCTTTTTTGACTTCTATGCTCTGGTATATTAAAGCCAAATCCAAAAAATTCTTTAAAAAATGGATCATTCATTAAACTATTTAAGTTATTTTTTGTTTTTATTGTTTTGCTTGTAGATATATTTACAACTGCTTGTTTGGCTTTTTGAATTGAGCTATTGTATGATAAAATTGAGTTTTGATCTAAGGCTGGATTGATACGAGTAAAATTTGAGTTTGCATCGCGAAATTCCACATCTGCACCAAAAATAGCCGTAGCTGCTAATAGGGATATTAGTGATATTTTTGTCATAATTATTCCTTAAGTTAAAAAATTACTTAATTATATTATTTACTAATAAATACATATTTAATATTTATATAAGTTAATTTAAATAAGTTGATTGACACTAACTCAACTTTTATGATATAATTTCTATAAAAAAATATAAGTGGAGATATATAATGAGTAATAGTTTATATGAAACCTTAGGCATCTCAAAGGGTGCTAGCAGCGATGAGATCAAAAAAGCTTATAGAAAATTAGCTAGACAATACCATCCTGATATTAATAAAGAGCCAGGTGCTGAGGAGAAATTTAAAGAGATTAACGCAGCTTATGAAATCTTAAGCGATGAGACCAAGCGTCAGCAGTATGATCAATATGGCGATAGTATGTTTGGCGGACAGAGCTTCCATGATTTTAGTAGGGCAAATTTTGGTAGTAACGCAGATATTAATGATATTTTAAATCAAATTTTTGGCAATTTTGGCAGATCTAGTGGCTCTAGAAGAGGTTTTGGTGGATTTAGCTCATCTGGATTTGAGAGTTTTGATGGATTTGGCGGTGGATTTGGGCAAAATTTAGATATTCAAGCTAAGATAAATATCCCATTTGAGTTAGCTGTAAATGGCGGAGATTATGAATTTAGCATAAATGGCGAAAAAATTAAAATTAAAATTCCAGCAGGTTTAAAAAGTGGAGAAAAGCTACGAGCTAGAAATAAAGGCAAAAGTGCTGGCTCACATAGGGGCGATCTTATCATAACTGTAAATATAGAAGATGATAAAGAGTATAAAAGAGATGGAGATGATCTATATAAAAATTTAGATATTAGCTTAAAAACGGCTCTTTTTGGTGGTAAGATTGAAGTTAAGACATTTAAAAAAGATGTATCTATCAAAATTCCAGCTAATACTAAAAATGGTCAAAAAATTAGATTAAAAGGATATGGGGTTAAAAATAGAAAGAGCGAGATTTATGGCGATATGTATTTAGTTATCAATGTGGTTTTACCGGATGTAGATCAGCTAGATGCGCAGTTAAAAGATCTACTTCAAACAAAATTATAAAGAGGCAATATGAGAAATTATGAAGAACCAGTTTATCTAATTAGCGTAGTGGCAAAGGTGTTAAATATCCATCCACAAACTCTAAGACAATATGAAAGAGAGGGTTTAGTAGAGCCTAGTAGGACTGAAGGCAAGATGAGATTATATAGCGAAAAAGATCTTGATAAGATTAAGATGATTTTGCGTTTAACAAGAGATTTGGGGGTAAATTTAGCAGGTGTTGATGTGATTTTAAGGCTTAAGCAAAGACTTGAGGAGTATGAGGCGATTATAGATGAATTAAGATCAAATATAAAAACACAAAATAAAGGTTCGCTAGTAAAAAGAGTCAGTAGCTTTGATATGATATTTGTAGATGATAAAAAGTAGGCTAAATGGATAATCTTGTATATATTTTTATTATTGCAGCTGGTTGTGCTATATTATTTAATCTTATATTTCGCAAATATGAGATCCCAACCATAATAGGCTATATCGCTACTGGGGTATTTATATCTCAACTTTTTGGATTAAAGAGCAATCACGATTTGAGCTTTGTGGCTGAATTTGGAATTGTATTTTTGATGTTTACTATCGGTCTTGAGTTTAGCATTAAGCATTTAATGTCTATGAAAAAATATGTATTTTTATATGGCTCTATACAGATGATAGTTACTGGATTTATCCTTAGTTTATTAGCTTTTTATATGTTTGGTTTGGATATAAAAATAGCTATTATCATAGGCTTTGCTATGGCGCTTAGCTCCACGGCTATTGTATTAAAGATACTAAATGATACTGGTCATATCTCAAAAAAATATGGGAGAAAAGCTCTTGGAATTTTGCTATTTCAAGATATTGCTGTGATCCCTTTGCTTTTAATGATGGATATATTTGATATTAAAGATGGCTCAGTAAGCTCTTTGATACTCACATCTATTATAAGTGCAGTTATTCTTATAGTGCTTTTATATTTTATTGGTAAGTATATTTTAAGTCGTGTTTTAAACGCAGTTATTCAAACAAATTCAAAAGAGATATTTATAACAACAATTTTATTTACCGTAATTGGAGCTAGTTTTTTAGCGCACTATTTTGGATTTAGCTACTCTTTGGGTGCATTTATAGCTGGAATGCTTATCGCAGAAACGCCATATAAGCACCAAATAGAGACTGACTTGATACCATTTAGAGATTTACTACTAGGATTATTTTTTATAACAGTTGGTATGCAGATAAATTTTGCTGTGATATTTACCAATCTTTTAATCATAATTCCTATGCTAATTTGTGTGCTATTTATAAAGATTATGGTGGTTTATCTATTTTTAATGATGTTCGCTAGGAAAAAGACAGCATTAAAAACAGCCCTTAGCCTAGCGCAAGTAGGCGAATTTGCCCTAGCGATATTTACTCTTTTATCAGTAAAAAATATGATAGATGATAGAATCCTTCAAATTTTAACCGCTGTAGTGATAATATCGATGGTATTAACCCCATTTATCTTAAAAAATGTCGTTAAAATCGCTGATAAAATGGAAGAGCAAGATATCTTAGATGATGAGATTATCAGTAGCCAAGAGCAAGATATAATGGACGAGCTAACCAGTAAAAATTCTATGGAGCTTAAAGAGCATTTTGTAGTATGTGGATATGGTAGGCTAGGCCGTGAAATAATAAGGCAGTTAAAGGCTAAAGGCTGCTCGTATATCGCTCTTGAGAGTGATTTAAATTTAGTAGAACGGGGTAAAAAAAGTGGCGATAATGTATATTATGGCGATGCAACGCAAAAGAACACTTTAGAAAAAGTTTGTATTAAAGATTGTGTAGCGGCTATAATCGCAGTTAGCAATGAGCAAAAATCTGAATTAATAGCAAATTCTATTAAAGATTTAGGATATGATGTAAATACTATTATAAGATTTGCTGATACTATAGAGAAGGGGCTTTATAGGGATTTTGGAGATCATTTTCATTTGGTTAAAGAAAGGGAAGCTGTGGCTAATGCGATTATACGCAAGGCCTTAGAGTGCGTAAAAGATAAATTTAGTAGGAGTGTAGATGGATAATTCGCTGATAATATTTGGTTTATTATTTCTTCTTAGTGTTTTGTTTAGCAAAATATCAGATAAATATGGCGTCCCAGCCTTGCTTATGTTTTTAGCAGTTGGAATGCTAGCTGGTAGTGATGGGGTAATAGGGCTTGAGTTTAACAATGCTAAAATAGCAGAAAATGTAGGGACAATAGCACTTATTTATATACTTTTTGCTGGCGGGTTTAATACAAATTATAAATCAATTAAGCCTATTTTTAAAAGTGGTATAATCTTAGCGACATTTGGGGTTGTAATTTCAGCTGTTATCACTGGAGTATTTGCTTATTATATAATGGGATTTTCTATTTTAGAATCCCTATTATTTGGGGCTATTATTAGCTCTACTGATGCTGCTGCGGTATTTTCTATTATGCGTTCAACCAAGCTTAAGAATAATCTTGCTTCCTTGCTTGAATTTGAAAGCGGAAGCAATGATCCTATGGCTATATTTTTAACCATTACTTTGCTTGGATTGCTTACAGCTACAACGGTGATTGATCCATATACAATGTCTATAAAGCTCTTGCTCGAGTTTATCCTTGGTGGTGCGATGGGGTATCTATTTGGTATTATAATTCCAAGCCTAATAAATAGGGTAAAGCTAGGCTCATGGGGACTATATCCAGTGCTTTTAATAGCCTTAGTTGCTATGCTTTTTGGCTTATCAGAAAAGATCGGTGGCAATGGCTATATCGCAGTGTATGTAGCTGGAATTATAGCTAATAAAAAAGAGTTTTTATATAAAAAGAATTTAACTGGCTTTTTTGATGGAATTGCTTGGATGATGCAGATATTTATATTCCTTACTCTTGGTCTTTTGGTATTCCCTAGCGAGTTGCCACATGTAGCGATGATAAGCATATTGATGGCTCTTATTGTGATGTTTATATCTAGACCTATTAGTGTGTTTTTTTGTACGATATTTTCTAAATATAATTTTAAAGAAAAATGCTTTATCTCTTGGGTTGGCCTTAGGGGCGTTGTGCCTATTATTTTAGCGACCTATCCGCTATCTGCAGAGTTAGAAAATGGTCAATTGATGTTTAATATTATATTTTTTATGGTCTTAATCTCAGTTTTAACTCAAGGCACTACTTTAAACAAAAGCGCAAAGATATTTGGGGTTATAGAAGCAGAAAAATCTAACACAAATATGCCTAGTAGCCCAATCTCATACTCAGATATAAAGCAGTATAGAATAGGCGAATCATCTAAGGTGATTGGTAAGAATTTAACCGAAATTGGACTTCCAGATGATTTTTTAATCGTTTTAGCAAAGCGAGATGGGGAGCTAATAAAGGTTAGCGGCTCATTTGAATTTATGCAAAATGATATATTGCTAATTTTATGTAATAGCGAACTAAGATACCAAAAAATTATTAGGATTTATGGATTATAGGATATATAATGGAGTTAGAAATTTGGGTTTTTGTATTGCTATTTTTAGTGGCATTTTTAAGTGGTTTTGTAGATGCTATTGCTGGAGGTGGTGGGCTTATTACCATTCCAGCACTTATATCAGTAGGCATTCCAGAGCATATAGCACTAGCTACTAATAAACTCCAAGCCACCTTTGGTAGCTTCACAGCTGCGGCTAATTTTACGCATAAAAAGATGGTGGATTTTAACTCTTTATGGCGTGGGATTATATGGACATTTATAGGAGCAGTGCTTGGCACTTGGGCGGTGCTATTAATCGATGCTAGTGTGATAAAATATCTAATTCCAATTTGCTTAATTGCGATTTTAATATACACAATCTTTAGCCCAAAACTTGGAGAAATAGATAGAGAAAAAAGGATAGGAGAGGGGCTATTTTACACTATTTTTGGCTTAATCATTGGATTTTATGATGGATTTATAGGGCCTGGGACTGGGTCATTTTGGATGTTTGCTTTTGTTAGTTTATTGGGGTTGAATTTAAAAAGCGCTGTAGCCAATACTAAAATTTTAAATTTTGTCTCAAATATTGTCTCTTTATGCGTATTTATCGGTGGCGGACAGATATTGTGGATGCTTGGTGTGATTATGGGATTTGGGCAGATGATAGGGGCATATTTTGGCTCTCATATGGTTATTAAAAGGGAGATTAAATTTATTAAGATTATATTTTTAGTTGTGGTAAGCTTAACTATTGTTAAGTTGCTTTATGATCTATTCATTTTATCATAGTAAAATATATATTTTAATTTTTGCTTAATCTAAATTAAGATATAATCTTGGCAAAAATTTTCTCAAAGGCACTTTTCTATGAAAGATCTCTTTCTTTTTTCAAATTTGATCATCAATGATCATAGTTTCACATATCTTTTTCACATAATTTTAGTCGCAATCATTGTGCTAATTATCGCCAAAATGGCTACTAGCTCGATGCAGCTTGTGCCTCGTGGTACTCAGAATTTGCTTGAGGCATATCTAGAAGGTATTGTATCTATGGGGCGTGATGTTATGGGTAGCGATGAACTTGCTAGAAAGTATCTACCACTTGTAGCTACAATTGGTTTGATAGTTTTAACAAGCAATGTTATAGGTATAATACCAGGTTTTGAAGCTCCAAGCTCAAGTTTGAATTTAACTCTTTGTTTAGCACTTTGTGTATTTTTGTATTATAATTTTGAAGGTATTAGAACTCAAGGTGTGATTAAATATTTTGCTCACTTTATGGGACCAAATAAATTTCTAGCTCCATTAATGTTTCCTATAGAGATTGTATCTCATTTATCACGCATAGTTTCGCTATCATTTAGGCTTTTTGGTAATATAAAAGGTGATGATCTATTCTTAATGGTTGTTTTAAGTCTTGCTCCGTGGGTTGCCCCACTTCCTGCTTTTGCTTTGCTTACATTTATGGCACTACTACAAACTTTTATATTTATGATTTTGACATATGTATATTTAGCTGGTGCTGTAGTGGTATCTGAAGAGCACTGATTTTTGATATATATACTTAATTTTATTCTTGGTGCGTCATGGGCAATAGCTCTTGTTGGCGCACTGATTTTTATCTACTATTTTCATTTTTTTGGATTTTTTATTAGCGGTTTTGTTGGGGCTAGTTTTGGGCTAATTTTAGCTTTTATCACACATTTGTTAATAAAAATTTTAAGCTATGATAAAATATGCGATAAGCGATCCTAAATTCTACTCAAATTTTGATTACGCTTTTAATAATTTTAGTAGATTAAAAAGTGCTGATATGATACTTTTTAGAGATAAAATATCTAAAAATTATTATAAATTAGCTACTGATTTTATTAAATTCAAATCCGAAAATCTTAAATTTTTGGCTCAAAATGATATAAATTCGGCTTGTAAGCTTGGTTTTGATGGAATTCATTTTAGCTCAAATTTAATCCATCTTTTAAAAGATACACCACCAAATTTAATCAAAATTGCTAGCACTCACAATATCAAAGAGATAGAATTAGCCAGTCAATATGGTGCTGATTTTATCACATTTAGCCCGATCTTTTTCACACCAAATAAGGGTGAGCCAAAAGGCTTAGAGGTATTAAAAGAGGTTGTAAAAATCTCTAAAGCTAAGGTTATTGCCTTAGGTGGCATAATAAGCCAAGAGCAAATTGATAGTGTGGTTGATTGCGGTGCTGCTGGATTTGCCTCTATTCGCTATTTTACGCTAGATTGAGTGTGTTATTAATATTTAATTTTTTTTGTGCTAGAATATGCCATTTTATTAATATCAAAAGGTCAAATTTATGTTTGAAACAGTTATAGGATTAGAAGTTCATTGTCAGCTAAATACAAAAACTAAAATATTTTGCGGCTGCTCAACTAGCTTTGGAGAAGAGCCAAATACGCATGTTTGTCCTACTTGCCTAGCTCTACCAGGAGCGCTACCGGTGCTAAATTCTCAAGCGGTTAAAAAGGCTATTAGCTTTGGTAAAGCGATAAATGCAACTGTGAATAAAAAAAGCGTTTTTGATCGTAAAAACTACTTCTATCCAGACCTTCCTAAGGCGTATCAAATATCTCAATTTACAATACCAATTGTAGAAAATGGGGAGTTGATTATTAAAGTTGGCGATAAAAATAAAAAAATTGGCATTACTAGAGCTCACTTAGAAGAGGACGCTGGTAAGAATAGCCATGAGGGCAAGAGTAGTTTGGTAGATTTAAATCGTGCTGGAACTCCGCTTTTAGAGATTGTGAGCGAACCAGATATAAGAAGTAGCGATGAAGCAGTAGCTTACCTTAAAAAGCTCCATAGTATTTTAAGATTTTTAAATATTAGCGATGCAAATATGCAAGAAGGCTCTTTTAGATGCGATGTTAATGTTAGTATCAGACCAAAGGGCGATGATAAGCTATATACTAGGGTTGAGATTAAGAATTTAAATTCATTTAAATTTATCCAAAAAGCTATTGAGTATGAGGTTGAGCGTCAGTGTGAAGCGTGGGAAGATGGCAGGTATGATAGCGAGGTAGTCCAAGAGACAAGGCTATTTGATACTACCAAGCTTATTACAAAACCAATGAGAAGCAAAGAAGATAGCGCTGAGTATCGCTACTTTCCAGATCCAGATCTACTCCCTGTGATAATCCCAGATAGCTTGATGGCAGAGGCTAGTATCTTGCCTGAATTGCCAGATGAGAAAAAGGCTAGATATATGAGCGAATTTGGGATAAAAGAGAGCGATGCTGATGTGATAATTAGTAGCTATGAGATGGCTAAATATTTTGAAGATTTAATAGCTAGTGGTAACTCTGCTAAATTGTGTGTAACTTGGCTAAGCGTTGAGCTATTGGGTAGATTAAAAAATGGCTTAACAATCGAGACTTCACCAGTTAGCAGTGCTAAGCTATCAATACTATTAAATAGAATAGAAGATGGCACAATCTCTCAAAAAGCTGCTAAAGATGTGCTAGATGAGATTTTCATAAGTGATGAGAGCGTAGATAGCGTAATTGATCGCTTAGGATTAAAACAAGTAAGTGATGACTCAGCGATTATAGCTATTATCGATAGTGTTTTGGCCGCAAATAGTGATAAGGTAGCTGAGTATAAAAGTGGCAAGGATAAATTATTTGGATTTTTTGTCGGACAAGTGATGAAAGAGGGTAAGGGTGCTTTCAATCCAGCTAAAGTAAATGAGCTACTAAAGTCAAAGCTATGAAAATAGCAGTAATTGGTGCTGGGAAATGGGGTCAAGCTCTATACTCAGCACTTAAGATTAATAATGATTGTGTTATTTCATCTAGAACAAAGCGAGATATAGATGGATTTATAGGTTTATCAGAAGCTTTGAAGTATGATTATTTGCTTTTTAGTATCTCAACTCAGATGACAGATGAATTTCTAAGCTTAAATTTTAAATCAAATAATCAAAAAATATTGGTAGCCTCAAAGGGCATTGATATAATTAGCGGTAAATTTTTACATGAAATATATGCTAAATTTAGCAGTGGCGATAATCTAGCATTTCTTAGCGGCCCAAGCTTTGCTAGTGAGGTTATGCAAGGGTTGCCGTGTGCTCTTGTGATAAGTAGTCAAAATAAGGAGTTAGCTCAAATTTGGGCTAGTGCTTTTCCAAATTTTATTAAGCCTTATATTAGCAGTGATGTCATAGGTGCCGAGATTTGCGGTGCGTATAAAAATGTGATTGCTATAGCTGGGGGAGTGTGTGCTGGGCTTGGGCTTGGGCAGAATGCTAGGGCTAGTTTAATATCTAGAGGGCTAGTGGAGATGGCTAGATTTGGCGAGCATTTTGGGGCTAAAAGTGATACATTTTTAGGTCTTAGTGGAGCTGGAGATCTCTTTTTAAGCGCAAGTAGTGAGCTATCAAGAAATTATAGAGTAGGGCTTGGACTAGCTAAAGGAGAGAATTTAGATAGGATTTTAGATGAGATTGGCGAAGTAGCAGAAGGTGTAGCCACAGCAAGAGCTATAACGAAAATGGCGCAACAAAGGGTGATTTACACTCCAATTGCTAATCAAGTAGTTGATATGCTAGGCGGAAAAAATGCCAAAGAGGCTTTAAAGGATCTATTAAAAAGACAATGAGAAAGATTATTTTACTATTTATATTTACTATTTGTTTGTTTGGTAACTCAAGCGATAAAGAGCTTAGAAATATGATCGGTCAGATGATTATGGTGGGTTTTAGCGGTAATAACGCTAATGATGAGTGGGTAAGACAGCTACGCTTAGATATTAAAAATGGTAGAATCGGCGGAGTTATGATACTAGCTAGAAATATTAGTGGCAAAGATGGGCTAAAAAATTTAATAAGCTATCTAAACTCAGCCAGACCAAAACAGCCGCTATTTATCGCAATTGATGAAGAGGGTGGAGAAATTAGCAGATTTAATAAATTTAGCGATTTTGAGCACTTTCCATCAGCTTATAAGGTTGGAAATGAGCTAAATTTAAGTAGCGCAAATAAGCTATATAGCAAGATGGCAATGCAGTTAAAAAGTCTTGGGGTAAATATGAATTTTGCTCCGGTAGTTGATCTGCATAATGATATATCTCCTATAATTGGTCAAAGGCAAAGGGCATTTAGTAGTGATGCTAGCGAGGTTACTGCCTATGCAAGTGAGTTTATATCTGCATTTGATAATTACAGCGTTGCTAGTGTGTTAAAGCATTTTCCAGGCCATGGCAACGCAGCAGCTGATACTCATAAAACCAAAACTATTGTGGATAATTTTGATTTTGATGAGATTAGGCCATATTATGAGCTAATTAAACGCAAAAAGGCTAAATTTGTAATGGTTGGTCATATGATAATCCCAGTAATCGATGATACAAATCCAGCCACACTCTCTTATCAAGTTGTTACAAATTTATTAAAAGATAGTCTAGCTTTTGAAGGGGTTGTAATAAGTGATGATATGCTGATGAAAGCCCTTGGCGGGACTTTAGAAGAAAACGCCATAAAAGCTATAAAAGCTGGAGTAGATATAGTGCTTGTTAGTGAGTATTTTTATAATAAAACAAACTCCATAAAAGCAGTAAATGATGCGATTTTTAACGCAGTTAAGAGCGGTCAAATAGAGATGACTAGAATCGTAGATGCCTATAATCGCATAATTGCTCAAAAGGCTAGATTTTAGCCTTTATCTAGCCCAAGTCTATTAAACTCTGTTTTTAGGCTATTTTTTACCTTATCAGCAATCTCTTTGCCGTTTATAAAATTTAACTCCACAAAATCATCAACTCTACTAAGTAGATCAAAAAGCTTACTTTGCCACTTGGTGCTATCTTTGGAGTTCAAAGACTCTATAAACACAAGCTCTTTGCTAAAATCGCTTAAATTTTCTAAGATTTCATCTTTTTTATCTGGGTATAGTATGCCATTATCTAAGGCTATTTGACGCAATATATCTATTTGATTATCTATCTCACCGCAAAATTTAGAGTAGGCTAAATTTGGGTTTTCATCTTCTATTGTGATATTTTGCGTAACTTTATTTATCTGTTTGTATAGTATCACTCCTACGACCAAAACGGCCAATGCCATTATAATTAGATCATTTTGTCCCATTTTTTCTCCTTAAATTTGCCATCGCAGCAATAGCAAGGCTAATCCATATAAGCATAAAGCTAGTAAATTTATAAAAATCAAGAGTCTCATTATACATAAAAACTGCAATAATCATACTTAAAGTTGGACTTATATATTGTAAAAATCCAATTGTAGAAAGCTTTAGATATTTGGTGCTAGCATTAAATGTCAGTAGCGGTAAAATTGTGATAAAGCCGCTTAAAAATAGCATTACTCCATTAAAATTTAATCCAAATTCGCTACTTTGATTAATATATAAATATACCAAATATATTATGGCAAATGGCGATAAAATCATA
This sequence comes from Campylobacter sp. RM19072, assembly GCF_024723485.1. Taxonomy (NCBI): domain Bacteria; kingdom Pseudomonadati; phylum Campylobacterota; class Epsilonproteobacteria; order Campylobacterales; family Campylobacteraceae; genus Campylobacter; species Campylobacter sp. RM19072. Next base: position 83,461 of record NZ_JANQCU010000001.1, read on the forward strand.
GTTTCTATAAATAATCCTTCAAATGCTCTTACCCCAAGTCTTTTACGCAAAAGCCCGTATAGAGCAAATGATAGTGGTAGTATAATGGATATGAATGGAAGTCTGCCAAGAGCGTAAATTTGAATTGCGATAGCTATAAATACAATGAAAATTGATAGCTTTAAGGCTGGGCTAAGCTCCTCTTTTAATATAATAGCCCCAAGAAGTATCGAAAAAAGCGGATTTATAAAGTATCCAAGACTAGTTGCTAAGATATCATTTTGATTGATTGCATAGATAAATATCCCCCAGTTACTAGCGATTAATACGCCAGTAACGGCTAGAGTTAGGGTTACTTTTTTGATTTTTGCTAATCTTTTGACGCTATTTAGCTTTTTGGTGATTATAAGCACAATTAGCAAAATCACAGATGACCATATAACTCTATGGGCTAAGACTTCAGTGGCACTAATGCCTTGGATAAATTTAAAAAATATAGGGAAAATCCCCCACATAATAAATGTAGCTAAAGCTAGGATAAACCCTTTTTGTGCCATTATTAGTGTAAATCGCCTATAAATTTAATAATTCTTGGATTGTTTTGTGCTTCAAAAAACTCTTTTGGCGGCTGTATTGTTACTATTTTACCATTTTCTAAAAATATAATCTTATCAGCAATATCTTTAGCAAATTTAAGTTCATGTGTTACTAAAATCATCGTTTGATGCTCATTAGCTAGCATTTTAAGAGTGGATAAGACTTCGCTTACTAGCTCTTTATCAAGTGCGCTTGTAGGCTCATCAAGTAGTAAAATATCAGGCTTAAGTGCTACGGCTCTAGCTATTGCCACCCTTTGTTGTTGGCCGCCGCTAAGTGAGCTTGGGTAGGCATTAGCCTTATCTTTTAAGCCAAATTTTTCTAGCAAATTCAAAGCGATATTAGTAGCTTTATCTTTTGACATTTTTTGGACGCTAATTAACCCTTGAGTGATATTTTGTGTAGCGTTTAGATGGGCAAAAAGATTATAAGATTGAAAGACCATACCCATTTTTCGCCTTAAATTTAGAATTTCTTTTTTATTTATATGAGTTTTAAAATCTATCTTTAAACTACCATCGCTAAATTGCAAAATCCCACTATCTGGAGTCTCAAGATAGTTTAGTGAGCGAAGAAGGGTTGTTTTGCCACTTCCGCTTGGCCCTATAATTGCTATTATCTCACCTTTTTTAATATTAAAACTAATATTTGATAAGATGGTGTGAGAGCCAATTTTTTTATTTATATCTTTTATTTGTAGCATAGCTTCCTCTTATAAATGCTTACTAAATTTAGCTTCAAGGCGAGTTTGGATATAGCCAAGACCTATACAAATAACCCAGTATATAAGGGCAGCTTGTGAATACACTCTTAGGAATTCGTAATTTTGTGAGGCTATAGTTTGAGCTTGGCGGAATAGCTCAGCTACCAAAACAACCGATGCTAGTGAAGTATCCTTAATAAGTGCTATAAAGGTATTAGATAGTGTTGGCAAGGCTATTTTAAAAGCTTGTGGAGCTATGATTTTTATAAATGTATCGCTATTTGTTAGTCCAATGCTCCAGCCAGCCTCCCACTGCCCCTTTGGCACTGCTAGAATGCTAGCTCTAATTGTCTCACTACTATATGCTCCAATGCTAAGGCTAAAGGCAATTATAGCACTAATAAATGGATTTAGCGTTACTCCGATATTTGGCAAGCCATAAAATATGATAAAAAGCTGCACAAGAAGTGGAGTTCCCCTTATTATGGATACATAAAATTGACAAGCGATTTTAGCTAAATTTGATATTGGATTTTTATTATGATTGATACGGATAAGTGCGACAATAGCACCTATGGCTATGCCAAAAATAAAAGATATAATGCTAAGGGGGATAGTGTATAGTATCGCCCCTTTAATCATAGGTATAAAAGCATCAATATAGCTACTCACTAACATCCATTCCAAAATATTTTTCTGAAATTTGCTTTAGTGTGCCATCTTTTTTCATAGTTTCTAATGCTTTATTGATTCTATCTCTTTGTTCTGTTAGCTCTTTTTTGAATAAAAATACACTTCTAGTGCCATCGCCTGTATTAAATGCAACCTTAATATTTTTATCTCCAGTTGTTTTAATATAGTTTAAAATAGCTAGTTTATCATTCATAGTAGCGTCTGCTCTACCTTGACTTACAGCCTTAATGGCTGGGGCTAAGCCATCAACTAAGACGATATTTGCACCATTTTGGATAGCCATCTCATAGTAGTTACTTCCCATTGATTGGGCGATATTTTTGCCTTTTATATCATTTAGCGAGTTTATGCTATTATCATCAGCCCTTACTGCTATAGCTGCTGAAGTAACTATATATGGATCGCTAAGTGTGTAAAGCTCAGCTCTTTTTGGGTCAGCATCGCTAATTTGATTAGCTATCATATCAAAGCGATTTGAGTTTAACCCTGAGAATATCGCATCCCAGTTTGTCTCATGAAATTCGATCTCAAATCCAGCTCTTTTGGCTGCTTCAGCTATTACTTCAACATCATAACCTACCAATTTACCGCTTTCATCGTGATATGAAAATGGATTATATGTGCCTTCTGTAGCGACTCTTAATTTATCCTTTACGCTCTTATCTCCAGAACAACCAATAAAGATAAAAGCCATAAATAAAATAGCAAAGATATTTCTCATTTTTTTCCTTTAAATTTGATTTTTTCTTATATGTTTTGTATATGCGTGTATATACTCATAGCCTGAATATAGCGTGATGGCTACAGCAATCCATAATAAAATCTCGCCACCCCACCACTGCATAGATAAAAATCCTATAGCGACCATTTGCATAATAGTCTTAATCTTACCAGCTATGGAGGCACTCACATCGATATTTTCACTAGCCATAACAACCCTAAATCCAGTGATAAAAAACTCCCTAACAAGTATGATATACACAGCCCAAGCATTAGCTCTATCTATAATCATTAGTCCCAAAAATGCTGCTAAAATCAGCATCTTATCAGCTAATGGATCCAAGATAGCACCTAGCTTTGTCTTTTGATTCCAGCTTCTAGCTATATAGCCATCAAAAAAATCAGTAATACTAGCTACTACAAAAGTTAAAGCACAGAAGTAGTTAAGCCAACTAATATCTATATAACTACTGCTATTTTTGATTTTTAATAGCAAAAAGAACATTAATGGCGCTAAAAGTATGCGAAATATGGCTAGAGAATTTGGTAAATTTATCATTTAAATGTAGTGCCACCATCAATTATAAATGTATGTCCAGTTACCCAACTAGCCTTTGAGCTACATAAAAATAGACAAGCCCCAGCTAAATCTGTAGGCTGCCCCATACGGCCAAGTGGGCTTAGTGCAGCTGTAGCGTCTCTTACCTCTTCATAGTTTGTAAAAGCCCTTAGTGCATCTGTTTCTATCGGACCTCCACTTACTACATTAACTCTAATATTATGCTCTCCAAGCTCAGTTGCGGCGTATCTTGCCATAGCTTCTACTGCGGCTTTTGCTGTGCCGTGCCCGCTATAGTGTTCGATATAGACTAGATTGCCAGTTGAGCTTAGGCTGATTATGCTACCACCGCCTACTTTTTGCATTCTTTTAGCCGCCTCTTGGGAGCCTACTACAAAGGCATTAACCGTAGCGGTAAATATATTATTTATTCCACGAGGTTTGAGCTTCATAAATTTAGTATATCCACCAGCTACAGCACGCCCTGAAATAATCGCATTTGATATGAAAAAATCAATCCTATCAAAATCCTTATCAATCTCTAAAAATAGCTCTTTATAAGTTTCAGGCTCAAGGATATTTAAAGCATAAGCTCTAGCTTTTATCCCAAATTCTTTCTCTAATTCCAAAGCTTGATTTTTAGCCATCTCTTCATTTGAATTATAGGTAAAAGCGATATTTGAACCGCATTTAGCAAATTCAAGCACAATTGCCCTACCAATCCCTCTTGTACCGCCACTAATAACTAATGTTTTGCCTTTAAATTCATCATGATAACAATTCATTAAAATCCTTTTATATCATAAGTTTTCATTACTAATTCTATTTTTTTAAGGTTTTGCTCGCTTGGGGCAACCAGCGGAAGTCTATACTCTAATGTGTCTATTAGCCCAGCAATATACATAGCTGCTTTAATAGGTATCGGATTTGACTCACAAAATAGAATTTTATTAATATTATATAGCTTATCATTAATCTCTTTTGCTTTTAAAAATTCATTTTGTAATGCGTATCTAGTAAGTGCAGATATTTGATCTGGTAATAAATTTGAAGTAACAGATATTACGCCTTTTCCGCCATTGCTAAGCACTGGATAATTTATAGCATCATCGCCGCTTAATAGATATATTTTTGGCTCATGAGCTAATATATCAACGCATCTTTCTATATTTCCACTTGCCTCTTTAACTCCATAAATATTATCACAATCATTAAATAGTCTTATAATTGTCTCTGGCAATATATCACATCCTGTTCTAGATGGGACATTATATAATAAGATTGGTATATCTACTGATTTGGATATGGCTTTGTAGTGTTGATACAATCCTTCTTGAGTTGGTTTATTATAGTATGGAGCTACTGATAATATCCCATCAGCACCGCATTTTTGGGCAAATTCAGCTAGACCTATAGCTTCGTGCGTGGCGTTACTTCCTGCACCGGCTAATACCTTGACATTGCTACCTTTACACGCATTTACGGCTATTTCGATACAAATTCTATGCTCATCATGGGTTAAAGTAGCACTCTCTCCAGTAGTTCCTACAGGCACAACTGCGTCAATGCCATTTTTAATCTGTCTTTTAATGAGTTTTTCATAGCAATTTTCATCTATTTTACCATTTTTAAAAGGCGTTACTAAGGCCGTCATTGCCCCATAAATACTCTTTTTCATTTGGTTCCTTTTAATATAATTGTAGTTGATTTATCTTTATTAAAATATCTATTTGCGCAATCTTTAATATCTTGCGTTGTAAGTGCATTTGTCATATCTGAAAGCTGCCAAAGTGTCTCTATATCGCCTTTTGCTATGTAGCTTCCATATAGACTTGCAAGTTTACTAGCACTACTTAGCGAGTAGATAAAGTTGCTTTTTAAGCAATTTTTTATCTTAGTTAGCTCATCAGCTTTTATATCGCTATTTTTTAGCTCTTTTATTAGTTTTAAAATCTCTTTTTTAACATTTTTGGCTTTTACGCCTGGATTACAAATAGCAATTATAATAAATAAATTCTCATCAATGCTATCCATAGGATAAGCGTAAATTTGATTTACTAAATTTAATTCATCTATTAAGACTCTTTCAAAAAGGGAGCTTTTGCCGCTTGATAGATATTCGCTAATAGCACTTAATGCGGTTTGATCTTTATGATTAAATGGTGGAATTTTGTAGGCTATGGCTATCATTTCTACATCGCTTTGCTTGCGGATTACTAGAGATTTTTCGCCATTTTGTTCTGGTTCTACGCAGTGTAAAGCAGGGATTTGACAGCGGTTTTTTATACCTTCAAAGTGCTTTTTGCCTAGATTAAAGGCGCTCTCTTTATCGATATCACCAGTAATCATCAAAAAAGCATTTTTAGGCTGGTAGTATATAGACCAAAAATTGCGAATATCATCTATAGTCCAATTTTGTATATCATTTATAAAGCCAATTGGAGTCCAGTGATATGGATGATAGATAAAAGCGTGATTAAATAGCCTAAAATAGAGCATTCCAGTTGGATTATTATCCGTTCGCCATCTACGCTCTTCTAAAACCACATCACGCTCAGGCAAAAACTCATCTTCTCTAAGGCTTAAATTTGACATAATATCAGCATAAAGCTCTAGTGAAGTATCAAGATTTTGGCTTGAGCATTTGATGAAATAGTGGGTAAAATCAAATCCAGTGCTAGCATTATTTACCCCACCAAAACCCTTTACTATTTGGTCAAATTCCCCAGCCTTTTTATTGTCTGTGCTTTTGAAATTTAGGTGCTCTAGCATGTGTGCGATCCCGCTTTTACCCATTGTTTCGTTTCTAGAGCCAACCTTATAATATAGATCTATACTAATAACATTTGAGCCTAAATTTAGTGGAGTGTGATATATCTCAAATCCATTCTCAAGGGTAATTTTGCTAAATTGTGGTAGCATTTATCTCCTTATATCTACGCCAACTGCTTGGGAAATACTCTCATATCCTTCGCTTAGGGCTAAATTTAATATTTGATTGTTTATATTTTTACAGATACTAGGGCCTTCATAGATAAAACTAGTGTATATCTGTATTAAATTCGCACCCATTTTAATGCGTTCATAAGCCTCATCTGCGCTATCAATCCCACCGCAGCTAATTAAAATAGCTTTGCCAAAAAGCTCTTTGGCAACCTCTTTAAACAGCTCTTTACTCTTATTTTTTATAAGTTGTCCGCTCAAACCGCCAAAATCTTTTGCCTTAGGAGTAAGTGAGTAATCTACGCTTGTATTGTTGATTATAAGCCCTTTAAATCCAGAATTTGCAGCAGTTAAACAAAGCGATATAGCTGAGTCTATACTCATATCTGGGGCGATTTTTAAGATTAATGGCTTTTTGGTTAAGCCGTTTAAAGTAGTAGATAATTCACCTATAAAAGATTCGCTTTGTAAATCTCTTAAATTTGGGGTATTTGGCGAGCTTATATTGATTACAAAGGCATCACAGCAACTATCAAGCCCTTTAACTAAAGTCTCATAATCCTGAATAGCCATTTCATTTGGGGTGATCTTGTTTTTACCTATATTGGCAATTAATGGAATGCTAGAAGGGTATAATTTCGTGGCTCTAGCTTTAATCTTATCTAGCCCATCATTATTAAATCCCATAGCGTTTTGAATGCTTTTTTCTTCTATTAATCGAAATAGTCTTGGCTTTGGGTTGCCAATTTGCGGTTTTGGAGTCAAAGTCCCATACTCTAAAAATCCAAATCCCATCGCAGATAGCGGTAATATCATAGTTGCATTCTTATCAAATCCACCAGCAAGACCAATAGGATTTAAGAAATTTAATCCAAAAATATTTTGCGATAATTTAGTATCAATAAAGCAAAAATTATTCACCAAATAGTCGCTCACAAATGGAATTTTTACAGATACACGCATAGCTAATTCAGCTATTTTATGGGCATTTTCTGGGTTTAGTTTAAATAAAATTTTTTTAATATCGCCATAATCCATTATATTCCTTTAAAATCAGCAATTTTAGCTAAAATTTGCTTAAATTTGCTTATAATTTAAATAAATTTAATGATATTTTGGATATGTGTGAATATAATAAAATTATAAATTCAAGGTGCTAAAGTGGTAAATTACTTAAATTTTAATTTAAAACATATATTAGTTGTGGTAAGAGTTGCTTTATATCTTTAAATACCGAAATTTTAAAACAATTTATATAATATTCATTTATAATAATTATAATTTAATCAGCGATGAAAAATCAAAAATAAGGATATAAAACACAATGAATAGAAGAAATTTCTTAAAATTAAATCTCTTAGGTTTAGCAGGTGTAGCTTATGCAAATCCTCATATGGGGCATGACATGATGGATCATGACATGATGGGGCATATGGGGCATGACATGATGGACCATGACATGATGGGCCATGATATGGATAAAATGCCAATGAATAGAGAGATTGATACCTCTTTTATCCAATTTGCTCAAAAAGATTTAAAGCTTTTAGACCAGAAATATTTCCCTAAAGGAGAAGCTTTAAAAGCTCTGCCTGTGCTTAAAAATGAAAGCAAGGAAAAAAATGTTTTTCGTGCGACAATAGAGGTAAAAGAGAGTCAAATCGAAGTGATTAAGGGCAAAAAAACAAAATTTTATACCTATAATGGCTCAATACCAGCTCCAAAAATAGAGGTTTATGAAGGGGATAAAGTTGAAATTTTAGTTAAAAATAAACTCAAAGAACCGACAACCATACATTGGCACGGACTTCTTGTGCCGCCTAATCAAGATGGAAATCCACACGATGCTATTTTAGCAGGTGAAGAGAGGATTTATCATTTTACAATACCACAAAATAGTGCTGGTACTTACTGGTATCATCCTCATCCGCATTTTATTGCTTCAAAACAAGTTTTTATGGGTTTAGCTGGATGTTTTGTAGTCAAGGCTAAAAAAGATGCTCTTAGCCATCTTAAAGAAAAAGATCTTATGATTACTGATTTGCGTCTTGATGAAAACGCTCAAATTCCACACAATACCTTAATCGATTGGCTTAATGGTAGAGAAGGTGAGTTTGTGCTTATTAATGGACAATACCAACCTAAAATCAAACTCGCAAGCAATGAACGCATACGCATTTATAATATGAGTGCAGCTAGATACTTAAATTTACGCATACAAGGGGCACAATTTATACTTGTTGGAACTGATGGAGGGCTTATAGAAAAACCGATTTTTAAAGATGAAATTTTCTTAAATCCTGCTTCACGCGTAGAAGTTTTAATCGATGCGACAAAAGATGGAGAATTCAAGCTTGAAAGTGGCTATTATGATAGAGATAAAATGATGGTAAAAGAAGAGCCAAATACTCTTTTCTTAGCTGATATTTCTTTTAAAAAAGAAAAATTACAACTACCAAAAACATTAAGAACCTTTGAGCCTTTAGAAGAACCAAAAGATTTTAAAGAAGTCATAATGAGCGAAGACCATATGCAAATGAGTGGCTTAATGAATAAAAATGAAGAAGAGTTAAGAATTGCACTAGCTTCTATGTTTTTAATCAATGGGAAAAGCTTTGATTTAAATGGTGTTGATTTACATTCTAAAGTAGGAGTGGTAGAAGAGTGGATAGTGATTAATAAATCACATATGGACCATCCTTTTCATATACATGGCACACAATTTGAGCTTATCTCATCAAAATTAAATGGTAAGGTTAAAAAAGCAGAATTTAGAGCCCTAAGAGATACTATTAATGTGCGTCCTAATGAAGAAGTAAGACTAAGAATGAAGCAAGATTTTATAGGTCATAGAATGTATCATTGTCATATTTTAGAACATGAAGATTTGGGTATGATGGGAAATTTAGAAGTGAAGGAATAAAATGGTAGAAGCTTAAATTTGCTTAGAAAAACAAAATATAGATATGATTTTATTATGCTATAGGTGGTTATACTAGCCATTTATAGCTTAAATTTGCTTATAATTTAAATAAATTTAATGATATTTTATGCTGCGTTAGATATAATCAAAATTATAAATTTAAGGTGTTAAAATGGCATATCAAGAGAAAAAATGGCAAAATTTCTATGAAAGAGCATGGGCTATAAGGGCTGAGTTTATGAGTAAATTTATAAGTGGGGGGGGGTATAACGCTTTACAAGTAATTTCAGAGTTGGAGAAAAGGGAGCGACATTATACCCTTGCAGTTAATGATAATGGCGATTATGAATGGCGAAAAAAAGAGAGCCAGAGCGAGAAATTTAATTTTGTAGATATTCCGTATTATGGTGTAACTTCCCTAAATGGTATGACTATTTTAGTCCCATATTATACTAAAACAAGCTTTATTGATTTTATTATCGATGCTTTGTCATTTGATGAGTATGATAGTGTAATCGAGCTTGGGTGCGGATATGGTAGAAATTTATTTAAGATATTTTATAATGGCGGTGGGATAAATTTAAGATATTTTGGTGGCGAATTTACTAATAGTGGTGTAGAGATGGCTAGAAAATTAGCAGATATTGAGCCTAAGATGAAGGCTGAGTTTTTCCATTTTAACCACTTAAAGCCTAAATTTGATAAGAATTTGGATTTTGGTAAGCGTGTTTTGGTCTTTACATATCATACTATTGAGCAGGTTAAAGAGATTCCAGATAATTGGTTTAAATCTGTAGCAAGTATCGCTCCATTTGTGAGATGTATCCATGGTGAGCCATTTGGATTTCAAGTAAAAGATTTAGGAGAAGTAAGCGAGGAGCATCGCAATTTTTTTATAAAAAATGGCTGGAATTTAAATTTTGCTAAAACTTTGAAAAAAGCTAATCAAAATGGAGATATAATCATCGAAGATGCTCTTTTAGAGCATAGTTGTAGAACTGACCCATTTAATCCAACTTCGATTGCTGTGTGGAGATCTATTTAAAAAATGTAATCTAGATTTATAATGCGCTCACTAGCTTTGGTAGCTAGTGAGTCTTATTTAGTGGATTGCTCCTAGTTTTAGCCTTTGGTATATTTGACACTGGCTTTCTAGCTCTTTATCTGTGCCAAATCCTACTATTTTACCAGAGCTAATAACCGCTATTTTATCAGCATTTTTGATGGTTGAGAGCCTATGAGCGATTATAAAAATTATCTTTTCATGGGCTAATTTCTCAATTGCTTTGGTTATCTCTTGTTCGCTTTCATTATCTAATGCGCTTGTTGCCTCATCAAAAATTAAAATTTGAGGATTATGGTATAAAGCCCTTGCGATAGCAATTCTCTGTCTTTGACCGCCACTTAGATTAGCCCCATACTCGCTAAGCATTGTATGTATGCCGCTATCTAGCTTTTGGACAAAATCATATGCGTTTGCCATCTTAAGTGCATTTATAACCTTATTATCATCTAAAGGTGCTCCATAAGCGACATTAGCAGCGATTGTATCATTAAATATATATACTCTTTGAGTTACTAGGCCTATATTTTCTCTTAAGCCTTTAAGTTTAAATTCACTTATATCATTTTCATTTATTAGTATTGTTCCTAAGTCTGGATCATAAAATCTCATTAAGAGATTTATAAGTGTGCTTTTACCGCCACCGCTACTACCTACTAGGGCTATCATTTGACCTTTATATACTTTAAGGTTGATGCCATTTAATGCTACCTTATCTCCATAGCTAAATTTGAGATCTTGGATTGTGATTGAATTTACTTTATGCGGGAAGTCAAGCTTGCCATCAACTATATTTGGGCTCATATCAAGTAGCTCAAATGTCCTTTGACTAGCTACTATAGCATCTTGCATTTGATTGTATATAGAAGTTAGCCTTTTAATTGGCGTATATAGCATAAATAGTGCTGTAAGAAAGCTAAAGAAGCTCCCAACTGTGATCTCTCCATTTATAACTTGTTGGCCGCCTATTATAATAGTAATGGCAATGCCAATAGAGCCTAGCGTCTCCATCATCGGACTTACTAGGGTATTTACCTTGACGGATTTTAAATTTAATTTAAAGATTTTATCGTTTTGAGTGTCAAATTTCTCTAGCTCCTTACCTTGTGCGTTACTAGCTTTTATGATCTCAATATTAGCAAATATCTGACTTAAAACAGAGGTTATATCGCCTGAGGTTTCTTGTGAAGTTCGGCTTATCTTTCTCATCTTTTTAGCCAGTCTTGAGAGTGGATAGAGTGCTGCTGGCAAGACTATTAGAGAAAATAGTGCTAGGGTAGGGCTTTGATAAATCACCACACAAAGCAAACCAATAATAGTTACAAACTCACGCACTAGCTCTGGGATTAAATTTGATACTATAGAGCGAATTCTCTCTATATCGCTCATAATCCTACTCATAAGCTCTCCACTTCTATATTTATGAAAAAAGCTCATATCAAGGGTTAATATATTTGCTAGTTGATTGTGTCTAAAGCGTCTTACTATATCTTGTCCGATATAGGCTGTGAAATATACTTGTAAGTAGATCCCAAGGCTCTTTATAAAGTATATCCCAATAATCGCATATGGAAGCAAATATAGTAAATTTTCATCTTTTTGGATAAAGATATAATCTAGCACAGGCTTAACAAGCCAAGCTGATACCGCAGTCCCAACACTAGCCATAATCATTCCGATAATAGCTATGATAAATTGTGGTATATACTCCTTATAATATGATTTAAATCGTCTAAAAACCTCTGCTATTCCGTCCATATTTTCTCCCATTTTACTCCATTTGGCGTATCCATTATAGCCACGCCAAGGCTATTTAATTCATCTCTTATCAAATCAGCTTTTTTATAATCCTTAGCCGATTTAGCCTCATCTCTAGCTTTTATTAAATTCATAATTCTCTCTTTTTGCGTTTCATCAAATCCATATTGAAACCACTCAAATTCATCTTGATATAATATCCCAAGAGTATCTTTGATAAAATTTAGATTAGCCATAATTGTGGATTTTAAGGCTTTATTTTTTGGCTCTTTATCTAGATTTGTGTTGGCTTGATTTACCATTTCATCAATTTTAGCTAGAGCCACCGAGATATTTAAATCATCGCTTAAAGCATCTAAAATAGAGTTTTTAAACTCCCCTTTAGCCTCATTAGCTTCAACCCCACTTAATCGCTTTTTAAGCCTATAAATTTTATCAAGACGCTTTTTGCTAGAGAGTAGATCAGCTATATCGTAGTTGAAATTTGCTCTATAATGGCTACTCATCAAATAAAATCTCACCGCCTCGCCAGGTGCGATAGCTAACGCATCTTTTATGAAAAATGAGTTACCTAAGCTCTTACTCATCTTCTCATTATCTACTTGTATAAACCCATTATGCATCCAGTGCTTAGCTAACTCTTTATGATATGCACACCTACATTGTGCGGCTTCATTTTCGTGGTGCGGAAAGAGCAGATCAGCCCCACCAGCGTGAATATCAATAGTCTTACCAAATATATTTGAAATCATCGCTACACACTCTGTATGCCAGCCAGGACGCCCCTTGCCAAATGGACTATCATACCAATTCTCATCAAATTTCCATAAAACAAAATCTTTTTCACTTCTTTTGGAGTTATTGCTTTTTACTCTAGCGATGAGATTTTCATCTTTTCTACCGCTTAAGCTTAAATATTTTTCATCTTTGCTAGTATCAAAGTAAATTCCATCTTCAAGCTTATATGTTGCGCCATTTTGCTCTAGCTTTAAGATATAATCTATAATAGAGTTTAAATAACAAGTAGCCTTAGGCTCTATATCAGCGTTTAATACATTTAGGGCTTTCATATCACTAATGTATCTATCTATATAATGTGTTGTGATCTGCTCTAAAGTTTGATTAGTTGATTGCATTTTGGCTAAAATTTTATCATCTATATCAGTGAAGTTTTTAACAAATTTAACTCTATATCCAAGCGCTATCAAAACCCGCCTAAGAAGATCAAAGCTAATGCTAGATTTAGCATGACCTAGGTGAGCATCATCATAGACAGTTGGGCCACATACATATATATTTATCTCATTGCTATTTAGTGGTTTTAACTCAATTTTTTGCTTTAATGCTGTATCATAAATTTGCATATATAAACTCCCTTAACTCTACTAATAAATAGCCAAAAATTATAACTAAAATTATGGTAATTAAATTTATCCTACTAAGGCTTATATCTAAAAATTGCTTAATACCAAATATAAAAATTGAATATCCTAGCAAAAATACTCCGCTAATAGTGCTAGCTAAAGCTAATCCACTAGCACCAAGAGGCTTAAATAAGATTAGGCATAAAATTGTGTTGATAAATAGTGAGTATATGGCGATTTTGGCTGCGATTTTTTGTTGCATTTTGGCATATAGCCAAAGCGAAAATAGTTTATAAAGTCCAAAAGGCAAAAGTCCAAGTATATACATTTGTAAAACCTTAGCCGATTCTATGGTATTTTGCGAATTAAACTCCCCACTTTGAAATAGCAGCCAGATAATCTCTTTAGATAAAATATATCCGCCGATTGTGGAAAATATAAGCAAGAAAAATAGCAAATTAAAGCTTTTTTTAAGTAAATTTATAGCCGTTTCATCACTATTTATCTTAATGGCTTTTGAAATTTTAGGGAAAATCGCAGTTGATAAAGCAATGGCAAATAGTGCTAATGGCAGTTGAAAAATTCTATTAGCATAATATAGGTAGCTTATGGCCCCAGTGGCTAAGAAACTAGCGATAAATGTGGAGATAAAATCGCTTAATTGATTTGCGCTACTACCAATTATCCCGTGAGTAAAATTTTGCCAAAAACCCTTAGCTTTAGCTCTTTTGCCTTTTATAAACTTAGCCATTCCAAGGGTTAATAATCGAAGTAAATTTAGCCTTTTAAGTGCGATAATATGGGATAAAACTTGGATAAATCCACCAACTACAACGCCCCAGCTAAGGTATAAGGCTGCGCTTTGCTGATCTAGATTATTAGCTAAAAATAGAGCCGTTATCATGGATAAATTTAAAAATGCCGTGCTAAAAGCAGTAGTGGCAAAGTGATTTTTGTATTGTAATAGTGCTGATAGTAAGGTAACTATAAAAATAGCCAAAAGATACCAAAAATTAATCCGCACCAAAGGCACAGCAAGAGCTATAATCTCATCGCTAAATCCATAAGCCAAAGCCTTTGTAACAAGCGGAGCAAAAAGCATAACTATCAAGCTTAAAATTAGCATAGCAAGGCTTAATTTGATTAAAATTTCAGTAGCAAATAACCCTTTTTTACTTACCTTAACTAAATTTGGCATAAAAGCTTGAGAAAATGCCCCTTCGCCAAAGAGTCTGCGAAAGAGATTAGGTAGCTTAAACGCTACAAAAAATATATCGCTCCAAATGCTTGCACCAAGAGCATTTGCTGTCATTAAATCTCTGATAAATCCAAGCACCCTAGAGCATAAAATTCCAATACTATTTGTAAAAAAATGTCTAAGCAAATATCTATTTTCCTAAATTTAATTTTACTATAAATTTATAATTAAAATAAGCAAAATGGCACCTTGATAAATGCCTAAGATTTATCACTATAATTAAATGAAAATATCCATATAAAAGCTATTTATAAATGCTTATTAATTTATCTTAAAATATTAAAAATAAGTTGATATTATACTCTAAAAAAAGTTAATATTAATATATTTTTTAGTAGAATATCTGAATTTAAATTCTCAAAGGAGCAAAGGTGTTATTTACCAAAGCTAGTGAATATGCTATGCTATCATTAATATTATTATCGCAAGCAAACTATCCAAAAGATGTAGATACTATATCATCAGAGCTTGGAATTTCAAAAAGTTTTTTAGCTAAAATCTTACAAAATTTAGCAAAAGCTGGGATATTAAACTCTTTTAAGGGGGCAAATGGCGGATTTGTTTTAGCTGATAAGCCATCAAATTTGACTATTAAACATATTTTAGAGAGTGCAGAAAAGCGTAAAGTAAATGTATTTGAGTGTGCAAATTCTAGATGCGATTGCCCTAGCAATAAAGGAGATGGGTGCCAAATTTGGCCTATATTTAACGACTTGCAAGGTCGAGTTGATAACTTTTTAGACCAGATAACATTAGCTGATATTATGAAGAAATAGTTTGGCTAAACGCAATATTTTAACCATGGTGGCGCCATTTTTAGCGCCAGTTATAAAGGCTAAGAGTCTAACTGTAGTTTTTGTCATTATAGCTATTTTGGCTATTATCATTGTGCCTTTACCTAGTGGGGTGCTTGATTTTTTCTTAGCTCTATCCATAGCTATATCTGTGCTTATAATATTAATCTCTATTTATGTACCCAAACCAACAGATCTTAGCACATTTCCTACTTTAGTTTTGATAGTTACTCTATTTAGATTAGCACTTAATATAGCAACTACTAGAATGATTTTAAGCGAAGGTCATAACGGACCAGAGGCTGTAAGTGATATTATCGCTAGTTTTGGTAAATTCGTAGTTGGTGGCAACTATGCAATTGGCGTGATTGTCTTTTGTATTTTGGTGCTTATAAATTTTATGGTTGTAACTAAAGGCTCAACCCGTGTAAGTGAAGTTCAAGCTAGATTTACTCTAGATGCGATGCCAGGAAAGCAGATGGCTATTGATGCGGATTTAAATGCGGGTTTGATAGATGAGCAAGCAGCTAAGCAAAGGCGTCAAGATATAATATCTGAAGCGAATTTTTATGGAGCAATGGATGGTTCATCTAAATTTATAAAAGGTGACGCTGTAGCTGGTATTATCATTACAATTATTAATATTATTGGCGGATTTTTGATTGGCTCTTTTGAGCATGATATGGCTATTAAAGATGCCGCAGCTACATATACGATTCTTACAATTGGAGATGGATTGGTAAGCCAAATTCCAGGTCTTATCACATCAACTGCAACGGCTATTATTATAACTAGAGCTAGCAAGGATGAGGATAATTTTGCCGAAGGGGTCGTATCCCAGCTACTTGGCGAGTATAAAACGCTTTTGATAGTTGGTTTTATACTTTTTATGTTTGCTTTAGTTCCAGGCCTTCCGACGCTATCGCTTGGATTTATGGGGCTTTTATTTTTAGGAATTGGCTTTATTTTAAAGCAGATAGAAGATGGCAAAATCGATTTTAGTGCGATTAAAAGTGATAAAAATAGCCCCCAATCATCAGACGCTACAGGTAAATCCACTCAAGCATCTACAAGCAAACTTCCTAAAAAAAGCGAAGAAGAGATCGCTATGGAAGAGCAAGCTAAGATTGATGATATTTTAAAAATTGAAATTTTAGAGCTTGATTTGGGCTATGGACTTTTAAAGCTTGCCGATGGTGATTTGATAGAGAGAATTAGAGCTATGAGACGAAATATGGCTACAATGCTAGGATTTTTAATGCCTAAAATTAGATTAAGGGATAATATCTTGCTTGGGCCAAATGAGTATAAATTTAAGTTAAAAGGCGTAGTAATAGGCTCTGGCGTGGTTTATCCTGATAAGTGCTTAGCTATGGATAGTGGATATGTGAGTGCTGATATTGATGGCATTGCGGTAAAAGACCCAGCTTTTGGGCTTGATGCTTTGTGGATTGATCAAAATTATAAAGAAGATGCGATATTAAGCGGATATACAGTCGCTGATGCGGCTAGTGTTATATCTACTCACATGAGCGAATTAGTCAAGCAAAATGCGAGTGAATTATTAACCAAGCAAGAGGTTCAAAATATCCTTGATAAGGTAAAATCAGAATACTCTGTAGTGGTTGATGATACGCTAAAAGTAGTTGGTGTGGGAGTTATACAAAAGGTATTAAGAGCTTTGCTTAAAGATAATATCCCTATTAAAGATATGCTTAGCATACTTGAGGCAATTAGCGATGTGGCTGAAGTTAGCAAGAATTTAGATATGATAATTGAGCATGTTCGAGCAGCCCTAGCAAGGGTGATAACTTCTATGTATGTTGATGAGAATGGTCAGCTAAATTTCTATATCCTAGAAGCCTCAGCCCAGCAAAAGCTAATAGACAGCCTAAGCTATAAAGATGGTGCATACACTATGATGATAAATGTAGCACAAACTTCAGCCATAGTAAGCGCATTAAGAGCAAAAAGAGAGAATCGCCCTATAAGCGAACAAGGCGATATGGTGCTTTGCGTTGAGCCTAGTATTCGTAAATTTATAGATAGTATAGTGCAGAATTTCTCAATCGATATTGCTGTGCTTAGCTTTGCTGAAATTGCACCAAACACGCAGTTTGAGACACTTGGGACTATAGAGATACCAGAACTTTAATAAAGGAATAAAATGAAAATTTATCATCTTAGTCATACTGATTTAGATGGATACTCTTGTCAGTTTGTTAGTAATTTTTATCTTAAAAATATTGAATTTTATAACTCAAATTATGGAAAAGAGATTGATAAAAAAATGTCGCATATCATCTCTAAAATTGGTAATGATAAGGCTGTTATTTTAATTACAGATTTAAACTTAACCAAAACTCAATGCCAAAGCTACGAAGAGCAACTCAAAGATAAAAATGTTAAGTTAATTTTATTAGACCATCATCAAACTGGTGCTGAGTGCTCACAGATATTTCCTTGGTATTATCTTGATAATTCTAGGAGTGCTACTAAAATTTGTTATGATTTTTTTAGTGCGATGTTTGGGGCTGATGAGAGGCTAGAGGCGTATTGTAATGTGGTAAATGCGGTGGATATTTGGCTAAAAAATGATCCAAATTTTGAGCTTGGTAAGGTCTGTATGGGGGCAATTGCTGGAGCTAAGGAGATAAATAAGGTTATGTTTGAAAAAGAGCATATAGAGTATATCTTTTATCTTATTAAAAATTTTTGCGAATTCTTAAGCTTAAATAACGCTCATATCGAGCTTGATAATAGACTTCATGGAATTAAAAAAGAGTTTTTTTACCTTAAAAATGATGATACTCTAAGCAATCTAAATTCAAATTATCTAGTCAGACATCTTACTTCAAATAGTGATAAATTTAGCATTGATTATCGTGGGAGTAGGGGGATTTTAACCTATAATATAGGGAGTGCTAGCGTGATTGGAAATGACTTTTTAGTAGCAAATCCTGAGTTTAAATTTTTCATTGATATAACTAGTAAAAAGAGTATGAGTTTTAGATCAAATGGGGATTTTGATGTAAGCCAAATGGCAAAAGAGCTTTGTGATGGAGGTGGGCATAAAAATGCTAGTGGTGGGTTTTTTGCTGGATTTATAGATAGTTATAATTATGATGAGATAAAATCACAAGTGGTAAATTTGATTAATAAAAAAACAGGAGAGCAATAATGAAAAATTATGAAAATGATGTGACTTTAGAGGAGATGAGCTATGAGCTTGAGCTAGCGACTCTTGGTATGTTGTATTATGCTGGGGTTAAAAAGGAGCTGATAAATGAGGCCTTTGATAGATACATTGATGTTATAGATGATGTGCTAGAAGATAGCGACGCAAACGGCGTAGATGAGGTTATAGCTGTAGTAGAATATATGAAAAAGAATTATCCAGAGCTATTTAAGTAGCCTTTTGGTTTTATATCTTAGTAGTCTAATGGCAAATTGACTCTTTTTATTTAGCGTTTTATAATACCTATAGATATTAAATTTAAACCTACTAATCTGAATTTGAGTAAAAATATGCTCTAATTCATCTCTCTCTTTTGCTGTTAGATTGCTCAATTTGTCCCCTTTTTGATTTAAGAAGTGAATTATACTTTATGAGTTATTAAATATCAATAAATTTTTTGCATACAATTTATATTTTCACATATTTAAATTTTATGATTATAAGCAGTTAGGTATATCAATTGCTAAATAAATTTGATAATTTTAATATTTTTGCTTAAAATACTTGACAAAGGTTGGCTCAATGTTGTATAATTAACTTAGCAATTAAATATAAAGAGTGCTAATAATGAAAGTAGATAAGAGAGATTTAATACTAGAGTCTATCATTCATGCATATTTAGAAGCAAATGAGCCAATTGGGTCTAGTGAGCTTGGTATGAGAATGAATATAGCTATCCCGGCATCTACTATTAGGGTATATTTTAAAAAGCTTAGCGATGAGGGGGCGATCACTCAACTACACATTAGCGGTGGGCGAATTCCTACAGCTAGTGCGATGGAGATTTATTGGCAAAATAGACTTAAATTTAGCCCAATATTATCTATAAATAATATTGATTTACTAAATTTTTTAGTTTATAAAAATGATATTTATTGCATGATTTTTGAAAATCAAAAGCTATTTTTAAAAGATGTTTTAAATCTTAAAGATCGCTTTTTAGTTCTTGATTTTAACACTCAGAGTATATCTATTAAATTTAGCTCAAAAGTTGAAAAATTTTTAAGCAATTTAATTGGAGTTAGCTTAGAAGAGCTAGATCACATCTCTATGCAAGTGGGACTAAGTGAGCTAAGAGTTAAAATTAAAGCTTTAAAAAGAGAGGAGATTTTATTTCAAGAAAATGAGAAAATTGCTTTTGAAATTTGTAAAGATGATAGTATAAAGGCGATTTTAGATCCATCATTTGGTAATAATTTTAATGGAAATTTAGCCTTTAGTCCGCTATTTTCTACTGGCTATATGGGATTAAAAACTGATGTGATATATCAGGGCAAACCAGCTATTATGCTTTGTGCTAGTAGCGTTTATAGCGATTATGAGAAGTTTTTAAGTATGTTAAAGGAGGCTGCGTGAGTCAAGATATAGATGAAAATTTAGATGACAATTTAGCTTTAAATGAGCAAGATTGTCAAGATTGTAAGCAAGATGAGCAAAGCGAATTAGATAGTGAGTTAGCTAAGGTTAAAGAGGATTTGATAAGAGCTACTGCGGATTTTGAAAATATCAAAAAGCGTTTAGAGCGAGAAAAGGCTGAAGCTTTGAAATTCGCAAATGAGAGCTTTGCTAGAGATCTTTTGCCAGTTATTGATGCTTTGGAGATTGCTGCGAATTTACAAAGTGGCGATGATGAGATAGCAAATAAGATAAAAGATGGTATAAACTTAACCATAGAGCAGTTTAAAAAGTGCTTTGAAAAGTATGGTATAAAGGAGATTGATACTAGCGGTGAGTTTAACCCAGAAGTTCATAACGCTATAAATTATATACAGACAGATGAGGTAGAAAGTGGCAAGATAGCTACTGTTTATCAAAAAGGTTATCTATATAATGATAGAGTTTTAAGACCATCTATGGTTGTAATAGCAAAATAGTTTAATGGAGAAAATATGTCAAATACTGAAAATTCACAAAGAGTCCAAATAGCTAATGAAAGCTTGGATAGTGTAAAAAGTACAGGCTTTTATACAGCTATAGCAAACTCAGCCAATGAGCGTTTAGAATATTTGCGTAAAAAAGAGATAGAAAAAGCCAAGCAAGGGCAAAGAGTGGAAAATAGCCAAATTATTTCTATTTTTTCACTATGTGTTTCGGTCATCTCAGCTTTTGTAGCTTTTGGGTCGGCATACATTGCTAGGTCACAAAAACTTATAAACCAAAATATGCAAGCTATTGAAATTTGGAGGGAAATAGGTAAAAATAAAGAAAAAAATTTTTTCTTGTCACGAGAAAATGTCTTTTATAGACGACTACAAACAAGCAATACTCGCATTTGACATGTTAGAAAGTTTTTATGAAGACTCTAGAAATTTTTATGAAATCCTATGCTATGGCTATATTAAAGGAAATATTGACAAAAAATATTTTAAAGAAATGTATAAAGATAGCTTAAGAGATTTCATAGAAAACAGCATAAACAAGGAGTTCTATACAGAACCAACAACAAAATATACTTATACAAATGAAGTATATAAAGAATTTAAATTAATTTTAGGAGAAGATATGATAACACAAGAAAATAGTTGTAATGGCATAAACCATAATGCATTATTTGATGATTTGATACTATTATATTTATATGAAATTGATAGTGTCAGCGGGGATGATATAGAAAAAATTTTTGCACCACATCATCCCCAATTGGTAAATAATGTTATTTGTAATAGGAGAAATAAAACTTCTTATCTTAATGAAAATATTGACTACATTAAATATGATGAGAAAACTGGGGAGTTATCTATTACAGATAAAGGAAAAAGAGAGATAGAGAAAAGATATCAAGGAAGAAGAAAATAGGTGCACAATTTGTGTGATTTATTGTTTAATAAACTAATTTCAAGGAGAAAACAATGGCAAAAGTAATAGGAATAGACCTAGGAACAACAAATTCATGCGTAAGCATATATGAAAGAGGCGAAAGCAAAGTAATCCCCAACAAAGAGGGTAAAAATACAACTCCAAGCGTTGTGGCTTTTACTGATAAGGGAGAGATTTTAGTCGGCGATACAGCTAAACGCCAAGCAGTAACAAATCCAGAAAAAACCATATTTTCTATAAAAAGAATTATGGGTCTTATGATGAATGAGAAAAATGCCGTGGAAGCAAAAAGCCGCCTTCCATATCATATAGTAGATAGAAATGGTGCGTGTGCTGTTGAGATAGCTGGTAAAACATATACTCCACAAGAAATTTCAGCTAAAGTATTGATTAAATTAAAAGAAGATGCTGAAGCGTTTTTAGGCGAAAGTGTAACTGATGCCGTTATCACCGTGCCTGCATACTTTAATGATAGTCAAAGAAAAGCTACAAAAGAAGCTGGCACGATAGCAGGGCTTAATGTGCTTAGAATTATAAATGAGCCTACGGCTGCGGCTTTGGCTTATGGATTAGATAAAAAAGAGGCTGAAAAAATCGTAGTTTATGACCTAGGTGGTGGGACATTTGATGTAACTGTGCTAGAAACTGGAGATAGCGTAGTTGAGGTTTTAGCAACAGGTGGAAATGCCTTCTTAGGTGGAGATGATTTTGATAATAGATTAATTGACTTTTTAGTAAGTGAGTTTAAAAGTGAAACTGGAATCGATCTTAAAAATGATGTAATGGCTCTTCAACGCTTAAAAGAAGCAGCTGAAAATGCTAAAAAAGAGCTAAGTAGCGCTATGGAGACAACTATAAATCTACCATTTATCACAGCTGATGCAACTGGCCCAAAACATCTTACAAAAACTCTTAGTAGAGCTAAATTTGAAAGTATGATAGATGATTTGGTATCTCAAACTATCACAAAAATAAATGAGGTAGTAAAAGACGCTGGTATAAGCAAAAGTGATATAAAAGAAGTAGTAATGGTAGGTGGCTCAACTCGTGTTCCTGTAGTGCAAGAAGAGGTCAAAAAAGCATTTGATAAAGAGCTAAACAAATCAGTAAATCCTGATGAAGTTGTAGCAATTGGTGCGGCTATCCAAGGTGCGGTTATAAAAGGCGATGTAAAAGATGTTCTTTTGCTAGATGTTACACCTCTTAGCCTTGGTATTGAGACTCTTGGTGGGGTTATGAGTAAATTGATAGAAAAGGGCACCACAATCCCAACTAAAAAATCTCAAACTTTCTCAACTGCTGAGGATAATCAAAGCGCAGTTACAATCAATGTACTCCAAGGCGAAAGAGAGTTTGCTAAAGATAATAAAAGCTTAGGTAATTTCAATCTTGAAGGAATTATGCCAGCTCCAAGAGGTGTGCCACAAATTGAAGTTACATTTGATATAGATGCAAATGGAATTTTAACCGTTTCAGCAAAAGATAAAGCCAGTGGTAAAGCTCAAAACATAACTATCAGTGGCTCAAGCGGCTTAAGCGAAGAAGAGATAAATAAAATGGTAAATGACGCTGAAGCTCATAAAGAAGAGGATAAAAAGAGAAAAGAGGCAGTTGAGGCTAGAAATGGTGCTGATAGCTTAGCCCATCAAACTCAAAAATCTCTTGATGAGCTTGGCGAGAAACTTCCAAGCGAAGATAGGGCTAAAATCGAAGCAGCCTTAAATGATCTAAAAGAGACATTAAAAGATGAGAGTGCTACAAAAGAGCAAATCGATATAAAAGTAAAAGCTCTAAGCGAAGTTAGCCATAAACTAGCTGAAGCTATGTATCAAAATCAAACCGCTGGTGCCAACGCACAAGATAAGAAAAAAGATGATGATGTCATAGACGCTGAAGTAGAATAAAATTTAAGCTAGCCTAATTAAGGCTGGCTTAAATATAGATATATCTCATCGGCTAATAAGAAATTTGGATTATAAATTCTCCCATTTTTTAATATTAATTTTCTCTCTTTGATTAAAATTTCAGCTGTTTTTTGCATATTTGAGCTTAAATCGCTTAAGCTTACGCCAATAATGCTCCTAAGGCCTAAAAATACTCTTTCACTTCTTTTATCCTCAAGGCTTAATTTCTCAATGCTTTTTTTAAAAGGGTTAGCTATATAATTTTTAAGATTTGTCGCACCCTTATATCTTTTTAGCCCAATTGTCCCCACAGCATACGCACCAAATCCATAGTAGTCATCGCCTTGCCAGTAGTCAAGATTGTGCTTACAGATTTGACCGAAATTTGAGATTTCATACTGATTAAAACCTATATTTTCAAGTGAATTTATGAGATATTTAGCTAGGATTGGGCTATCTTTTTGATATGATATTTTAGAGCTAAACTCACTCTCAAGCATTAAGCTATAGGCTGATATATGTGTAATTTCTAACTCTTTTAAGGCTTGAATTTCGCTAGATATTAAGGCTTTAGTATCAAGTTTTGTGCCATACATTATATCAACATTTATATTTTTAAAACCAGCTATTTTGGCATCTTCTACAGCTTTAAATATTCTTTTTGAGTTGTGAATTCTGCCTAAAAATTTAAGCTTTTTTTCATTAAAGCTTTGAGCCCCAAGGCTTAAGCGATTTACGCCAAGCTCTCTCATATGATTTAGCCACTTTAAATTTGCTGAGTTTGGGTTTGCTTCACTTGTGATCTCACAATCTTTATTTAAATTTGGTCTTAAGTATTCAAAAATTTCATCATACAACCTAGCATCTACGCTACTTGGAGTGCCACCACCTATAAATATTGTGGAGATTTTATCATTGAATTTGATATTTTTTATCTCTTTTGTAAGGGCTTTAAAATACTCTTTAGTTATAGCAAATTGATCGCTATGAGAGCCAAAAGCACAATATGGGCACTTTGATTCGCAAAATGGAATGTGTATATAGATATGCAAAATTTGTCCTAAAATTTATTCTAAATTTAACAAATAATTTATTAAATTTAGTTGATTTATTAAACTTTAAACGCTTTTAGGGTAGGATTTTTACCAAATTTTTAGGATCAAAAATGGATAAAGGCAAGAGGTATCGTCCAAATGTAGCGGCGATTATTTTATCTCCATCTTATCCTTTAGAGTGTAAAGTATTCATCGCTCAACGATATGATATTAGTGGAGCTTGGCAGTTTCCACAAGGTGGGATAGATGAAGGCGAATCACCCAAAGAGGCTCTTTTTAGAGAGCTTGAAGAGGAGATAGGGACAAGCGAAGTAGAGATTTTATGCGAGCACCCTAAGTGGCTTGAGTATGATTTTCCTGAAAATATCGCTAAGAAAATGGCGCCATATGATGGACAAACTCAAAGATATTTTTTGGTTAGATTAAAGCCAAATGCAAAGATTGATCTAGCGACAAAACACCCTGAATTTGATGATTACTGCTTTATGCCTGTAAATGATGTATTAAGCAAGGTTAATCACTTCAAAAAGGGTGCGTATGCTAAAGTGCTTAAATATTTTAAAGATGAAGGATTCATATAATGCTAATTGTTCAAAAATATGGCGGGACAAGCGTTGGAAATTTAGAAAGAATAGAAGAGGTTGCTAAAAGAGTAATTGCTACTAAAGATGCTGGTAATGATGTAGTAGTCGTGGTTTCTGCTATGAGTGGGGTAACAAATCAGCTAATAGAATATGCTGAGCACTTTAGCAAAATTCAGCCACAAAGTGCAGATATGGATATGCTCCTTAGCTCTGGCGAGAGAGTTACAAGCTCACTTCTATCAATTGCTTTAAATTCAAAAGGATATAAGGCTGTGGCATTTAGTGGAGATATGGCTGGGATTATCACTAATAGTGATTTTACCAAGGCTAGAATTATCGATATTAATGGAGATAAGATAAAAGAGGCTTTAAACGATGGAAAGATCGTTGTTGTAGCTGGATTTCAAGGCGTTAGTAAAGATGGAGATGTAACAACGCTAGGTCGTGGCGGAAGCGATCTAAGTGCCGTGGCTGTAGCAGGAGCTCTAAAGGCTGATTTGTGTGAGATTTACACAGATGTAGATGGGGTATATACTACAGATCCAAGGATAGAGCCTAAGGCTAGAAAGCTTGAGAAAATTAGCTATGATGAGATGCTGGAGTTAGCTAGTATGGGGGCAAAGGTACTACAAAATAGAAGTGTAGAGTTAGCCAAAAAATTAAAGGTAAATTTAGTCACTAGAAGTAGCTTTAACAATAATGAAGGAACACTAATCACAGGAGAGACAAACATGGAAATATCAGGAATGGAGCAAGCATTAATAAGCGGTATAGCACTAGATAAAAATCAAGCAAGAGTAACTATGAGAGGGGTTGTAGATAAGCCAGGAGTTGCAGCTAGTATATTTAAAAAATTAGCTGATAAAAATATAAATGTAGATATGATTATCCAAAATACAAGCCACGAAGATGGCACTACAAGTCTTGGCTTTACCGTTCCTCAAAATGAGATGGAGGCGGCTAGAAATGTAGTTGATGATGGTAGTGCAAAATCCATTGAGATAGATAGCGAAGTAGTCAAGGTAAGCGTAGTTGGTGTGGGTATGAAGAGTCATAGCGGTGTAGCATCTATGGCGTTTTCTGTATTGGCAAATGAGGGGATTAATATCCAGATGATCTCTACTAGCGAGATTAAAATTTCGATGATTGTAGCAGAAAAATATGGTGAATTAGCCGTTAGAGCGCTTCATAAAGCTTATGAGTTAGAGAAGTAATGGATCTTATCAAATGGAGCTTGGATGCTATAAGGAGTTCAAGCAAGGAGCTTAGCTGGATGGAGGAGAGGCGTCTAGAGTGGGCGCCGCTACTTGCCTCAAGGCTTAGATACCTTATCGATGGTGCGCCATTTATAATTATATGCGATGAGGATAGGGAGTGGTTTGAGAGCTATTTTTTACGCAGTATTAACCGCAAAGGCTCGCATAGACCTATATTGCCATTTATTTCGCTTAAGTCCTTATATCCAAGATTAAATGATATAAATTCCAAAGAAGAGATAAGTTTGCTTGATGATATGCTTAGTATCTCTTTTCCAAATGGATTTGTATATTTTTATATCGGTAAAAGTAGCTCAAAGCTATGTGCAATAGCCAAAAATCGCACTAGTAGCTATATGTGGCTATTTGATGAACAAGCTGAAAATAGCTTCTATCTTAGCTCTACAGATGAAAATTTGGATTTTAAGCTTTTATCTATGTTTAGATTGTTTGATAGAACTATAGATGCGGTGCTATTTGGTCGGGTTGAGCTTTGAGTTTAAGTAGTAAAATTATTATTAGCGATAATTTTGAGAGTATTAAGGTTGAGTATTCTCAACTCTTAAAGCCTGAGTATCTAAAAATTTTTGAGTATGAGAGTTTGCTGATGGAGGGGGCTAGGGAGATAATTTCCCAAGCATATATCGCAGAAAAAGAGCCAAAAGTTTTGCTAATTATGGCTAATAAATATGGCATTGAGTCGCAAAATGCTCTACTTAAAATCCTTGAAGAGCCACCAAGAAATATAATCTTTGTCCTAGTCGCACCAGCTAAAAATATATTTTTAGCTACAATTCGCTCTAGATTAAGTATAGAAAATAGGGTTAAATTAACCAAAAGTGAGCCAACGGGGATAGACTTTACTAAGCTAAGCTTAAGCTATATCAATGAGTATGTATCTACTCAAACAGCACTTGAAAAGAGCGATAAATTAAGCAAAACTCAACTTCTAAATTTACTTAAATCCATAATAATAGACGCAGTCAAAAATGGGGTTAAATTTACTCATGAAGATTATATATACTTTAATAAATTATATAGAATCACAGATCTAAATTCCAAAGCTCAAACCACGCTTTTACCGATACTTTTACTAATAATGCAAAGGATAAAATGAGAGCGTATAAATTAAATACAGATAGCGATTTTGACCAAATTTGCCACTTTATATCACCGCATAAAAGTGGGGCGAAAATTATGAGAAAAAAGGCAAATTTAAATTTTATTTTAATCAAAGATATAAAGGCTGTAGCTGTAAATATCTTAAAGCAAGATGCCCTTAGTATCGGTGCTGAATTGGTAAGTTCTCATAATGCAATTTTTGGTGGTGTGGGGTTAGAAAACGCACTTTTAATAGCAAATGATAAGCAAATTCAAATTCTAGCCAAAAAGGAGCTAGCTCAAGATTTTGGTCTTAAAAAATTGGGCTATTTTTTATCAAATTCATTCCAAAAGCCAAAAAAATGCGAGATTATGGCGGTTTTAAATTTCAATAATGATAGCTTAAATCCAGCAAGTAGAGTTGGCATTGATGATGCGATTTTGCGTATGGAGAGTTTGATTGATTTGGGTGTGGATTATATAGATATTGGTATGGTTAGCTCACGGCCAGGAAGCGAATATATCGGTGCTAAGGCGGAATTTGAAAGGGTAAAGCCAGTTGTGGATCTAATCTATGCTAATAAGCTTTATGAGAAAGTTGAGTTTAGCCTTGATAGTTTTGATCCATTTTGTTTGGAGTATGCTTTGAATCATGGATTTGGCTTTGTAAATGATATAAGTGCGGATACAAATTTGGCTTTTTTAGCCGGTAAATATGGAGCAAAATATTGTCTAATGCATAAAAATGGCGATACAAAAACTATGCAAATCAATGTCAAAGATAGCGATATTTTAGGGCTTATAAGTGAGTTTTTCGCTCAAAAATTAGAAGAGATTAAAGAGTCTAAGGCTAAGCAAATTTATCTTGATATAGGTATAGGATTTGGCAAAACTGCTCGTGATAATATGGCTTTGATTAAGCATTTAGAGCATTTTTTGTCTTTTGGATATCCGCTTTTAGTAGGTGCTAGTAGAAAATCTATGATAGATTATTACAGCCCAAGTAGCGTAGATGAGCGCTTAGCTGGGAGCTTGTATCTACACCAAAAAGCTATAGAAAATGGCGCTACTATCATTAGAACGCACGATCCAAAAGAGCATATCCAGATGCTAAATTTACATAATTCATATAAGGATTTAGAGATAGTATGAATCATAAAGAGTATTTAGAAGCAGTTGAGACGCTAAATAGATGGGCGAAGGCTTATTATACTGATGATAATCCTATAGCTAGTGATGATGAGTATGATGCTTTGTATCATAAGGTGGTTGAGTTTGAGAGCCAAAATCCAAATTTAAAAGCTATATTTTCGCCTACTAATAGAGTTGGTGGCGAGATTTTAGATCAGTTTGAGAAGTTAGCTCATAAGGCTAGAATGTGGTCTATGGAGGATATTTTTAGCGATGATGAGCTTTTAGCGTGGATTGAGCGTGGAGATAAGGGGTTGCAAAGATTTTTTGTAGAGCCTAAATTTGATGGTGCGAGTTTGAATTTAACATATGAAAATGGAATTTTAAAAAGTGCTGCCACAAGGGGAGATGGAGAGATTGGCGAGGATGTTACTAATAATGCTAAGGTGATTAGCTCTATTCCTTTAAAGATTCCTTATGATGGATTTATCGAGATTAGGGGTGAAGTGGTTATAGCTAAAAAGGATTTTGAAGAGATTAATGCTAAGAGAATTCAAGATGGGCTTAATTTACTAGCCAATCCTAGAAACGCAGCCGCTGGTAGCTTAAGACAGCTTGATCCAAGTATAACTAAATCTAGAAGGCTTAAATTCTATCCGTGGGGAGTGGGGGCAAATGAGCTTAAATTTGCCACACATAGCCAAATGATGGAGTTTGTAAGATCTCTTGGATTTTTAAGAGATGATTTTATTAGGGTTTGTAATAGCGTAGATGAGGTTAAAAATGCCTACTCTAAACTCTTATTGCTAAGAGATGAGAAGCCTATAATGATGGATGGTATGGTAGTTCGCATTGATAGCCTTGCTAAGTGCGATGAGCTAGGATTTACGGTTAAATTTCCTAAATTTATGGTAGCTTATAAATTCCCAGCTACGCAAAAGAGCGCTAAATTACTAGATATAGCTTTACAAGTAGGTAGAACTGGCGTGGTTACTCCTGTTGGTATTCTTGATGGGGTGGAGATTGATGGGGCTTTTGTAAGAAATGTAACCTTACATAACTTCGATGAGATAGAGCGTCTAGGGCTTATGAAGGGTGATATGGTCTGCGTAATTAGAAGTGGAGATGTGATACCTAAGATTACAGATGTGTATAAAAGTAGAAGAGATGGCACCCAATCTAATATAGAGCGTCCGACTAACTGCCCTAAGTGTGGTAGTGAGCTTTTAGATGAAGGGGTATTTATAAAGTGTCAAAATTTGAGTTGTAAGGCTAGGGTGGTAAGCTCGATTATATATTTTGCTTCTAAAAAGTGTATGAATATCGATGGTTTTGGCGATGCTATTATAGAGCTTTTATATGAAAATGGCAAAATATCAAGTATAATTGATATTTATAGATTAGATAGGGGTAGCTTTAATGGTTTAGAGGGCTTTAAGGATAAAAAGATAGATAATATCCTAAATGCCATAAATATAAGCAAAACCCCACCACTTCATAGATTTATCACATCTTTAGGGATTGAGCATATTGGCGAAGTAGCAGCAAAAAAGATAGCCTCAACCTATCCAAATAATTGGCTAAATTTAAATCAAGATGAGCTTTTAAGCCTTGATGGATTTGGCGAGGCGATGGCACTTAGCTATTTGGAGTTTATGCGTGTTAATTATGATAAAATTATTGAGCTTATGGAGTTTGTAAAGCCTAAAATTGAAGATATTAAATTTACTCAAAATATATTTAGTGGTAAAACTATAGTTATAACTGGCACCCTTTCTCGTCCTAGAGATGAGATAAAAAAAGAGCTAGAGAGCTTTGGGGCTAAGGTTAGTAGCTCTGTATCATCTAAGAGTGATTATCTACTAAGCGGGGAATCAAGCGGAAGTAAATATGATAAAGCCATATCTTTAGGGGTTAAAATCATAGATGAAAAAGAGTATGAAAGATTGATAAATGAGGGCTGATTTGGCTGTGGCAAATAGCTTAAATATCAGTAGAAATCAAGCAGCACAACTCATATATGATGGCTCTGTGCTTGTAAATTCAAAACCTATAAATAAGCCTAGTCAAGAGATTAGTGTAGATGATGTTATAGAGGCTCAAACTCAAATTTATGTTAGTAGAGCAGCGTTGAAATTGGCTGGATTTTTAGATGAAATTAAGCTAGATTTAAGCGGTAAAATCGCTTTGGATATTGGCTCTAGTACTGGTGGATTTGTCCAAATTTTGCTAGAAAAAGGGATAGGGCAGATCACAGCTCTTGATGTAGGCACTATGCAATTAAGTCCAAATTTAAGAGATGATAGCAGGGTAATAGTCCAAGAAAATACCGATATTAGGGAGTTTGTAAGCGTGGATAAATTTGATATTATTACTGCTGATGTGAGCTTTATCTCATTATTACATATCATTACGCATATTGATAGGTTGGCACTTAGTGATATAATACTATTATTTAAGCCGCAATTTGAGGTTGGCAAGAGTGCTAAACGAACTAAAAATGGTGTTGTAAAAGATGAAAAGGCTATAAATAAAGCTATGGTTAAATTCCAAAGTGAGTGTTTAGCTTTGGGCTGGAAATTAATCAAAAAAAAGCGAGTCAAAAATCAAAGGCAAGGAAGGGAATATTGAGCTATTCTACTATTTTAAAAAGTAGCATAAAAGCCATAGCCATCGGTAATTTCGATGGAATTCACAAAGGCCATAAGGAGCTAATCAAGCAGCTTGGAAAAGATGGCGCTTTAGTGGTAGTGCGAAGCGATAAGGCTTGTTTAACTCCTAAGGATAGACACCAAGAGTATAGCGGTGTGCCATGTTTTTACTATGATTTAAAGGATATTTCTGAGCTTAGAGGCGATGAGTTTATAGATATGCTTAAGAGGGATTTTGTAAATTTAAGCAAGATTGTTGTCGGATATGATTTTAAATTTGGCAAGGATAGAGCCTGGGATAAACATGATTTAAAGCATCTATTTAGCGGTGAAGTGGTTGTGGTAGATGAGTTTTGCTTTGATGGTCTTGGGGTGCATAGCTCAGCTATAAAAAGATTTTTGCGTGATGGTGATATATATAGGGCTAATAGGCTTTTAGGGCGTGAGTATAGCGTAATTGGCAAGGTGATAACAGGCCAAGGAATTGGTAAAAAATATCTATATCCAACCCTGAATTTGGATATAACCCCATATCTAGTGCCTAAAGATGGAGTATATGCTACAAGGACAAAGATAGATGATAATACCTATAGCTCTATCACATTTATTGGCTATAGGCTTAGCACTGATGGGGAGTTTGCTATTGAGAATCATATTTTAGATAAAAGCATTGATAATAGACCAAGTAGTGTGCGAGTTTGCTTTGTTGAGTGGATTAGGGATAATGCTAAATTTGATAATCTAGATGATTTAAAAAAGCAAATTTCAAAAGATATAGTAATAGCACAAAATGTGGCAAAAAGCTGTGATTTAAGCATTGAAGAGGTTAGTTTGCACTCTAGAAATTTAGAAGGGGTTTATGATGAGAGATGAGGTCTTTAAAACCGCTATAAATAAGCAATTTGAATTTGATGAGAGTGTGGCAAGTGTATTTGATGATATGGTGTTTAGATCTGTGCCATTTTATAAGCAAACCCAGGAGCTTATAATCTCATTTTTATCTAAAAGATTAGAGCAAGGCTCTAGGGTTATTGACCTTGGATGTTCTACTGCTACTACTTTATTGGAGCTTTATAGGGTTAGGGGGGATTTGGAGCTTTTGGGCGTTGATAATAGTCCTGCTATGCTAGAGCGTGCTAAGAATAGGGCTAGTGGCTATGGAGCGAAAATTGAGCTGATTAATGCTGATATTTTGGAGTATGATTATAATAGGGCAGATGCGGTAATGCTTAATTATACTTTGCAGTTTATTAGGCCTATTAAAAGAGATGAATTTGTAAAGAAAATTTTTGCTAGTTTAGATAGAGATGGGATATTTATATTTAGTGAAAAGCTAGTATATGATGATAAGAAGTTGGCTCTAGATATGATAAATATCTATGAAGAGTATAAAGAGTCGCAAGGATATTCTAAATTTGAAATAGTACAAAAGCGTCAAGCCTTAGAGAATATCTTGATACCATATAGCGAAAATGAGAATAGAGAATTATGCATAAATAGCGGTTTTAAAAGTGTAGAAACCATATTTAAATGGGCTAATTTCGCTACCTTTGTAGCATTTAAGTGATAATATTGATTTATTAGTATTTAAATAAATTTAATGTAGAATAATCATTATTTTAAGGGGCTTTTTTGAGATTTTTGGCTTTAATATTTCTGTTTTTTGCTTCTGGATTTGGCGCTGATACGGTAACCGTGCCTACTATAAATCTTAGCCTAAGCGCACCAGATACCCCACAGCAGTTAGTTACTAGTTTAAATGTTTTAGTAGTTTTAACTCTTTTAGCTCTTGCTCCATCTTTGATATTTGTAGTTACTAGCTTTTTAAGATTAGTTATAGTGTTTTCATTTTTGCGTCAAGCTATGGGTACTCAGCAGATGCCACCTACAAATGTGCTTATATCTCTAGCTTTGATACTTACATTTTTCATTATGGAGCCAGTGGCTAAGCAGAGTTATGAGCAGGGTATAAAGCCATATTTGGATGAGCAAATTGGTTATCAAGAGGCTTTTGATAAAGGTGCAAAGCCATTTAAAGAATTTATGATACGAAATACTAGAGAAAAGGATTTGGCACTATTTTATCGTATTCGTCAGCTACCAAATCCGGCAACTATAGATGATGTGCCACTGACTATAGCGGCTCCAGCTTTTATAATTAGTGAGCTTAAAACTGCATTTGAGATAGGCTTTTTGCTATATTTGCCATTTTTGGTAATTGATATGGTTGTAAGCTCGGTTTTGATGGCTATGGGTATGATGATGTTGCCACCTGTTATGATATCGCTGCCATTTAAATTGCTTATTTTTGTCCTTGTTGATGGTTGGAATTTATTAGTTGGTAATTTAGTCCAAAGCTTTAAGTAGCTATAAAATATAAAATTGGCATTGTGATAAATATAGTTATCATACCTATGGCTACGCTTGATATGGCTAGATTTGAGTCTAAATTTGCCTTTAATATCATAGCACTTGCTAATACCATTGGCGGAGTAGCGACTTCTATTAACCCTATTACCCACTCTTTGCTAAGCTCTATACCAAAGATTTTTACGATTAATAAAAATATAATCGGCGCTAATATCATCTTGGCTAAAATCACTACCGAGCAAGCCTTATAAGAGCTTTTAATGCTATTAAACCCAAGCCTTAACCCAACGGCAAATAGAGCCACTGGCACCATACTACTAGATAGCATTTTTAAAGGCTCAAATATAATCTCAGGTAGGGTAAAATTTTTAAGTATTACAGCTAGAGCTAGTGCAATAAATGGGGGAAATTTGATAATTTTAAGACTATTTTGGATTATTGAGCTTTTCTTTGAAGTTCCAAATCCTAGTATCAATGGCCCAAAGATACTAATAGGCAAAGCTGTAACTACTTGATCATATAAAATAACTATACTCAAAGCACCCTCACCATACAATCCTTGAACTATAGGAATACCTATAAATAGGGTATTGCCAAACATACTAAGGAGTGCTATACTAGCTAAAGTAGCATTTGAAAATTTAAGCATATAGCCTATTACTACAGCTACAAAAGCAGCTACTACTGATGAGATAAGCCCCACAAGCACCATACTAATTAAATTTAAATCTACAACTAAATGATATACTTTATCAAAAATCAATGATGGCAAGGCAAACCATAAAACAAAATCCAAAAATACTATAGCTTTATTTGGCGAGATGATTCTTAATCTCTTTGCTACATATCCGCTAAATAGCAGTATAAACATTGAAAATAGGGGATATATTATCATTTTTTGCGTCTTTTTTGTATGTATAGATATATGAGCGTGATGATGGCTACAGCAATTAATAGATATATGGTGATTTGGAGTAAATACTCTTTAATTAGCTCTTTTTGGTCTCCAATATAATACCCAATAGCAATTAAAATCGCTACCCAAATTCCAGCTCCAAGCGTGGTATAAATGCTAAAAGTAAAGATATTCATCTTAGCTAGTCCTGCTGGCAAGCTGATATATTGTCTAATGCCAGGAATTAAACGGCAGTTAAATGTGGAAATTTCACCATATTTATTAAAAAATCTCTCAAATTTAGCCATTTTCTCATCTGTAATTCCTATATATTTGCCATATTTTAATATAAATGCTCTACCAAAAAAGTAGCACAAATAGTAGTTAAATATCGCTCCAGCAAGGCTACCTAATGCTCCAGATGCAAATACCATATATAAATTCATCTGATTAGTATATACCAAATATCCAGCTGGTATCATCACTACTTCACTAGGAAAAGGAAAAAAGCTACTCTCTAAAGCCATTAGTAAAAATATGCCCACATAGCCCCAATCAGCTACTAAATTCACTAAGTAATTAACGATAGTTTCTAGCATATTTGACCTATTTGTTTAGATTTTGCTCTAGCAAATTTTGCATCTTAACTCTAGTATTTTCAAGCCAATTTTTATCGCTAGTATCTACAATATCCATATAGATAATTTTCAAGGTGCCAGAATTTACGCTAATACTCTTGCTATCTATAATCTTTCTTGATCCGATGATTAGCACAGGTTGAACGACTAAATTTAGCTTATTGGCAATCATATTTGCACCGCTTTTGAATTTTAAAATCTTATCTCCATTTCCACGAGTGCCCTCAGGAAATATCGCTATTACTCTACCTTCGCTAATTCTATCTTTGGCTAATTTTATTATCTTTGGTAGTGATCTTGGGTCTTTGCGATCTATTGGTATCATCTTTGGCACACGAATTACATTACCAAAAAATGGTATATCCTCAATCTCTTTTTTGGCTATCCAGCAGATATTAGCTGGATGTATATCTTCTAATGCCATTATATCTAGCATACTTTGGTGGTTAGCTATAATCATATTTGCCCTTGGGTCTGGAGAGCCTACTATATCTATTTTATACCCAATTAGAAATTTTTGCATTCTTGACCATTTGCGTCTTACCCATAGATTAGATGATGGAGCTACAAAAAATATTAAAACTACGATAATCACACTTAGTAGTATCTCAATAGCATATAGCCAGCTTTTTATCTTATTTAATGCTTTCATTATCTACCCAGCCTATTGTTTGATTTTGTAAAATTATCTTTGTGTAATTCTCATTTTTGGTGATAATTTTAACGTTTTGCTCTTTTGCTGCTATGGCAAATATAGTTGAATTTGACATTGGGAGAATTCTTACCTTAGCATTTGCTTTGAGCTTAGCGTCGCTAAAAGGCTTATTATCATGAATAGAGTAGGCGATGAATGCTATCGCAATTAGCAACCAATAGTAGCTCCTTTGCCAGATAAAAATAAGCAAAGATATAATAATAGCAATATATATGCTAATCTCTTTATATAGTTGAAATTCTCCATCTTTTGGGTTTAGTGGAACCTGCGTGCTTAGGTCGCTATCTTGGACATTTATAGTAAGATTTATATCATCAAAGCTATTTTTATCAAGGTTATAGTAACTAAAGTTTATATTGGTTAGATTATTATCGCTTATTATTAGGTAAATTCCACTTTGATTTTTATAATCACCCTTAAGAGTGTCAAAGCCCTGTTTTTCGAAATTTCCAGGGATATTAAAGAGTGTTAAATTCCCATTTTTGCTGCTTAATTCAATGGTGGTTAGATTAGAATACTCATTAAATTTAGAGCTTTTAAACATTTTTATCTCTAAATTTTCACCTACGAAATTGGCAAAATTCCCCTTTGGTTTAATGGCTTTTATCAAAGGAAGATTTGGTTTGATTGTTCTATTTTGAAAGAACATACCATTTCTTTTAAGAGTTAGAGTAATAGCCTCAATATCAGCATTTGGACTACTAGCTATTAAATGTATGGAGGTTTCATATACTCCAGCGGCTTTTTTACTCCATAGTGGCTTTTGGTTTAGCCAAGTTATATCATTAGATTGCAAGGTAAGATTCATATCAAAATCTAGAATTTTATCAGTATTTGCAACTAAATTTAGGGTAAAAGGCTGATAGATATAGACTGATTTTTCTACACTTTGACTAGATAGGCTTAGCTCTACTGGATCGATATTTTGGTATATTAGAGATGGATCAATATCCATTATCTCATCAGTATCTGCTATGCCTTGTATCTGCTCATTCGTAATTAATCGCTCATTACTAAAAGATATATTAACAAGCAAAATAAGTGCAAAAATAGCTCTTAACAAAGAAATCCTTTAAGCATTTTAGCGCCATCTGTGCTGCCTAATATGCTCTCTACAGCTCTTTCTGGGTGAGGCATAAGGCCAAATATATTTTTATTTTTATTACAAATTCCAGCAATATTATCCACTGAGCCATTTAGATTTATCTCATTTCCATCTTTATCGCAATATTTTAGTAATACACAATCATCATCATATAGTGATTTTATAGTATCATCATCAGCGTAGTAGTTGCCCTCTCCGTGAGCTAGTGGGATATTGATTATATCGGAGTTATTGAAATTTGATAGAAATTTATTATTATTTGATACTACTTTTAGATGGTTAAATTTGCTAATAAAACTCATATTTTCATTTCGTCTCATAGCCCCAGGAAGTAAGCCAAGCTCTAAAAGCATTTGAAATCCATTACAAATCCCAAGTAGCAATCCACCGCTATTGGCGTGCTCTATAACTGTTTGCATAGCTGGGCTAAATTTAGCAATTGCTGCTGTTCTTAGGTAATCTCCATAGCTAAATCCACCAGGCAATACTATCAAATCAGCCTTAAAATCCCTATCTTTATGCCAGATTATCTCTGAATTAAATCCTAGCAAATCAAAAGCGTATTTAGTATCCCTTTCGCAGTTTGTCCCAGGGAAATTTATGATAGCTACTCTCATTTTTAGCCTTTTACTATCTCATAATCTTCTATAATCGTATTTGCTAGTAGCTCCTCGCACATATTTTTTATCTCTTCATCTGTGGTATTCTCATTTAAATTTAAGATAATTTGTTTGCCTATTCGGACATCATTTACGCTATTAAAACCAAGACTTTGTAGAGCATGTTTTGTAGCCTTACCAGCTGGGTCTAAGACCCCATTTTTTAAATATACATTTATAGTTACTTTCATAATCTACCCTTTTAAATTTATTATGATAATATCCTACGCAAAACCTCTTCATAGGCTACTTTTACACTACCTAGATCTTGGCGAAATCTATCTTTATCCATCTTTTCACCTGTATCTGCGTCCCAAAATCTACAGCTATCAGGGCTAATCTCATCAGCTAATAAAATATTTCCATCTTTATCAACACCAAATTCAACCTTAAAATCAACAAGTTTTAGCCCTTTTGAAGCAAAAAATGGCACTAATATTGAGTTGATTTGTCTTCCAAGATGACGCAGAGTTACTAAATCTTGTTCGCTCTTTACAATATCTAATAAAATAGCGTGTTCATCATTGATTAGCGGATCGCCTAAAGCATCATCTTTATAGTAAAACTCAACCAAAGTAAAAGGTAAAACGGTAGCTTCTTTAATACCCAATCTCTTGCTTAAACTTCCTGTAGCGATATTTCTAACCACTACTTCTAAAGGGATAATTGAGCATTTTTTGACTAGTTGCTCAGTTTGGCTAATGCTTTTTATTAAGGCAGTTTCTATGCCATTTTCTTTTAAAAGTTTAAATATAGCGGCGGAAATTTTATTATTCAAAGCACCTTTTCCCTCTTCGTTGCCTCTTTTTTCAGCGTTAAATGCTGTTAAATCATCTTTAAATTCAGCGATTAATAGCTCATCACTACCTTTGACCGACCACATTTTTTTACCTTTACCTTCGTAAAGCAACTCTAATTTTTCCATACATTTCTCCTTATTTGATATTTAATACTTTTATAGAGTCAATAGCTGTTTTTAGCTGAATATCATCATAAATTTGCTTTTGGGTTATTGTATTTTTATCATCTTTATCTTTTTTCTTATTTTTTGGTTCGATTTTGTTTAACTCACTCTCTAAATGTTGCTTTAAATCAGCCTCTTTTATATTAAATCCACTCTCTTCGTTTGGCACTTTGCCAGGATATACTACAATATCTGGTGTTACTCCTACTGCTTGGATAGTTCTACCGCTTGGGAGATAGTATCTTGCTACAGTTAATCTTAAAGCCTCTTTTTGATCAACTGGCATAATTACTTGAACGCTCCCTTTACCAAAGCTATTTTCTCCGATTACCACGGCTCTTTTTAAATCTTGTAAGGCTCCGCTTACTATCTCACTAGCACTAGCACTTCCGCCATTTATAAGCA
Organism: Campylobacter sp. RM19072; assembly: GCF_024723485.1. Taxonomy (NCBI): domain Bacteria; kingdom Pseudomonadati; phylum Campylobacterota; class Epsilonproteobacteria; order Campylobacterales; family Campylobacteraceae; genus Campylobacter; species Campylobacter sp. RM19072. Next base: position 122,303 of record NZ_JANQCU010000001.1, read on the forward strand.
CTGCTAATGGTGCGTTTGTAATGAAGTTGCCTTTTTGTGCTGAGTGGATCTCATCTTCATTTTTATCTCTACCTTTTTGAGATACTATAACGCCACTTTCAACAAATAAATTTGTAAGCCCAACAGCTTGGTTTAATAATCCGCCTGGATTATTTCTTAAATCTAGGATTATGCCTTTGGCTTTTGGATATTTTTTGATAAATTCTCTAGCCTTTTTGGTTACATGTTGATCGAAATTTGTAACTCTTAAATATAGGATATTCTCATCTTCAATCATCTTAGCTTGGACTGATTCTACGGTGATTATATCCCTTACTATTTTTAGATCAAATGGCTTTTTCTCCCCTTGTCTTACTATGGTTATCTCTACTGGGGTATTTGGCTTGCCTCTCATCTTATTTACAGCCTCATCAATAGTAGTGTTTATAGTTGATTCGCCGTTTATCCTTAATATCACATCACCTGATTTAACCCCAGCTTTATAAGCTGGAGTATCATCGATTGGGGCTATAACGGTTAAAGCTCCATCTTTTATCCCAACAGTTATGCCAAGACCGCCAAATTCGCCCTTAGTTTGGATTAACATATCTTTAAAGGCTTTTTCATCTAAATATCCAGAGTGAGCATCTAGATTTGTTAAGAGTCCGGATATGGTTTTATCAACTATTTGAGTAAAATTTATATCATCTACATAGTGCTTTTCTACTATGGCTATAGTTTTTGTCAGCTTCGCAAGAGCTTCTACTCTGCTATCTTGTGTTGTTTGAGCATTTAGGGCAATGGCACTAGCGGCTATAACGCTTATAAAACCAGTTAATTGTAAAATTCTACTACTTTTCAACATATAACTCCAAAAAAATAAAATCAGCTATTTTACCTAAAATTATATTAATTTTGTTATAACATTAAAAAAATTAGTTAAATTTGATTAAAAATATTAGAAAATTTACCAAACCTTGACAAATACAGACTAAAGTTATATAATACTACTCATATAAAGTTTAAGGAGAAAATATGGCAAATATATTCAATGAACTAACATCAATGAGCCAAGATTTAATAGATAGTGCTATATCTTTAGCCATTGGAAATAAAAATCCGCAAGTTGTCCCTTTGCATATGCTTTGGGCTTTGAGTGCTGATAGTAACTCAGTATTAAATCAAATTCTAAATAAAGCAAATGTAAGCAAAGATGCCTTGGTGCTAGATATAAAAAGCAACGCTGATAAATTACCACAAAGCTCAAATGTCTCAAAAAATAATATTCAAATTTCAAATGAATTAGTAGATAGCTTAGAGCGTGCTAAGTCCGTAATGATCGGCTTAGGGGATAAATTTATAGCAGTTGATAGCTGGATAATTGGAAATTTAGATAGTGAGCCTATAAAGGGGATTTTATCAAAATATCTAGATTTGCTTGAGATTAAAAAAGAGTTAGAGCTAATGCGTGGAGGTAAGAGTATTGATACCCAAACTGCTGATGAAAATCTAGACTCTTTAAATAAATTTGGGATTGATCTAACTAAAAAGGCCGCTAGCGGTGAGCTTGATCCAGTCATCGGCAGAGATGAAGAGATCACTAGAATGATGCAAATTCTAATTAGAAAGACTAAGAATAACCCGATATTATTAGGTGAGCCAGGAGTTGGTAAAACCGCAATTGTAGAGGGCTTGGCTCAACTAATTGTCAAAAAAGCAGTCCCTACAACCTTAGCAAATAAAAGAGTAATTGCTCTTGATATGAGTGCGTTAATCGCTGGGGCAAAATATAGAGGGGAGTTTGAAGATAGATTAAAAGCTATAATTGATGAAGTTAAAAAGGCTGGAAATATAATATTATTTATAGATGAAATTCACACTATTGTAGGGGCTGGAGCTAGTGAGGGCTCTATGGATGCAGCAAATATACTAAAACCAGCCCTAGCTCGTGGAGAGTTACACACAGTTGGAGCTACAACGCTAAAAGAGTATAGAAAATATTTTGAAAAAGATGCCGCATTACAACGCAGATTTCAGCCTGTAAATGTCGCTGAGCCTAGCGTAAATGAGGCCTTACAAATACTTCGTGGGATAAAAGATAGGCTAGAAGTCCATCACAATGTAAATATCACAGATAGCGCTCTTGTAGCAGCTGCTAAGCTAAGCCATAGATATATCAGCGGTAGATTTTTGCCTGATAAAGCTATAGATTTGATAGATGAAGCAGCGGCTGAATTAAAAATGCAAATTGAGAGTGAGCCATTTGAACTAGCCAAATCTAAAAGAGAGATTGAGACTTTAGTGGTTGAAAAAGAGGCTTTAAAGATGGAGGGCGAAGATAAAAATAGAGATAGATTAAATGAGATTGAAAAAGAAGTCGCAAATTTAAATGAGAAAAAATCAAATTTAGAGGCTAAATTTAAAAATGAAAAAGCGGTATTTAATGGTATAAGTGAGGCTAAAAAACAGATAGAAACTCTCAAAAATGAAGCTGAATTAGCAAAGAGAAATAACGCTTATGAAAAGGCCGCAGAGATAGAGTATGGCAAAATTCCAGAAGCAAACACTAAGATAAAAGAGCTAGAAGCTAAATGGGAAGAGATGAAAAAGGGTGGAGTGCTACTCAAAAATGAAGTAGATGAAGATATGGTAGCTGGAATTTTAAGCAAATGGACAGGAATCCCAGCTGGCAAGATGCTCACAAACGAAAAAGAGAGATATCTAAATATAGAAAAACATCTCAAAGATAGCGTAATAGGTCAAGATGAAGCCTTACACGCACTATCTAGGGCTATTAAGAGAAATAAAGCTGGCCTAAGTAGCCAAAATCGCCCGATCGGTAGCTTTTTATTCCTTGGGCCTACGGGCGTTGGTAAGACTGAGAGTGCGAAGGCGTTGGCGAAATTTCTTTTTGATGATGAAAAAGCGATGATAAGATTTGATATGAGCGAATATATGGAGAAACACGCCGTTAGCAGACTTCTTGGTGCGCCTCCTGGATATGTGGGATTTGAAGAGGGCGGACAGCTCACTGAAGCAGTTAGGCGTAAGCCATATAGCGTGATTTTGTTTGATGAAGTTGAGAAGGCTCATAAGGATGTATTTAATATCTTGCTTGGAATTTTAGATGATGGTAGGGCTACTGATAGCAAGGGCGTAACTGTGGATTTTAAAAACACAATTATCATTTTAACTAGCAATATCGGCTCATCGGCGATTATGGATCTAAATGGTAAAGAGAGAGATGAAGCGGTTAAACTAGCTTTAAAAGAGTATTTTAAGCCTGAATTTTTAAATAGATTAGATGATTGTATTATATTTAATCCGCTTGGTGAAGGGGAGTTGGGTCAGATTGTAAAAATAATGTTTAAAGAGCTAGAGAGCAAGCTTTTGGCTCGTGGGATAAAATCAGAGCTTAGCGATAAAGCTATAAATTTAATTTCACAAGCCGGATTTGACCCTGTATATGGTGCTAGACCACTTCGCAGAGCCCTATATGAGCTAGTAGAAGATAGGGTGGCTGATATGATTTTAAAAGATGAAATCATAAGCGGTGATAGCATAATTATAGATGCTAATGATAGTCAAATTGTGATAACAAAGGGTTGATTTATCCACGAATAAATTTATCTTGCTAGATGGTTTGTGCTAATCATCTAGCAGACCTTAAATAAAAAATATTTTAGCTATATAAAATTGTCCCAAGTCTTACCATATTTGAGCCACACTCTATAGCTAGATTAAAATCCCCACTCATTCCCATTGAGCATATTATCGCTCCTTGTGGTTTTAGCTTTTCAAATATCTCTTTAGTGATTTCAAAACTCTGTTTAATCTCTTTTTCATCATCGCTATTAGCACCTATACTCATCACGCCGATTAAATTTAAATTCCTACATCTATCTTTAATCTCTTTATAAATTTCTATAGCATTTTTAGGATCAACGCCTTGTTTGGTTTCTTCTTTGGCAGAGTTTATCTGAAGTAGGGTATCAAGCTTATAATTTAGCCTTTTATCCACCTCAAGTGCTATCTCTAAGCTATCGCAACTTTGCCATAAAGCTGGGTGAAGTGATATGAGTTGATTTATTTTATTACTTTGTAAGCGACCTATAAAGTGCCATTTAATATCCAAATTTGATAGAATTTCGCTTTTTCTTTTTAGCTCTTGGACTCTATTTTCGCCAAATTCTCTAACGCCTTGATTATATAGTGTTATTACCTCATTTTGGGTTACATTTTTGCTTACAGCAATTAATCTTGCCTTGCCATTAATCTGCTTTAAAATAGTATCTAAACTCATCTACTCTCCTGCTAATCTAACTATATCATTGATTATGGTAAATGCCATTAAGGTAAAGAGCAACGCCATAGAAGCATAGCTAAGAGTTACAAAAACACGCTCATTTACCGCTTTTTTAAATATCATCTCATAAAGATTAAACACTATATGGCCGCCATCAAGCACTGGAAGTGGAAGTAAATTTAATATACCCAAATTCACTGATATTAAAGCAACGATTATTAAAAGCACAGATATGCTGATTTGACTAGCCTTAGTAGTGATATCAGCCATAGCGACAATCCCGCCCATCTGATTTACTGGGACTACTCCTGTTATTAACTTTTCTAGCCCTTTATATATTAGCGTTGATGCTTTAATTGTCTCATCATATGCAAATTTAATGCTATTAAAGCCAGAATTATATATAGTTGTAGTTTCTCCACTTGGAGTAATGCCAATTAGTGGGGTGTTTATGGTCTCGCCAAATATATTTTTACTTTGGCCAATTTGTGGAGTTAGCGTTATATTGATATTATTATCTCCACGCTTGATAAGTATATTTGTAGGCTCTGTTGATATATGTTTTTTTATCTCATCCCACTCCTCAATTTTAACCCCATTTATAGCTAGAATTCTATCATTTGTCTCTATATTAGCACTTAGTGCGGCTGAATTTGGCAATATAGTGCCAACAACTGGTGCTAATCTCTCAACCCCGATAAATCCAAGTGCTATATATAAGATAAAAGCTAATAATATATTAAAAAATGGCCCAGCAAATAAGATTATAATTCTTTTTAATGGGCTTAGTGTGTTATAGCTATCACTATCGTAATTTTTATCCTTTGGATTTATATCATCTTGCCCTTTTAATTGGACATATCCTCCAAGCGGAATGGCGCTTAGGCAGTATGTGGTATCGCCAAATTTTTTGCTATAAATTTTCTCCCCAAATCCTATGCTAAATGTCTTGACAAAAACTCCAAAATATTTAGCAGCCAAGAAGTGCCCAAGCTCGTGAAAAAATATAAGAAATGATAGTGCTAAGATAGTTACTCCAAAGTGCAATCCCCAATACCAAAAACTAGCTATTAAAAGCATTGAAACAAATATTAAACTTCTCAAATTCCACCCTTATAAAAAATTGCGTTAGTATAACAAAAAATATATAATAACCCACAATTATAAAGGTAATTTTATTATAATTTGAGTAAAATAACGCGTTTAAATAAATTTTTAAGGTAGAAAAATGTATGTAGCCCCAAGTATTTTATCAGCTGATTTTGGTAAGTTAGCCCAAGAGGTAAAAGATGTCTGTGAGGCTGGGGCTGATTTAATACACATAGATGTTATGGATGGGCATTTTGTGCCGAATTTGACAATTGGTCCACTCGTTGTAGATGCGGTGGCTAAGGCATCTACAAAGCCACTTGATATTCATTTGATGGTTGAGAATGTGCCGTTTTTTGTGGATCTATTTTTGCCATTAAAGCCTAAATTTATCAGCTTTCATATAGAAGAAGAGAAGCACCCATTAAGGCTAATTGATCATATCCGTCAGCACGGTGTAAGCCCAGCTATAGTACTAAATCCACACACGCAAATAAGCTCTTTGGAGTATATAATAAATGAGATTGATATGGTGCTTTTAATGAGTGTAAATCCTGGATTTGGCGGACAGAAATTTATCTCTTCAGTTTTATCTAAAGTTGTGCAATTAAGAGAGTTGATAGAAGCAAAAAATGCTAAATGTATGATAGAAGTTGATGGTGGAGTAAATGGTCTAAATATCTCAGATTTAGATAATGCTGGCGTGGATATTGCGGTGGCTGGAAGCTTTATTTTTGGTAGTAATGACTATACTGGGGCGATTAGGGCGTTAAAAATTTAGCAATAAAGAGTAAATTTGAAAGATAAATTAGATAATTTTATAAATTTATTAGCGAAAACTAATCTAAATTATTATGATTTTTTGCAAAAAGCAGGTGAGATAAAAGAGCTTACTGATATTATAGAGCCAAGGAATTTAGCTGATTGGCGACTTTTAGGTCTTGAGCTAGAGCGTTTAGATAATGGTAAAATAGCTATGCCAACTAGATTTAGAGATCTTAATGAGCAGGTTTTTTGTATCGTTGATATAGAGACAAGTGGCGGGATAAATAGCGGTCAAATCATCGAGATTGGTGCGGTTAAAATACAAGGTGGTAAGGAGATTGGTAGGTTTGAAACCCTAGTTTGGGCTAGCGAAATTCCGCAAAATATTAGCGAACTAACTGGAATTTATCAACTTGATTTAATAAACGCACCAAGATTAGCAAATGCACTTGAGAGCTTTAGGCTATTTTTAGCTGATTCTGTATTTGTAGCTCATAATGTTAAATTTGATTATGATTTTATAAGCATTAGCCTTACAAGGCTTGGATTTGGAATGCTACTAAATCGTAAAATTTGCACCATTGACCTAGCTAGAAGAACGATAGAATCAAATAGATATGGATTAGGAACGCTTAAGGAAATCTTAGGTATAGATAATGCTCATCATAGAGCTTTAAATGATGCGATTGCTGCGTGTGAGATATTTAAAGAGTGTATAAAGAGATTACCATGGCATATACAAAGCGTAGAAGATCTCATACTATTTAGCAAAACAGCAAAGATTTTACGAATTCCAAATATAGTAGAACAAGCAAATTTATCTAAGCAAGTTTAAGATGAGACTATTTATATTTTTAACTTTTACTATTATCTTTAGTGGATGTAGCATAAAATCCATAGATACTCAAAGCACCCAAAATATACAAGATATTAATATAAGAAATCAAGAGGCATATCAAAATCATATGAAAGAGTATGAATACACCCTAAATTTAAGCAAATATATAGGCAAAAAATCCGCAGATTGCTCCGCTTTAATCACTACTATAAGCGTAAAAAATGATGATATATACTCTCTAAGCGATTTAAGCTTGTATTATAGTAGAGATGGTCGCCGTTCACAAGCTATTTATAATCTTTATAAGAGTAAAAACCAGATTAATCACCACCTAGCTAGTCCTGGCGATTTAATATTTTTTAATAATACTACAAAATCAACAAGAGGCAAAAAGAGTCACAATATCACTCATATTGGAGTGGTAAAAAAGATAAAAGATGATGGAACAATAGTATTTTTACACAATCTTAAAGGAAAAAATGTTTTAAGTGTGATGAATTTAGAGTATAAGGATTTTCATAAAGTAGATGGCAATAAAGTAAATGCCTACATAATAGCAAATTGTAAAAGCTCAAGCTGTTTGGTCTCAAATAGATTTTCTGGCTTTGGTAAGATTAGCAAAGATATAGCGGTGAAATAATTTGATTAATACAGGGAAATTACGATTTACAGCAGCGATAATAGCGTTAAATTGCGTGGTATATTTTTTAGAGTATTTTGTCTATAATCCTTATGAATTTGGGATAATTTTTGGGCTTAATGAGCTATTTTTTGCTGGGGCTTATTGGCAGATTATTACTTCTATGTTTATCCATGGCTCTTTTATGCATATTTTGATGAATATGATAGTGCTTTATCAGTTTGGAATGCTACTAGAGAGCTATTTGGGGTGGATTAAATTTGGTATTTTATATATATTTGGCGGGATTATAACTGGATTTTTAAGCCTTTTTTATCTATTTATACAAAATGTAAATTTAGTCGGTGCTAGTGGGGCTATATCGGTGCTACTTGGATTTTTAGCTTGTATTGATAAATTTAATCGCAAAGGGCTTATAATCGTTATATTGTTAGTTAGTTTTGCACCGCTTTTAACGGGGATTAGTGTGGCTTGGTATGCACATTTAATAGGATTTGGCGTGGGGTATTTGGCTGGATTTTTAAGGGTATTTAGATGAGATTTTTTGATGAAATTTGGGAGTGTATGAACTGCTCTAATTTGGAGCAAAAATTTGATAAATTCAATCAAATTTATAGGAATTTTCAAAGCGATGATATTAATTTCAACAGCGATATTTTGCCACTAAAAGAGCCTAGCTATGCTAAATTTTGTAATGTCAAATCCATGAAAGATATAAAGCAAAACCGCACAAATGAAGCGTTTTTACACTCTATAGCTCATATTGAGTATAGTGCGATTGATATTGCCTTAGATTCGTGCTATAGATTTAGAAATTTGCCTATGGAGTATTATAATGATTGGCTAGAAGTAGCAAACGATGAGATAAGGCACTTTAATATGATAGTGCAAAAAATGGATATTTTAGGTGTAAAATATGGCGATTATGCCGTCCATGATGGGCTATTTATCGCTTTATTAAAAACCCAAGATTCACTCATAAATCGTATGGCGATTTTGCCTAGATATATGGAGGCAAATGGCCTTGATGCTAATCTATTTATGATGCAAAAGCTAAATTTAAATGGCGATAAAGATGGGATTTTGGATATATTAAGAGTGATTCATCAAGAGGAGATTAGCCATGTTAGCAAGGGTGATAAGTGGTTTAAATTTGCTTGCGTGGCTAATGGGGTTGATCCAAATTCGTGGATTGATATAGTGCGAGAGTGCTATCCAAGGGCATTTGAAGCCAAAAGAGCATTAGATATAGAGCATAGATTATTAGCAGGATTTAGCAAAGATGAGCTTGATAGAATTCAAAAATTTCAGGAGAGAGTATGAAAATTATATATTTTATCCGCCACGCAAAGGCTAAAAAAATCGCCGCTACTGACTTTGATAGGCCACTTAACTCTAAGGGCAAAAAGGCTGCAAAATTAATGGCTGGAAGATTAAAAAGCAAAAAGATACTACCAGAGCTTATAATCTCATCGCCAGCTAAACGAACAGCCAAAACGGCTAAAATCATAGCAAAAAATATAAATTTCAATGGCAAAATAAAATTTGAAAAATCCCTATACGAAGCTAATACGCAAGATTATTTAAAACTCATATGGCAGATTGATAATTCTTTAAATAGCGTATTTATCATAGGACACAATGATACTCTAACTCAAATTTGCGAAATTTTAAGCGATAGTCATATTGGCAATATTCCTACTGGTGGGGTTTTTGGGATTGAGTTTGATGTGAAGGAATTTAAGGAGATAGGGGCTAGAGTTGGGCGAGTTTTGCTCTTTGACTACCCAAAAAAGATAGAATAAACTTAAATTTAGATTAATTATAAAAATTATTTATAGTTTAATGGTTTAATTTAGTTAAAACTTGATAAAATAAACAAAATTTTAAATAAAGGACATAAATGGCAGATATAATCTACACTTACACAGACGAGGCGCCAGCTTTGGCTACATTTTCACTTTTACCGGTTATTAAGGAGTTTTTAAGTCGTGGCGGTATTACCATAGATACTATGGATATATCTTTAGCTGGTAGGATTTTGGCAAATTTCCCTGAAAATTTAAAAGATGATCAAAAAGTTCCAAACTATCTAGAAATTCTAGGTGAAATGACTAAAGAGAAAACGGCAAATATTATAAAGCTTCCAAATATTTCAGCATCGCTCCCGCAGCTAAATGCGGCTATTGCTGAGCTTCAATCAAAGGGCTTTAATGTGCCAAACTATCCAGAAAACCCATCAAATGAAAAAGAAGCTGATATAAAAGCAAGATATGCTAAAGTTCTAGGAAGTGCGGTAAATCCAGTTTTAAGAGAGGGTAACTCAGATAGAAGATGCGCTGGTGCGGTAAAAGCTTACGCCAAAGAGTTTCCACATAAAAATGGCGCTTGGGATAGCAGCATTAAAACAAGAGTGGCGTATATGGATAGTGGCGATTTTTATGGTAATGAAAAATCAGTAATAGTTAAAGATTCAACCGAATTTAAGATCGAATTTACAGACAAAAATGGCAATACAAAAGTGCTAAAAGATGGTATAAAAGCAGCTGCTGGAGATGTGATTAGTGCTACATTTATGAGTGCGGCAAAATTAGATAAATTCATTGCTAAAACCATAGAAGAAGCTAAAAAAGAGTCTTTATTATACTCAGTTCATCTAAAAGCTACAATGATGAAAGTAAGCGATCCAGTTATGTTTGGTCACTTTGTAAAGGTATTTTTCGCTGAAATTTTTGATGAATTTGGTAGTGAGTTAAATACAGCTGGAGTAGTGGCAAATAATGGTTTAAAAGATCTATTTGCTAAGATAGAAAATCTACCTATAAAAGATAAAATCATAGCAAAATATAATGAAATTTTAGATAAAAATCCTGATCTAGCAATGGTAGATAGCGATAAAGGAATTACAAATTTACATGTTCCAAGTGATGTGATAATAGACGCTTCAATGCCAGCAATGATAAGAAATAGCGGTAAAATGTGGAATAAAGATGGCAAAACAGCTGATACCCTAGCAGTTATTCCAGATCGCACATATGCGACTATTTATGAGGCTACAATTGATGATTTAAAGGCAAATGGAGCATTAAATCCAGCTACTATTGGTAGCGTTTCAAATGTAGGTTTGATGGCTAAAAAAGCAGAAGAGTATGGTAGCCACGATAAGACATTTATCGCTAGTGAAGCTGGTAAATTCATAGTTAGTAGTAGCAGTGGCGATAAAATGGAATTTGAAGTTGAAGCTGGCGATATTTTTAGAGCTATGCAAGCAAAAAGCGAAGCTATAAAAGATTGGATTAAACTTGCGATTAATAGGGCAAAAGCGACACACTCAACTACAATTTTCTGGTTAGATAGCGCTAGAGCTCATGATGCTAGTATGATCAAAATAGTAAATTCAGAGCTTAAAAACTACGATTTAAGCGGTCTAGATATTAGCATTGCAGCTCCAACTGAAGCGATTAAAAAGTCAATTTCTATAATACGAACTGGCAAAGATGCTATTAGCGTAACTGGTAATGTATTAAGGGATTATTTAACTGATTTATTCCCAATTTTAGAGCTTGGAACAAGTGCAAAAATGCTATCAATAGTCCCACTTTTAAGTGGTGGCGGTCTATTTGAGACTGGTGCTGGTGGTAGTGCGCCTAAAATCGCTCAACAATTAATAGAAGAAAATCACCTTCGCTGGGATAGCTTGGGCGAATTTTTAGCCCTTGGTGCAAGTTTAGAGCATTTAGCTAATGTAAGCGGCAAAAAAGAAGCAGCCATCTTAGCTAAAACGCTTGATAAAGCAATTGCGAGCTATTTAAAAAATGATAACTCTCCACGCAAAAATGTGGGAGAAAATGATAATAGAGGTAGCCATTTCTATTTAGCACTATATTGGGCTGATGAACTAGCTAAAAGTGAGTTATCTTCTAAATTTACGACTATCGCACAAGCTTTAAATGAGAATAAATCTGCCATTACAAATGAGCTAAATGGCTCTCAAGGAAATAGGGTAGATGTCGGTGGATACTATATTTTTGATGATGCTAAGGTATCGGCCGTAATGCGTCCAAGTCAAATTTACAACCAAGCTATTAAGAAATAAGTTGTGAAAATCGCAATAATAGGCGCTGGAAATGTAGGAGCTAGCATTGCTAGTCTTCTCATTTCTAAGCAGATGTGTGATGAGATCGCACTTATTGATATTAACCAAAATTTAGCTAAAGCCAAGGCGATTGATCTATCGCAAATGGCAATTGCCTTAGGTGTAAATATTAGCGTAATTAGTGGCGATGATTACAAGCTTTTAAGCGATTTTGATATTGTGATAATAACTGCTGGAATGGCTAGAAAAGATGGACAAAGTAGAGCAGAACTTGTCAAAATTAACGCTGATATAGTAGCCAAAGCATCTAATAAAATCGCTAAATTTGCTCCAAATTCAATAATAATCGTAGTAACAAATCCACTTGATATAATGGTTTATGTAGCTTGTAAGGCTAGTGGCTTTGATAGAAGCAAGGTTATAGGAATGGCTGGCGAGTTAGATAGTGCTAGACTTAAATTTGCCTTGCAAAATCATCTAAAGAGAGATATGAGTAGCTCAAAATCCCTTGTAATAGGTATGCATAGCGATAGTATGATACCATTAATCGATGAAAATTTAAGTGATAGCGAGCTAAATGAGATTAAATCTCAAACCATAAATGGCGGAGCATTGATCGTAAAATTGATGAATACATCTGCATTTTATGCTCCAGCAGCTGGAGTGATAAATATATGCGAAGCATTGATAAATGGTAGTACAAAGGTGCTTAGCTGTTCGGTTTTAGACTCTAATTTTATAGCATTTAGTCGCCCAGTGGTTATTGATAGAAGTGGATTAAAAGAGATTTTGGAGTTAAATTTAAAATCAAAAGATAGAGAAATTTTGGATAAAAGCATAGAAGAATTTATAATTTATATTAATAATCTTAATATAAATAGTGCTAATTTTAACTTTAGCTAAAGTTATTATTTTAGTTTTTTTATTTATCTATTTTATTAACTTTTTTAAGATAAAGTAGCACAAAAGTTTTTAAATTTGATTTTGCATTTGGCAAAATTTGGTGTTTATTTGCTTGATTTCAAGCAGTTTAGTCGCTACGATTGTAGCTAGAATTTTATTTAAGTTGTACTTAAATTTAATAGGAGATAGTAATGATAGAACAACCGCTTAATACAGCTGTTTGGGTAGATGAGAGTAGGTGTAAGGCTTGCGATATTTGTGTAAGTTACTGCCCTGCTGGTGTTTTGAATATGAAAGAAGATATTCACGCTATTCAAGGAATGATGATAGAAGTCAGCCACCCTGAATCGTGCATTGGCTGTAGGGATTGTGAGCTTCACTGCCCTGATTTTGCTATTTATGTGGCTGAAAAAGGATTTAAATTTGCTAAACTTAGCCCTGAGGCTAAAGAGAGAGCTGCGGCTATTAAGGCAAATCATTTTAGGAAAGTTAATTAAGGATATTAGATGAGAGAGTTAATAACAACAGGAAATGCTTTAGCGGCAAAAGCAGCTATTGAGTGTGGCTGTAATTTTTTTGGTGGTTACCCTATTACTCCATCAAGTGAGATTGCGCATGAATTAAGCGTAGCGTTACCAAAAAATGGTGGCAACTTCATTCAAATGGAAGATGAGATTGCTGGTATTTCAGTAGCACTTGGTGCTAGTATGACTGGAGCGAAGGCTATGACAGCAAGCTCAGGCCCTGGTATTTCGCTCAAAGCTGAACAAATCGGCCTTGGATTTATCGCTGAAATTCCTTTGGTAATCGCAAATGTAATGCGTGGTGGTCCATCAACTGGCCTTCCAACTCGTGTAGCACAAGGCGATATTTTACAAGCTAAAAGCCCAAGCCATGGGGATTTTTGTTCTATTGCAGTAGCGCCAGGAAATTTAGATGAAATTTACATTGAAACAGTAAGAGCATTTAATCTAGCAAATAGATTTAGCACTCCAGTATTTTTACTTCTTGATGAAACAATCGGTCATATGCAAGGCAAGGCTAGCATACCAGAATTAAGTGATATAAAAATTGAGCCTAGACGCGAATTTAAAGGTGACCCAGCTGATTATAATCCATATGAAGCAAAAGAAGATGAGCCAGCTACGCTAAATCCATTCTTTAAAGGTTATCGCTATCATATTACCGGTCTTCATCACGGCCCTACAGGCTTCCCTACTGAAGATGGTAAAATAGTAGATTATAATATTAAAAGATTGTTTAATAAAATTCACGCTCATCTAGATGAAGTTATCAAATTTGAAGAGTATAAGCTAGAAGATGCTGATATATGCATTATCTGCTATGGAAGTGTGAGCTTAGCAGCTAAAGAGGCAGTTGATAAGTTAAGAGCTGAAGGGATAAAAGCTGGTATATTTAGACCGATTACACTATGGCCAAGCCCAGAGGCAAAAATTAAAGAGATTTGTGCTAAATTTAAAAATATCTTAGTAACTGAGCTAAATATGGGGCAATATCTAGGCGAGATACAAAGATGCTCTTTAAGAGATGATTTTAAAACACTATTAAAAGCAAACGGCAGACCAATTAGCCCAAGCGAAATTATTAGTAAAGTCAAGGAGTTTTAATTATGGCTTTTAATTATGATAACTATTTAAGAACAAGCAAAATGCCGACACTTTGGTGTTGGGGTTGTGGTGATGGTGTAATTTTAAAAAGCGTTATCCGTGCTATAGATGCTATGGGATGGAATATGGATGATGTCTGCGTAGTAAGTGGTATTGGATGTAGCGGACGCTTCTCAAGCTATGTTAATTGCAACACTGTCCATACTACTCACGGCCGTACGATCGCATATGCTACAGGTATCAAACTAGCAAATCCAGATAAGCATGTAATAGTAGTAACTGGTGATGGCGATGGCTTGGCAATCGGTGGTAACCATACAATCCATGGATGTCGTAGAAATATAGATATTAATCACATTTTAATTAATAACTTTATTTACGGCCTTACAAACTCACAAACAAGCCCTACAACTCCACAAGGCTTTTGGACTGTTACAGCTCAATGGGGAAATATAGATCCAAATTTTGACGCTGCTAAATTAGCAACAGCAGCCGGTGCGACATTTGTCGGTCGTGAGACTGTAATTAACCCAACTAGAATAGAAAAAATGCTAATCGAAGGCTTTAAACACGAGGGTTATAGCTTTTTTGATATATTCTCTAACTGCCATATAAATTTAGGTAGAAAAAACAAAATGGGCGAAGCTACTCAGATGGTTAAATGGATAGATGAGAGGACTCTACCTAAGACTAAATTTGAAACATTAAGTGATGAAGAGAAAAAAGGCAAATTCCCTACTGGTGTGCTATTTAAAGATGAAAATCGCATAGAGTATTGTAAAGCATATGCTAAGGTTAAAGAAGCAGCTCAAAATAAGACAAAAGTGAATTTTGAGGAGATAATATGAGTTTAACAGAGTTAAGATTTGTTGGTGTTGGTGGTCAAGGTGTTATATTAGCTGGAGAGATCTTATCAGCAGCCAAGATTGAAGCTGGTGGATATGGAGTCAAGGCCTCAACATATACTTCTCAAGTTCGTGGTGGTCCAACAAAGGTTGATATAATTTTAAGCGATGAAGAGATCAAATATCCATATGCTAATGAGGGCGAAATTTGCTTTATGCTAGCAACTGCTCAAAATAGCTATAACGCATTTAAAGAAGGTGTCAAAGATGGCGGTATAATCGTAGTAGAGCCAAATTTGGTTAAGCCTAGCGAAGAGGACAAAAAACGCTGGAAAATCCATGAAATTCCTATCATCTCAATTGCCAAAGATGAAGTTGGAAATGTGATTACTCAAAGCGTTGTGGCTCTTGGTGTGGCTGTTAAATTTACAGGCGTGATGGATGAAGAG
The DNA here is from genome assembly GCF_024723485.1 of Campylobacter sp. RM19072. Lineage (NCBI taxonomy): Bacteria > Pseudomonadati > Campylobacterota > Epsilonproteobacteria > Campylobacterales > Campylobacteraceae > Campylobacter > Campylobacter sp. RM19072. The sequence continues at coordinate 137,841 of NZ_JANQCU010000001.1, forward strand.
ATTGTAAGAAATAAGATGCTAAGCTCAGTTCCAGATAAGGTAAAAGAAGCAAACAATAAAGCTTATGATCTAGGACTTGCATACGCTGCTAAATGTATGCAGTAAATACTCTTTTAACCAAAGCCTAAATATTGGCTTTGGTATTCTATTACAATAATTAATTAAGCAGATTTTAGAGTTTGCTTTGATATAATCTAACCTTTAAATTTACCCTTAAAGGAAACACAATGGCAAAAATTGGTATAGTATATGGCTCAAATGCTGGAGATACTAAAGCTGTAGCAGAGTATATAGGCAAAAATTTTGATAGCGAGATAATCGACGCTAAGGATTTGACGCTTGAATTTATAAATCAATATGATAGATTGATTTTTGCAGCATCTACTCATGGTCATGGAGAGTTGCAAAAGGATTTCAAAGCTAAATTAGATTTAATTAGCGAGGCTGATTTTGGTGGTAAGACTTTAGCCCTTGTAGGGGTTGGTGGCACTATCAAACATCCTACTACATTTCTTGATGGCTTGGTAGAGTTTTTACCATTAATTCGTGGCGCTAAACTTGTGGGTGCAACTGATATTGATGGATATGTGTTTAAAAACTCACTATCATTTATCAATGGCAAATTTATAGGTCTTGGAGTTGATTATAAAAATGATGAAAATTGGCAAAAAAGAGCTGATAAGTGGGTTGAATCTATTAAATCTGAGTTTTAATCTTAAAGCTTAAAATTAGCCATGGAAGCCTTTTTATTTGCAGAGTATGTCGGTATCGCATCAGCATCTTTGAGTGGCTTTTTATTTGGGATACGTAGGGGTTGTGACTGGCTAGGTGTATTTTTAGCCGCATTTTTAACAGCACTTGGCGGAGGGCTAATCCGTGATGTTATAGTCGGTCGCCCTGCGTACTCTTTTACTCACTATATTCCTGTTTGTATAGTTTTATCTGTTATGATTTTAGCTTTTTTACTGAAATTTCATAAAAAAGATAGAAATAATTTAGATAAAAAATTTATATTTATTATGACTGATGCTGTAGATGTAGTAAGCTTTTCTATTGTTGGTGCTATTGTATCTTTGGAGTTTGGTCTTAATATTTTTGGTGTAATTATGGTGGCATTTTTTAATGGTGTTGGCGGTGGGATTATACGAGATATGCTATTAAATGAGGTTCCATGGTTTTTAAAAACTGGATTATACGGCACAATTAGTATGGGGGTTGGGGCGATATACTATTTTATGTATTTAGCTGAGCTAACTAGCATTTATTGGATATTTGCTCTATTTATATTTGGTGTTGCATGGCGGCTTGTAGCATATTATAGAAATTGGAATTTGCCGCAAATTCACTATAAGGATTGATTTATGCTGATGAATAACTATAGTAGAGCTAGTGTTAGTTTTGTGCGTGGTAAAGGTGCTACTTTGTGGGATAAATGTGGTAAAGATTATATAGATTTTGCTAGTGGGATTGGGGTTTGTGCTTTGGGTCATAGCCATAAAGGTGTAGAAAAAGTCATCTCAAAACAGGCTAAAACACTACTTCACACTTCAAATTTATACAATATCACTCCACAATCTAAACTTGCCGATAAAATCTCAAATATGCTAGGTGGTGGATATGAGCTATTTTTTGCTAATAGTGGTGCTGAGGCAAATGAGTGTGCGATAAAATTGGCTAGAAAATTTGGTTTTATTAAAGGCCGAAAAAGCGAAATTATCAGCCTTAAAAACTCATTTCATGGCAGAACTATCGCAACTTTAGCGATGACTGGTCAGGATAAATTTCATCCAGATGAATTTGGGGCTTATCCAGATGGATTTAAATTTTATGATGATATAGATGAGATTATTAAAAATTTAAATCAAAATACCGCAGCTGTGATAATTGAGCTAGTCCAAGGTGAGGGCGGCATAAATCCGCTTGATAAGGCTAAAGTCCAAGAGTTAGCTAGGATTTTAAAGCAAAGAGATATTTTGCTTATCACTGATGAAGTTCAATGTGGTATCTACCGCACAGGGGAGTTTGTAACATCTAAATTATATGATATAACGCCTGATATTATTACATTTGCTAAAGGACTTGGCAATGGAGTGCCAATTAGTGCGTGTGCAAGTAGGGTATCTATCTTTAAGCCAGGAGATCATGGAAGCACATTTGGTGGCGGATTTTTGGTAACTAGCGTGGCTGAATATGTGCTTAGCCAATTAAGCAGATTAAAAAATAGTGGAAAATTGGATAAAAAAATAGCTAAATTTGAAAAAAATTTAGATAAATTAGTGGAGCAAAATAGCGATATTTTTCTTAAAAGAGTTGGTCTTGGATTAATGCAAGGCATAGTGGTTAAAGATAGCAATTTATTAAGCAAAATAGTATCAAAAGCTTTAGAATGTGGGGTTTTGGTATTAAGATCTGGTGATAGTACCTTAAGATTTTTGCCACCACTAAATTTAAGCAAAAAAGAGATGAAAGATGGTTTTGCTAGATTAAAACTAGCAATTAGCGAGATTAAAAAATGAGGCTTTTAACTTATAAACAAGATAATCAAATTAAGCTTGGTGTATTGAGTGCAAATAATGGAGTTATCGATATTAGTAGCGTTGGAATAGATAAAAAAGATATGAATGATTTGATAACCACTCTAGATAAAGCTCAATATCAAATTCTAAATGAATTAAGCTTAAAAAGCGGTGGTGAGCCATATAATAATATCCAGATATTATCGCCGATTTTAAGCCCACTTCAAGATATTATCTGTCTTGGGATTAATTATATGGAGCATGCTAAGGAGTCATATAGGTTTAAAAAGATTGAATTTGATGGCAAGAGAGAATTTCCTGTATATTTTGGTAAAAGGGCTAACTATATTTTGGGTGATGGAGCTGTATTTCCAAGCCATAGCCAGATAACTCAAACGCTAGATTATGAAGTGGAGCTAGCATTGATTATTAGTAAAGATGCTTTTAATGTTCCTATTAATAAGGCTTTAGAGTATGTCTTTGGCTATACAATTTTAAATGATATTAGCTCACGAGATATTCAAAATAGATATAAGCAGTGGTATTATGGTAAAAGCTTAGATGGCTCAACGCTAATGGGGCCTTGGATTGAGACTGACCTTGATATATCAAATTTAAAAATTAGCTCAAAAGTAAATGGCGAGCTAAGGCAAAATGCAAATACCGTAGATATGATATTTGATGCAGCATATATAATAAGTGATTTAAGTGCGGGTATGACTTTAAAAGCTGGCACAATAATATCACTTGGCACGCCAAGTGGAGTAGGTATGGGCTTTACTCCGCCAAAATATCTTAAGAAAGGCGATGTGATAGAGTGCGAGATAGAAGGCATTGGGGTATTGAAAAATATAGTTGGCTAATAGTCTTATTTAGATAAATTTAAATTAAAAAAGGAATCAAAATGGCAGATGAAGATATAAAATTAGAGAGCAAGAAAAGTCCGGTGGTGCTAATAGCTATTATTGGCGTGGTTGTATTTTTATTAATTATTGGGATAATTGTTGTTATGCTTTTAATGAGTGGCGGAGATGATAAGCAAGTCTCTCAAGCCGCTAATGTCCCCCCAACTCAAGTAGCACCAAAACAACGCTCCAATGATTTTTTTAATATCGGTCCAGTCTATCCGATGGAGCAATATGTCGTAAATTTACTTAGCGAAAGTGGCACTAGATACCTAAAAACCACAATGAATTTAGAGCTAAGCGAAGAGACTTTAAGCTCAGAAATAGATAAAAAACAAGCATTAATCAGGGATATTATCATAAGAAGTCTATCAGCTAAAACATATGAAGATGTAAGCACAGCCAAAGGCAAAGAGCGTCTAAAAGATGAGTTAGTAACTAGAATAAATGAGGTTCTAAGAGATGGATATATTAAAAATGTCTTTTTTACTGATTTTATCGTTCAATGATAGGCATTGATATTGTAAGCATAGATAGGATCGCCAATGCTAAAATAAGGCATGGTGAGCTATTTTTGCGTAAATTTTTAAATAGTAGCGAGATAGAAATTGCTAAGAGTGATGCTACTATAGCTGGGTTTTGGGCTGCAAAAGAGGCTATTAGCAAGGCTCTTGGCTGCGGAATTGGAGCGGAATTTAGCTTTAATGACGCTACCATATACAAAGATAGCAAAGGTGCTCCAAAGATTAAATTTGCCAAACACATAGAGAGTAAATTTAATATCAAAAGCTCATCGCTTAGTATCACGCACGATGGCGGATTTGCGATTGCTGCGGTTATTATTGAAAGAATAAATTCCCATTGAGCTTTAAGCCCAATGGGTTAAATTAGCAAGAATATACTGTTTTAAACTCAAATGGAGTAGGGCGTTGCTCATATGGCCATACTTGAGTTTCAAATTTATAGTGTTGATATGTATCTATAAAGTGCTCTGTCATTATAGCGCTTAAATATTTATTATCACGGATTACAGCCTCTAAGCTTCCTCTTAGTGTATGTGGTAATTGCTCAATTCCACGCTCTCTAATCTCATCAAGAGTTAGCTCAAATAGATCCTCGTCCATTGGCCCAACTGGCTCAATTTTATTTTTGATACCATCAAGTCCTGCCATCAGCATTGCTGCAAATGCTAGATATGGGCAAGCGGTGCTATCAGGAAATCTAAACTCAGCTCTTACGCTTTTTTCACCTGATCCATATGGAATTCTACAACTAGCACTTCTATTTTGGCAAGAGTATGTTAAAATGCTTGGTGCTTCAAATCCAGGAATTAATCTTTTGTAGCTATTTGTGCTTGGATTGGTAAATGCTGCAACGCTTCTAGCATGTTTTAATACCCCGCCAATATACCATCTAGCCATATCGCTTAGATTAGCGTATGTTCCAGCTTTATAAAATAAATTTTTACCATCTTTCCATATGCTTTGATGGACATGCATACCGCTACCATTATCGCCATATAGTGGTTTTGGCATAAATGTGGCTGTTTTGCCATTTAAATGAGCTACCATTTTTACTATATATTTATAAATTTGCACATTATCGGCAGCTTCTACTAATGTTCCAAATTTCACACCTATTTCGCCTTGACCTTGAGCAACTTCGTGATGCACCACAAAGGTCTCAAGACCTACTTGTTCTAGCACATTTACCATTTCAGCTCTTAGATCTACCATTGAGTCAATTGGTTGAACTGGATAGTATCCGCCTTGTGCTCTTGGACGATGACCGCTATTATAACCATCTTTATAGTCTTTAGCGTCATTCCATTCGCCCTCTTCAGTATCTACTTCATACATAGCACAATTTTGTTTATCGATAATTCTTACATTATCAAAGACAAAAAACTCATTTTCAGGTCCAAAATACGCAACATCGCCAATTCCGCTATCTTTTAGGTGTTGCATAGCCTTTTTAGCGATTGAGCGAGGGCATTTCTCATATAGATCATTTTTATATATATCATATACATCGCATATTACGATGATTGTTGTATCGGCAGTAAATGGATCTAAAAATGCAGTCTCAACATCAGGTATAAGCATCATATCCGACTTATGTATAGGCTGCCACGCATCAATTGAACTACCATCAAATGGAATTCCCTTAAAAGAATCTACATTTATTGCTTTAATATTATATGATACGTGATGCCATGTTCCTTTTAGATCAGTAAAGCGAAAATCAACAAATTTAACCTCATTTTCATCACAATATGTGAAAAATTCGCTAACGCTATTAACAAATCTACCCATAGGCAAACTCCTTAAAAATTAAAATTTTCACATTATAGCATAAAATAGCAATTTTAATTTTAAATTTATATTGAAATCTATACTATTTTAAATTTTTACCATTTTTTTCTCACGATTTTGGTATATTACAACCTCGTTATAACCAAATTTTTTAGCTTTTTCTATAGTTTTATCCATATTTAAGCCAACATGTTCTACGCAGTGAGCATCGCTAGATAGAGTAATATCAATACCCATCTGACTCATCATCTCCAAAATTTCATCTCCAGGGTAAATTTCGCCCACTGGTTTGCGAAGTCCAGCGCTATTTAGCTCGATACTCATACCGCTTTTTTTGATCTCTTTTAGAGCATCACTAGCGATAATTTTAATATCTTTTTTAGGCTTATAGTTAAAAACTTTGATTAAATCAATATGACCGACTATATCGAATTTACCATATCTTGCCATATCTTTGATAGCATTAAAATAGTCTATATAAATTTGATCAATATCTCTATTTTTATACTCTCCGATAAACTCAGGATTATCAAATCCCCAGCCATTTAAAAAATGCACCGAACCAATGAGATAATCAACCTTAGCTCCCATCACTCGCTCATCTATAAATCCTGGTAAATAATCCACCTCATAGCCAAAAAGAATCTCCATCTTGCCTTTAAATTCAGCTTTAACCATCTCAATTGACTCTTTATAATCATCCATATCCTTAAAGCTCATTCTATATTTTTGATCAAAATTCATCGGTGCGTGGTCGCTAAATCCATAATATTTACACCCTTGATTAAACGCAGCCTTAGCATACTCAATGGGCGTCCCAGTAGCGTGATTACAAAGTGGGGTGTGGTTATGTAAATCTACAATCATAAATAATCCTTGAAAATATCAATAATATTTATAATTATACAAGATGAAAGATTAAATATAAATTTGGATAATAAAATAATAAAATGGTGCGCCCTAGAGAATTCGAATCTCTGACCTTTTGAACCGCAATCAAATGCTCTATCCAGCTGAGCTAAGAGCGCACTTTAAATTTAAGAGTTAGAATTATACTAAATCATTTCTTAAAATTAGCAAAATTTAAAATATTTTTTTGAAATTTATATGAATTTGATAATGTAAAGCAAAATTTATATAAATTTAGATACAATCACGCAATTATGTTCTTAAGGAGTTCTTATGACGCAAGAAGAGTTAGATGCGTTAATGGCTGATGATTTAAGCGATTTAGGTAATAGTATAGATGATATAGATAAGATTGGTCTTGATAATGAGGCAAATTCAAAAGAAGACGCTGATAGCGTAGTTCAAGATGATGGGCATATTATAACGCATGATAATTATAGGGTAAGCTCTACTGCGGCTTGGCCACCACCGCCACCGACAGATGATCACAAAGTAGTTCATCAGCTTGATGATGTCACGAAAGATTCAGAAAAAAAAGCCACAGAGATGTTTGATAAGCTTGAGACTATTAGTGGATTTTTCGCAGATGCTGAAGGCGTATCAAATGATATAAAAGCTGGTATAGCAAAAAATCTAGAAATATTTGAAAATCTACACTCTAAATTCCCTAATGTAGCGGCATTTGAAGAGCTTTTAGAGCTTAATAAAAATTTAGATACCAAGCTAGATGATACGATAAATAGCCTTCAAATGGGACAAGATGAAGTTATGATGACTATGGATATGATGCAATATCAAGATATTCATCGTCAAAAAATAGAGAGAGTTATTAATGTAATGCGCGCTTTGAGTAAATATATGAATAGCTTATTTGAAGGTAAAATAGATGATGATAAGCGGGTTGGCTCTGCTATTCATATAGATGGGGATACTACAACCGAAGATGTCGTAAGTAACGCCGATATAGAAGCTTTAATTGAATCATTGAGTAAAAAGTGAAAAGACCAGAACTTTTAAGCCCAGCTGGGAATTTAACCAAGCTTAAAATCGCTTTGGCTTATGGGGCTGATGCGGTTTATGCTAGTGTAGGTAACTTCTCTTTGCGTCAAAGAAGTGCGAAGGAATTTAATCTTGAAAGCTTTGAATATGGTGTAAAATTAGCCCATAAAAGCGGGGTAAAATTTTACGCTACAATAAATGGATTTCCATATAATACTCAGCTTGATAATCTCAAAAAACATATTAAAACTATTAGCGAATTTGGCGTTGATGCCTTTATAATCGCTACGCCTGGGGTTATGAAACTTGCTAAAGAGATCGCTCCAAATATAGAGATACATCTATCTACTCAAGCTAATGTGATGAACTATCTAGATGCTCAAATTTACTATGATATGGGTGCTAGTAGGATTGTCGCTGCTCGTGAGATGAGCCTAAAAGATGCGGTGCTAATAAAAGAGATGATACCAAGCTTAGAATTAGAGATATTTTGCCATGGGTCAATGTGCTTTGCATACTCTGGTAGATGTCTAGTCTCAGCAGTCCAAAGCGGTAGATTAAGCAATCGTGGAAGTTGTGCTAATGATTGCAGATTTAACTATGAATTATACGCTAAAAGCCCAGATAATGGGGCGTTATTTCGCCTAGAAGAGAGCGAGCATGGCACACATATAATGAACTCTAAAGATCTAAATTTAAGTAAGCATATAGAGAGAGTCATTAAAACCCAAGCCATAGATAGCCTAAAAATAGAGGGTCGCACAAAAAGCGAGTATTATGTTGCTTGTGCGACAAAAGCCTATAAGATGGCAATTGATGATACTATAGCGGGTAATTTCCGTCCAGAAATTTATGAAGCTGAGCTAAATACGCTTAAAAATAGAGGCTTTAGCGATGGCTATCTCATTCATAAGCCTTATGAGAGAGAAGATACGCAAAATCATATAAATAGCATAGAAGAGGGCACTCATCAAGTCCATGCTATTAGCACTGATGGGGTTAGCTTTAAAACCAAATTTAAGATAGATACCAAGCATGAATACGAGATCTTTGCTCCTGTTAATGCTGTGATAAATAGCGTAGAGAATGAGCTAGGAAGTATCTATAAAAAAGATGATAAATACTATGTAAAATTCAAAAAATTAATAAGCACAAAAGGCAAAGAATTTGATGAAATTCATAGTGGAAATGAGAATGAGATTAGGCTTCCTGCTAATTTGCCTGAGTTTAGTTTTTTGCGTAAAGAGATTATAAAAGGAGAGTAGATGAAATTTATAAGCATTATAATGGGTAGTAAGAGCGATTATGAGATTATTAGTGAAACGGCTAAGATTTTAGAGGAATTTGATGTCAAATATGAGATGATTATTAGCTCAGCTCACAGAAGCCCAGCTAGAACTCATCAATATGTAGAAGATGCCGATGCTAGGGGTGCGGCTCTATTTATATGTGCAGCTGGTATGGCAGCTCATTTAGCTGGAGCGGTATCGGCTTATACTATTAAGCCAGTTATTGGTGTGCCTATGGGTGGATCAGCTGTAAATGGCGTAGATGCGCTATACTCCACAGTTCAAATGCCAGCTGGCATACCAGTGGCAACTCTAGCCATTGGTAAGGCTGGAGCTAAAAATGCTGCGTATTTAGCAATGCAAATTTTAGCCCTAACTGATGAAAATTTAGCAATAAAATTAAAAGAAGATAGAGAGAAACAAGCTAAATTATTAGAGGCAGATTCTAAAAAGATCGAGGTGCTTCTAGGTGGTGCTAAATGAAAACATATCTAGCCATTGATGAGTTTTGTCAGCTAGTTCATTTAAAACGAGAAGTTGTAGATGGCATGATCCAAAGAGGTGCATTAAATACAAAAATAGATAATGATATAGTCTATATAGAGGCAAATGAAGGCACTATGAGCGTGGTGCCAACTAGCAATGGAGAGATGGTAGTAAGCGGGGAGCCTTATACCTTGCCTGGAGAGAGCTTTGTAGAAAAGACCATTGGGACTATTTTAAATTTACACGAAAAAGTTTTAGACGCTAAAGATGAGACGCTAGATGCACTTAGAAATGAGAATAAATTTCTCAAAGAGGCTTTATACTCCATGCAAGAACTATATGATGAAGATAGAAAAACCGTAGAGACGCTTACTAATCAGCTTAAATTGGCTCAAGAAGAGGTTGAGTTTTTAAAGAGAAAATATAAGCTAATGTGGAATAAAGCAATAGAGAATTTTAATGACAATAAAGGAAATTTATGACATTTAGCCAGATAATTTTAACTCTTCAGCAGTATTGGAATGAGCAAGGTTGCATTGTCGTCCAACCATATGATATGCCAGCTGGCGCTGGGACATATCATCAAGCTACATTTTTACGCTCTTTAGGAGATAAGCCTTGGAATGTGGCATATGTAGCTCCATCTCGCCGTCCAACCGATGGTAGATATGGTCAAAACCCAAATAGACTTGGTAGCTACTATCAATTTCAAGTAATAATGAAACCAAGCCCAAAAAATATCCAAGAGCTATATCTAAAAAGCTTAGAAAGGCTTGGATTAGACCTTAAAAAACATGATATTAGATTTGTAGAAGATAACTGGGAGAGCCCAACTCTTGGTGCGTGGGGCTTAGGCTGGGAAGTTTGGCTAGATGGTATGGAGGTTACGCAATTTACATATTTTCAGCAAGTTGGCGGAATACCTTGTGAGGTAGTTAGCGCAGAAGTAACATATGGAATCGAACGCCTAGCTATGTATCTTCAAGATAAAGATAGTGTTTATGATATTATTTGGGATGAGCATAATTCAAATGTAGTAACCTACGGCGATGTCCATAAACAGAGCGAATTTGAATTTAGCAAATATAACTTTGAAATAGCTGATACTGCTAAGCTCTTTGATTGGTTTGACTCATACTCTAATGAGTGTAAGGCGATTTTGGAGCATGGGTTGGCACTTCCAGCTTATGATTATTGTATGCTTGCGGCACATACTTTTAATGTGCTTGATGCTCGTGGAGCAATTAGCGTTACGCAAAGGCAAGATTATATCCTTAAGATTAGAGAGTTGGCTAAGGGTTGTGCTATGGCTTATAAAGAGAGTTTAAATAGGTGAAAATATCTGAAATTTACGCTATTTTAGATAGTATAGCGCCATTTGAACTGCAAGAGAGTTGGGATAATTCTGGATTAATCATAGGTAGTATGAGTGATGAATTTGATGATATTGTGCTTAGCTTGGATTTAGATAGCACTATTGTGGCTAGTGCTAAGCCAAATACGCTTTTTATCACTCATCATCCGCTTATTTTTAAAGGATTAAAAAGAGTTGATAGTAGCAAATATCCATCAAATTTAATCAAAATGATGATTAAAAAGGATATTAGCCTAATCTCAATGCATACTAATTATGATAAGGTTGTTTTAAATAAATTTGTTTTAAGCGAGATTTTGGGTTATCAAGATTATGAACAATATGGCGATTTTATACTTAAATTTGAGGTAAATCAGAGCTTTGAAGAGTTTGTATCTAGGATAAAATCTAAATTAAATTTACCAACTTTAAGGGTTGTAAAGGGGTCTGAATTTATAAAAACGGCCGCAATTTGCACTGGAAGTGGGAGTGAATTAATTGGTAGCTTTGAGGCTGATTGCTTTTTAAGTGGCGACTTTAAGTATCACACAGCACTTGAATCTTATGAGAATTCGCTTAGCTTAATTGATATAAATCATTTTGAAAGTGAGCGATATTTTGGGAAGTCGTTGGCATTTTACTTGCAAAAATTTAATCTTTTTGCTACAATCACAAATTCAATAAATCCATTTGAATATAGATAACTAAAGGGAAATCAATGAATAAATATCTACAGCAACTTGTAAGTTTATCGCAAATAGACCAAAAAATAGATAGTTACGCACCAAGAATTGAGAGCATTAATAGAAATTTACAACTTAAAAAAGATGAGATAATCGCTATAGATGAAAATATAGAAAAAGTTGATAATGAAATATCAGAATTAAAAGCTCAAATTGCCAATACAAACTCTCACATTAATGAATTTAACGCTAAAATCAAAGAAATTAGTAAAAAAACTTCCGCAGTAAAAAGTGAAAAAGAGATAAAAGCTCTAAATTTAGAAGAGGATTTAGCCAAAGATCAGCTTGAAGCAGCTAATGAAGAGATTAATAGACTTGAGAGGATTATCGATAGTAAAAATGAGTTAAAATCTGAGCTTGAGATGAAAAAAACGCAAATTCAAAATAGCCTTGAGGGTATAAGTAACGAAGTTGCTGATGAGATAAAAGCTATTGATGATGAAAGAAGTAAAATTTATGATCAAAAAGAGAAGCTATTAGCTGATATGAATCAAAAAATTCTTACATTTTATGAAAAAATTCGTAAATGGGCTAAAAATACAGCCGTTGTGCCAGTGAGAAAACAGGCTTGTTATGGCTGTTTTATGAAGATAAATGATAAGACTTATGCTCATATTATCAAAAGTGATGATATCACAACTTGCCCACATTGTGGTAGAATTCTCTATAAAGAGACTACACAGGAGTGATATATACTCTATTTACGGCACTTTTGCTTGGGATTTGTTCGCCGTTTTTATGGCTTTTAAGTTTTAAGCAGAAGTTTATCCGTAGTATAAGGGCAAGATTTTTTTTAATCAAAAATCCAAAACCAAAATTAGCCAAATACCACTTCCACGCTTGTAGTCTTGGTGAAGCTCGTGCTATTGAGCCTTTAGTAAGGCGTTTGGGTGATTGTAGGGTTAGCGTGATTACTCAAACTGGATTTGACTATGCTAGTAAATACGCTGATTGTAGATTTTTGCCTTTTGAGTGTTTTTTACCTTTTTGGCTAAGCAGATCAGATGTTTTGATAGTTTTTGAAGCTGAGTTGTGGCTAAATTTATTTAAAGTTGCTAAATCAAATGGATCAAAAACGGTGCTTTTAAACGCTAGAATTAGCGATAAAAGTTATAAAAATTATCTAAGATTTAAATTCTACTATAGATGGCTTTTTAAATATGTTGATTTGGTGCTAGCTCAAAGCGATTTGGATAAAGAGCGTTTAGCTACGCTTGGGGCAAAAAATATTAAGGTTGTTGGCAATATAAAATCAGCTAATCTACCAAAGCCATCTAAAAACTATGTAAAGCTAGATAAAAGAGTTATAGTAATAGCTAGCTCTCATCAAAATGAAGAGATAAATTTGCTTAAAAATTTAAATTTAAGCCCAAATGATCAGCTTTTTATCGCTCCAAGGCACCCTGAGAGATTTGCTGAAGTGTGTAAAATTATCAAAGATAGCATTAAAAGCGATATGAGCTTTGAGAAATTTAGCGATAATATGGGGTTAAGATCGCAAATTATTCTAATTGATACTCTTGGGGAGCTAGTGAATTTATATCAAATTGCCGATATTGTCGTGCTTTGTGGCAGCTTTGAATATGGCATTGGAGGGCATAATCCTATAGAGGCGGCTCAGTTTGGCTGTAAAATTCTAAGCGGAGAGTATATCCATAATCAAAAAGACCTATATAAAGCAGTAAGCGGGATTGAGTTTTGCTCATATGAAAATGTGTGGGAGAAGATAAACTCAAATTTAAAAAGCACTAAAATTATAAATATATGCGATATGGATAAGATAATAAAAGAGATAAAAGGATAAATATGCAAAAAGCTTATAAACTTTTAGCCATTCAAGAGGGAATTTCAAATAGTGAAGCAAAAGCAATGATAGATGCTGGGCTTGTAAGCGTAGGCGGTCAAAGAGTTATGCTTGCTAGAGGACTTTTAAAAGAGAGTGCTAAATTTAAGGTAACAAAACTAGCCAAACCAGTGAAAATTTTTGAAGATGAAAATATCATAGCAGTAAATAAACCGCCATTTATCACAAGCCAAAAGATTGCTGAAATGTTTAAATTCCCACTATTAAATCGCTTGGATAAGGAGACTAGCGGAGTAATAATGCTATATAAAAATGATGATTTCCAGCAAAGGGCTATTAGGGAGTTTTCGCAAAATAGGGTGAAAAAAACCTATTTAGCAATTGTTAAGGGGATAGTGTGTGAAAATTTGACAATTAATCAGCCACTAACTACCATAAAAACAAGATCTGGAGCATTCGCAAAGATTGATTTAAAAAATGGTAAATCAGCCATCACGCATATCGCCCCAATAGCAGTCGAAGGCAAAAAATCACTATTAAAAGTAGATATAGAAACAGGTAGAACTCACCAGATTAGGGTGCATTTAGCTAGTAGTGGATTTGGTGTATTGGGTGATGAGAAGTATGCCAAAAGTAGCTCTAATAGATTATATCTACATAGTTTAAGAACTAAAATTTTTGATTATGAGTTTTACGCCGAGCCTAGTAGGGAGTTTTTTAATCAAGGATTTAATGAAATTGATAAAACCATTTTAAAAATGGTTTAAATCAGATTATTTACGCTCTTTTCGCATAAAATTCACTCCTAAACTCAGCAAATTTATCAGCCATTATCGCCTCTCTTATTTGCTTCATTAAATTTAGATAGTAGTGTAGATTATGCAAACTTGCTAGTCTAAAAAATGTAAGCTCTCTAGCCTTATATAGATGATTTAGATAGCCCCTAGAGTATCTTTTACAAGTATAGCACTGGCACTCTTGGTCGATTGGCTCATGGTCGTTTATAAAAGCAGCCGCTTTGATATTGAGCTTACCAAAACTAGTAAATAAAGTCCCATTTCTAGCATTTCTTGTAGGCATCACGCAATCAAACATATCCACCCCACGACTTACATTTTCTACTAGATCCTCTGGGGTACCAACGCCCATTAGATACCTAGGGCGATTTGGGTCGATATATGGCATAACGCCTTGAACTGTATCATACATCTGCTCATTTGACTCACCCACACTTAATCCACCTATGGCTAATCCATCAAAATCCATATCACATAGCGCCGTAGCGCACTCTTTTCTAGCTTTATAATCAGTCCCGCCTTGTATGATACCAAAGAGATTTTGATGAGCGCCAACTCCATTTGCTTTTTGAGCTTTGTGATACATTTGAGCCTCTTTGGCCCATTTTATCGTGCGTTTTAGGCTTAGTTCTATGCGTTCTTTTGTCGCTGGAAGAGCCACTAAATCATCTAAAATCATCATAATATCACTGCCTAAATCATACTGCGTATCTAGCACACTTTTTGGTGTAAAATAGTGCAAACTACCATCTATATGACTTTTAAATTTAATCCCATTTTCATCAGCCTTAGAGCGATGAGAGAGAGAAAAAGCTTGAAATCCACCGCTATCAGTTAGAAAATTTCTATCAAATCCACTAAATCCATGAAGTCCGCCAAATCCCTTAACAACCTTGCTAGTAGGGCGTAAATAGAGATGATATGTATTTGCTAAAATTATCTTAGCGTCTAAAATTTCGCTCATATCTACCGCATCAAGACTCTTAATCGCTCCAAGTGTGCCAACTGGCATAAACACTGGAGTTTGAATTATGCCGTGAGCCATTTTGATGGTGCAAGCTCTTGCGTTTTGGCTTATTTTGTCTATTTTAAATTCCATATAAATCCTTATTTAATTAGCATAATTTTATCAAAATCTTGCTTAGAATTTAGGATATTTAAAGGACAAAATCAAATTTAATCGCTTTTTATCTTTTTTAAATTTCAATTATGCTAAGATAACCATTTTTTATGGAGAGTTGATGAAAAATATTTTGATTATTGCTGATGGAATTTTGGCTAAAAATTTCCTTGAGAGATTATTTAATAGCAAAAATAACGCCTTACATAACTATACAGTAATAACCTATAATGAAGAGACTATCCCTAGCTGGGATGTGAATTTTGAAAATTTTATATTTTATAACTTTGATCCAACTAGTCTTGGTAAGCTAAAGCTACATTTAAAGAGCGAATTTGAACAAGCTATGGTGATAATGCAAAATGAATTTGACATAAAATGCGTATGCGAAAATCTGCGTCAAATTTACCCAAATTTAGATATGGATGTGCTGGATTTATGGGGTATGGGTAGATATTTTAGCGGTGATAATCATATATCTATCATTGATGCTAGGAAAATTTTAAGCTCTAGATTTATGGATTTTTTACCAGATGTGCCAGTTATCGCTGATAATATAGGCATGGGGGTAGGCGAGATTATGGAGGTTCAAGTCCCAAATGGTAGTAGCTACGCCTATAGACATGTAGGAAATATCCGTAAAAAGCGGTGGAAAATAGCTATGATATATAGAAAAGGTAGCTACACCATCGCTACTGCTGATGATTTAATAATGCCAAATGATACACTTTTAATCGTAGGGGAGCCTAGAATTTTAGAAAGCGTTTTTCGTGCGATTAAAAAGGAGCCAGGTCAATTCCCAAATCCATTTGGAA
Organism: Campylobacter sp. RM19072; assembly: GCF_024723485.1. Classification (NCBI taxonomy): domain Bacteria; kingdom Pseudomonadati; phylum Campylobacterota; class Epsilonproteobacteria; order Campylobacterales; family Campylobacteraceae; genus Campylobacter; species Campylobacter sp. RM19072. The sequence goes on from NZ_JANQCU010000001.1 coordinate 153,893, forward strand.
ACAATATATATTTAGAGTTAGATATGAAATTTATGAGTAAAAATGAGATAGATCTACTCATAGATGATACTATCGAACTTCATAATAGATTAAATAATAAAAAGCTTTTTATAAAGGTGATAAATCCGACTCTATGCTCTAATTTTAGCCGTATAAAAGAGCTAAAATCTAATAAAATATTTATAGATATTGACTATTTTAGCACTAAAATTTCGATTAATAAATCTAAGATGAATGAGCTTGATATAGGCTTAGTAATCACTAATAGCAAGGTCTTTAACCACTATAAAAGAGGTTTTGAAGCCCTTAAAGTGCCTATTTTAAAAATAGGAAAAAATGGATTTAAAATATTAAAAAAAGGTGTAATACTAGGTGATAAAACAGATGCCGAGAGCAACTCTAGCGTGATAATGGACTGCTGTAAGCAGCTAGATTTTAGTATCGATTTTTATCATTTTGATACTAAAATTGATAATGATAGCAAAAAGGTTATAGAGCATTTTAAGAGTCTTTCTAAAATCTTTAATAAAAAGGTAAATATAATAAATGATGATATTAATCCGCTTTTAAAGTTGCGTAATAGTGATGATATTTTACAATTTTTAAGCTTTAGTAATAAAATTTTGGATAATAAATTTGGAGCGATATTCTCTAAAGATATAAAACGCCTTTACTATATATTAGATGATAATTATCAACTTTTCATACCACAAAATGATAAAATTTAAAGGATAGATATGAAAAATACAGCTTTTATAACTGGAGCTACTTCTGGTTTTGGGGAGGCGATGGCTAGGGCTTTATCTAAAGATGGTTATAAGCTAATCTTGCTTGGTCGCCGTAAAGATAGGCTAGAGAATTTAGCAGATGAATTGCCAAATTCTCATATAATTGCTTGTGATATTAGGGATAAAAATGCTCTATTTAAAGCCGTTGATGAGCTACCAAGTGAGTATAGAGATATTGAAATTTTGATTAATAATGCTGGGCTTGCCCTTGGGCTTGAGAGGGTTAATGAGGCGAGTTTAGATGATTTTGAGACTATGATTGATACCAATATAAAGGGACTTTTATACGCTACTAAGGCCGTTTTGCCTATTATGACTAAGAGAAAAAGTGGCTATATATTTAATCTTGGCTCCGTAGCTGGTCAGTGGCCATATCCTGGTGGGAATGTATATGGTGCTACCAAGGCTTTTGTAAAGCAATTTAGCTTTAATCTTAGAAATGACTTAAAGGGTGATAATATAAGGGTTACAGAGATTGCTCCTGGCATTGCTAAGACTGAATTTAGCCTAGTAAGATACAAAGGAGATGAGCAAAAAAGCGATGCAGTATATGATGGGACAAGCTACCTTGAAGCTGATGATATAGCAAAAATCGTGCTTGATTGTATAAATTTACCTAAACATGTCAATATAAATAGCCTTGAAGTTATGCCTACGACGCAGAGTTGGGCTGGATTTTTCTTTGAAAAAGAGTAGGGCGTGGATTGTAAATATTTACATAAATGTGGTAGTTGCGCCTTAACGATTAGCTATAATGAGCAAAAGAAGCTAAAAATCGCTAAGATAAAAGAGCTTTTTGGAAAGTTTTATAGCGGGGAATTTGAATTTTTTCAATCAAATGAAGTTGGATTTAGGAGTAGGGCGGAGTTTGGTATCTGGCATGAAGATGGCGATATAAGCTACTGTATGCGTGGGGTTAATTCTCAAAAATTGCCAATTGATAGCTGTCAAATAGTGGATTTGAAAATATCAAATTTAATGCCTAGACTGCTAAATGCTATTAAAGATGATGAGGCTTTAGTGGGGCGGCTATTTGGTGTGGAGTTTATCAGTTCGGCTAAAAGCTTGGTGGCAACACTTTTGTATCATAAGGATATAGATCAAATTTATGATAATCTAGCAAGATTACAAAGCAGATTAGAAATCGGCTTGATCGCTAGAAGTAGGGGAGTGAAGCTAGAATTTGGCAATGTAAATATCGATGAGATATTGATGGTAAATGGGCGTAAATTTTACTATACTATGAGTGATACTGCCTTCATCCAGCCAAATAGAAATATGAATGAAAAGATGATTTCATGGGCTGTAGATGGGATTATGGGTGGGGCTGATTTAATAGAATTATATTGCGGTCATGGTAACTTTACTTTACCTATTAGTTTTAAATTTAATCAAGTTTTAGCTACTGAAATCTCAAAAAGCTCAATCAATATGGCTCTTGAAAATTGTAAATTAAATAGCGTAAGCAATATTAAATTTGTTCGCTTAAGTGCTGCTGAGATAATGAGCGCAATGGCTAAAGAGCGAGAGTTTGAAAGATTGCGTGGTGTAGATCTAGATAGTTATAAATTTAGCCATATATTAGTCGATCCACCTCGTGCTGGGTGCGAGGATAGTGTGCTAAAATTTATGAGCGGGATTGATAATATTATCTATATTTCGTGTAATCCACATACACTTAGAGATAACCTAAATATTTTATCACAAACTCACAAGGTGGTTAAATTTGCCATTTTTGATCAATTTGTCCATACTAACCACATAGAATGTGGCGTAATATTAGAAAAATTCAATTAAGATTACTTTCTTTCTATTTTTAATCATACTTTTAAATATATTAAGCTAAATTTAATTTTTGCATTCAAAATTTATATCTTTTTATATAGTATAATTTTACATAAAATAATACACATACAAAAGTCAAATATTTCACCTTAAATTTTATGGATAAATTACTATCATACAAAAGGTAAAGTCAATTAAAATATGGTAAAATCGATATATTAATATATAAAAATAGGTTGGAAATTGCTAAATTTATTTTAGTTTGAAAATTATAGTTTTCAATACTAAATATATAAAATAGTTTGAATTTTACTTTTTTAATCAAATTTGCCTAGATCTATATCTAGCTTGACATCTATGATATTTATACAAAATCAATTAATTTTAATGGACATTAATCAATATAAAAATATATATTTTAAAACTAAAATTATCAATCAATATTGTGGCTAAATTCATAGTTTTCAACTAATCTCAATCTTTGGTAGCTTAAATTTAATTATATTTATCTATCTTTAATTTACAAAATACTTTATCTTGGCAAATAGTTTTCAATATAAAATATATAAATATGATGATAATTATTTGACAATTTATAGATTGAGATATTAAAATATTTGATTCAATACTCCAAAATTATCAATCAATATTGTGGCTAAATTCATATTAATTTATCCAAGGCTTTATCTATGTTTTTAACTAATCGTTATCTATGTTTTTAACTAATCTCAATATTTAGTAGCTTAAATTTAACTAAATTTATCTATCTTTAATTTACAACATACTTTATCTTGGCAAATAGTTTTCAATATAAAATATATAAATATGATGATAATTATTTGACAATTTATGGATTGAGATATTAAAATATTTAATTCAATACTCCAAAATTATCAATCAATATTGTGGCTAAATTCATATTAATTTATCCAATGCTTTATCTATGTTTCAACTAATCTCAATCTTTGGTAGCTTAAATTTAATTATATTTATCTATCTTTAATTTACAACATACTTTATCTTGGCAAATAGTTTCCAATATAAAATATATAAATATGATGATAATTATTTGACAATTTATAGATTGAAATATTAAAATATTTGATTCAATACCTTTGATTTTTATTTATAAATACGAATTTAAAACCATAATTTATATATTTATAGAGCCTAAATTTGGCTTTGATTAGGCTAAATTTTAAAGCTAAATTTCTATCTTAGCATAACTTAAATTTGATAAATCTGTTTAGTAGATATTTGATATGAATTTTTAAAGAATAGAATATAAGATCATTATTAAAAGTGTGATAAATAGGGGATTGGCGCACTCCCCTACTCTATTAATGTGATACAGCTCCACTAGCGCCAATGCCAGTTTGTGCTCTAAAATCTTGAGCCTCAAATCCAGTTCTATCCATTTTAGCCCTTTGTGAGTTATCTAGTTTTGATATGATATAGATAGCTACAAATGTAATAGGCATACTAAATATCGCAGGATAGTTATAAGGGAAAATAGCATTTTCAAATCCAAGCACACTTACCCAAATACTAGGGCTTAATATAACTAGACTAATTACGCCCAATAGTCCTATCAAGCCACCATAAAATACACCTTTTGTGCTAAGCCCACGCCAATATATACAAAGCAAAATTATAGGGAAATTCACACTAGCTGCTATACTAAATGCAAGTCCAACCATGAAAGCTACATTTTGTCCCTCAAAGGCCATACCAAGCACAATTGCTAACAATCCCAAGGCTATTGTAGCTCTTTTAGTTACTTTCATCTCTTGTTTTGCATCGCATTGTCCATTTTTGCAAACATTTACATACAAGTCATGGCTGATAGCTCCAGCTCCAGATATAGTAAGTCCAGCCACCACAGCTAAGATAGTAGCGAAGGTTACAGCACAGATAAATCCATAAAATATATCTCCACCTAGCACTTTAGATAGCTCTATAGCTTCCATATTTGCTATACCATTAAATTTCCCATCACTACCTATAAATTCAGGATTACCAAGCAAAAATGCAATAGCCCCAAAACCTATAATAAAGGTTAAGATATAAAAATATCCTATAAACCCAGTAGCATAAAATACAGATTTCCTAGCCTCTTTGGCATCCTTGACCGTGAAAAATCTCATCAAAATATGAGGTAATCCAGCAGTACCAAACATCAAAGCAAGTCCTAAAGATATAGCAGATATAGGATCAGCTAATAAACCACCAGGCTTCATAATATCTTCTCCGTTAGGATGATTTGCAATAGCCAAATCAAAATATAAGCCAAGATTAAACTCAGAGCGATAAATTATCATAATAGCCATAAAAGTAGCCCCACCTAGCAATAATCCAGCCTTAATAATCTGCACCCAAGTAGTAGCATGCATACCACCAAAAGCCACATATAGTATCATCATAATGCCTACGATGACTACTGCTATCTCATAAGGCAACCCAAAAAGAACTTGTATCAAACTCCCAGCACCAACCATTTGAGCTATAAGATAAAATACAATAAGTATAAGTCCGCTAATTGCTGAGATTATCCTTACAGGCTTTTCATCTAATCTATAGGCAATAATATCTGAAAATGTAAATTTGCCTAGATTTCTGAACTTTTCTGCTATCAAAAATAGCACAATAGGCCAACCTACAAGCCAACCTATTGAATATACAAGCCCATCAAAACCGCTGTGAAATACAATCCCCACGATCCCCAAAAAGCTAGCCGCACTCATATAATCCCCGGCTGTCGCCATACCATTTTGAAATCCAGTGATATTGCCACCAGCGGTGTAAAATCCAGAAGCAGATTTTGAAAGCTTATTGGAGTAATATGTGATACCAAGCGTAGCTAAGACAAAGATAGCAAACATCACAATTGCTACAATATTTAGCTCACTTTTTGCTCCATCTAAATCTAAGCTAGCCCCATAAGAATAGGCAAAAAATAGTAGTGATATTATAAATACTCTCATTCTAACCCCTTTATACCATATTTTTGAGCGTTATCTAATTTACCATTTGATTTTAGTATTTCAATAATTTGCATTTGCTCCTTATCAAAATATTTATTTGCAAATAGAGTATAAACTCCAGTGGATAATATAGCAATGATTATTATTGATACACCACAAATTATCCCAAGAGTAACAGAGCTAGATCCTATTTTGTATCCTAAAATATCAGGATAAAAACCAATAGCTAGTATAAAAGCGAAAAATATAGCAAAAATTCCGCAACTCATCAAAACGCAAAATCTATTTCTAAAAGAGATAAATTTATAGTATCTCTTTAAAAGATCTTGATTTTTCATCTTCTCTCCTTATTAAATTTGACCCTAATTCTATCTCAATTATAAGGATTAATCAATAATTTTTTTTATTAAAATATTAATTTAAATTTATATTAATATTATTAAGAATATATAAATTTATTCTATATTTCTTTCTATTATTTTATTTTTTATAAATATTATATTATTCACTTATAAAAAATATCTATAGAAGAGATTTATTATATTTGATTTAATTATATAAGAAATTTAAATATATAAGATAATTTAATCTAATAATAGCTAAAATTTAAATTTTAAAATAGATTTTTAAGCACTACTCATCAAATCTAGAAGCGCTTTGAATTTTGCTTTTGGTATTTTCTGATGAGTCATTTTCTATCATTGAGATAATCCCTTTTAAAAGCTTGATCGATGCTTCTATCTCTATTTTTCTAGTGGATATGCTCTCTACATTTGCCCCTACGCTAACGCCCTTTGTCTGGCCATATTTGTATAAAAACTCAAACATATCAAGGCTTAATTTTACAGAGTTTTCTAATGGATCATTACTATCAAAGATTCTACGCTTAGATAATTCACTTATAGATACTCCTAGCCACTGCATAAATTCTAATGTCTTTTCATTGCCACAAGGCGTGAAAGTGAAGATTATCGGAGTATTTTTGATCCCTAATGCCGCAAAATCATCTAAAAATCTCTTCGCAGTTTCGATATCATAAACCGCTTGAGTGATGAAAAACTCACATCCTTTAAGGCGTTTGGATGCTACACGCAGATCTTCATTGTGCTTTTTCATATGTCTTTCTGGGATACATATACCGCCAAGAGTTAGGCTATTTGCTATCTCTTTTTTCATTTTATAGGCTTCATTTAGGCTTAGTTTTGGAGTATCGTTGGCTGAACTTGCGCCCACAAATACGCTTATAGCACTACTATAAGTAAGCAAAAAATCCCTAAATTCATCTCTATCATAATTCCCAACTGCTTTATATATCACAGCTTCATATCGATTTTGTAAATAATCTTTGGCATAAATTTCAGGATTTATAGTGCGGACAAATTCAAATGTCCTATTATCTGAGTTGCGACTACTCTCATCTTGTAAATCATAGATTACTAGGCCATCTATCTTTATCCCTTCAAGCCTTTGAAGTTGCTTAAGAGCAATCTCTTTAGCTTTATCTGAGCTTAAACTAATCTTAGGTGGTGTAAGACCATATAGAATGATTCCGGATTTTCCTTGTTTTATCTTATCTTTTAGCATATAACTCCAAATTTATTTAATAGAGCCAACCGAAGTTAGCTCTGTAAATAAATTAACTCATACGGACAATTTTAACCGCTTTTACCATATTTTCTAAGCTAGGTTTTACCTCTTGCCATTTGCGTGTTTTTAATCCGCAATCTGGATTGATCCATAGCTGAGATTTAGGTAATACCTCTAAAAGAGCGTTGATTTGAGTTGCTATCTCTTCGACCGTAGGAATTCTAGGACTATGTATGTCATAGACACCTGGACCAACCTCTTGTTTGTAGCCAACTGATTTAAAGATTTTTAATAGCTCATTACCACTTCTTGCTGTCTCGATACTGATTACATCGGCATCCATTGCTTCAATAGTTTTAATGATATCATTAAATTCAGAATAGCACATATGTGTGTGAATCTGCGTAGATGCTTTTGCTACGCTAACGCTTAATTTAAAGCAATCAACGGCGAATTTTTCATATGCTGCGATATTCTCTTTGCGAAGTGGATACCCCTCTTTAAATGCTGCTTCATCAACTTGAATTATCTTAATACCAGCTTTTTGTAAATCATCAATCTCATCATAGATACAAAGCGCAAGCTCTTTAGCTATCTCACTTCTTGGTTTATCATCTCTAACAAAGCTCCAATTTAGGATAGTTACAGGGCCTGTTAGCATACCTTTCATAATCTTTGAAGTTTTGCTTTGAGCGTATGTGATCCAATCCACAGTCATAGGTGCTGGGCGACTCACATCACCAAAAAGAAGTGGTGGCTTAACGCACCTACTACCATAGCTTTGAACCCAACCATTAGCACTGAATGCGTAGCCTTTTAGCTGTTCGCCAAAATACTCAACCATATCATTTCTCTCAGGCTCACCATGGACTAATACATCCAATCCGCACTCTTCTTGGAATTTGATACAATCATCAATATATTTTTTAATCTCACTCTCATATGACTCTTTTGTGATTAGAGATTTTTTATATGCGTTTCGGACTTGTCTAAGCTCTGGAGTTTGTGGGAAGCTACCTATTGTAGTGGTAGGAAGTTCAGGTAGATTAAAGGCGGTTTTTTGGATTTTAATACGCTCTTCATAGGCTGTATCTCTATCAAATTTATTTAGTGATTTTACCCTATTTTGGACATTAATATCATTGATTAATTCTGAAGTTTTTCTTGAAGCGACTGCTGAGCGATTAGCCTCAATCAATGAGTTACCAATCTCACAAAAATCACCACCATTTACCAATTTTTTAAGAAGTCTAAGCTCGGTAAGCTTCTCAACACCAAAGGCTAGCCACTCTTTTATAGCTAAATTCTCTTCATATTTTAAAGTATATGGAACATGTAAAAGCGAACACGAAGTGCCGATATATAGGCGATCATCTGGGATAAACTCTTTTATCTTATTTACGATTTGAGCCTTAGCATCAAGGTTGCTAACCCATACATTTCTACCATCTATCAAGCCAGCAAAAAGCACCTTATCGCTCTTAGATAGTATTTTAAGAGCTTTATCTTGTGAAGAGGCATGGACAAAATCCAAACCAATAGCCCAAATTTTGCTTTTAACTACCTCTTCAACAGCTTCATTAGCATGCTCAAAATAGGTCATAAATATGATTTTAACATTATTTGCAGCAGTGACTAAAGCGTCATAAATCGGGACTATTTTACCAGCTAATTCACTAGCTTTATCAGTTACAAATATCGGCTCATCAATTTGGATTATAACTTCGTTATCGAGTTTTGAAAGCTCATTAATTAGTTTGATATACTCATCTTTCAAGCTCTCAAGATGATCAAATGCGTTACTCCCATCTGTTGTTTTACTAAGTGCTAAAAATGTAATAGGGCCGATTAAATTTATCTTAGCATTATCTACGCCAGCTTCTTTGGCCTCTTTATATTCTGCGACAATCTTGCTACTATCTAATTTAAATTTGGTATCACGGCTAAGTTCAGGGACGATATAATGGTAGTTTGTATTAAACCATTTTGTCATTTCCATAGCTACGCTATTAGCATTTCCTCTAGCCATTGAGAAGTATAGATCATAGCCACTGAGTCCATTAAAGCGTGGCGGAATAGCGCCAAAAGTTATGATATTATCAAGCATTAAATCATAATATGAGAAGTCATTAACACTGATTAAATCAACTTTAGCCTCTAGCTGATATCCCCAGTGGCGTTTTTTAAGCTCGCTAGCTACCTTTTGGACTTCACCAAAGCTACTTTTACCAGCCCAGAAATTCTCAAGGGCGAATTTTAACTCTCTTTGTTCTCCGATTCTAGGAAATCCTGTTACAAAACTTTTTGACATATTATTATCCTTAATATAATTATTTTAAAAAATTAAATTTAAATTCTACCATCAATAAAGTCGCGCATCTCGAAGAAAACAAGCGGAGGCCGCAATCCATGAAATCTATAAAATTGACTAAAATCACTAAAATAAAATTTTTTTAATTTCAGTAGTGCTATACGAGTTTTACGCCTAAATATGCAGTTACAATGTATAGGGAAAGCAACCATAAAGACCAAATATGATATAGCGTTTATAAATGAGAGCTGCAAACTAACTAAAAATAGAAATTTATCTTTATATAAAGCCTTAGAAATAGTATTATAAGCAAGCACACATGGGACAGCTCATAGCCTTTATATCCTTAAAAAATTTAAAATTTGGCGGGAATTCTAGCAAAAATCTTATAAATACTAGCTGAAATAGCCTTGCTTTAAGCAAGGACTATTAGCTCTCTTTAAAGAGTTTTGAAGCTAAGATTTGAACCTTATCTTGATCGCTTGATTTTTTCATTGTTTTAAAGATTTTATTTAGATAACCTTCGAAAAATTCGTGATTATTTATCGCTTTTTCATTTGGAGCTCTTACCACACTGCTATACTCTCCATCGCTACCTAATTCAAATGCTAACTCATTATCTTGGATTTGTAAGCGTAAAATTTCGCCCAATTTGCCTTGAGATACAGAGTCTGTAATAGGCGTCATAAGCTCTAATCTTCTTTCTAAATTTCTAGGCATCCAATCAGCGCTACTTATATAAAATTTAGGATTAGAGTGTTTAAAATAGAATATTCTAGCGTGTTCAAGGTATTTACCGATTATCGATCTAACCTTGATATTTTCGCTCATTCCTAGCACACCTGGGCGAAGGCAGCATATACCTCTGATTATTAAATTTATCTGTACTCCAGCATTGCTAGCTTCATATAAAGCCTTGATAACATCGCTATCTACTAGAGCATTCATCTTAGCTATGATTCTACCCTCACTACCCATTTTGGCTTCGTTTTTGATCATTGCTATTACACGCTCTTTAATCTGCATTGGCGACATAGATAGCTCATTTAATCTACGATTTTTGCTAAATCCAGATAGAATATGGAAAAATGTAGTTGTATCCTTAGCTAGATCATCTCTTGAAGTAAAATAGCTAATATCTGTGTAAATTTTTGCGCTACTTCCATTGTAATTACCAGTGCCTAGATGGATATAGAAATTCAGTTTATCCCCAACTTGGCGTATAACTTGGCTAACCTTAGCATGGACTTTAAACCCAGTGATTCCATAAATCACATGAGCGCCGGCATTTTCAAGTTCTTTTGCCCAATGAAGGTTATTTTCTTCATCAAATCTAGCTTTTAACTCCACCATTACAGTAACTTGTTTGCCTTCATTAGCTGCATCTATTAATGCTTGAATTATAGCTGAGTTTTTCTCAACTCTATAAAGGGTCATTCTAATAGATATAACTTTTGGATCTTTGGCTGCTTCTTTGATAAATTGAGTCACCGGATCAAAGCTCTCATACGGGTGAAACAACAACACATCTTCTTTATCAATGGCATCAAACATAGAGACATTTTGACCAAATGGTGGTAGAGTTTTAGGCGTATATGGCGGCAATAAAAGATGTGAAAATTCCTTATCAGATATAATTTGCCAAAGCGACCCAAGAGTTAAAGGAATACTATACTCATATATATCTTTATAGAAAATTTTCATATGTAAATTTAGAAAATCTAAAATTTCAGGATCGCAACCAGAGTCTATTTGTAATCTTACAAACGCACCTTTTCGGCGAAGTTTTAGCCCCTGTTCTAAAATAAGCATAAAATCATCAGCCTCTTCTTCTTCTATAACCATATCAGCATTTCTAGTAACCCTAAACGCACAGCTACTAAGCAATCTATAACCCGGAAATATCTCTTCAGCGTGCCTATGGACTATGCTCTCAATAGGCACATAAATCCCATCACCAGCATAGTAAAATCTAGGCAACACTCTACTAATCCTAATCATCCCAAATTTAACAATCTCAGGATGCGCATCATCACAAAGCTTCACAGCCAGAGTAAAACTAAGATTATTAAGATGCGGAAATGGATGAGTAGGATCTACAGCGATAGGCACTATCACAGGTAAGATATTTGAGAAGAAATACTCATCTGCCCTAGCCTTGACTTCATCATTTAACTCTTCATAATTTTGGATATGTAGCCCTTGTTCGGCAAGCTTGCTTACTGTATCTTTGTAGTATGCTTCTAAGATATCTTGTTCATCTTTTAGATATTTTCTAATCTCTCTTAACTGATCCAAAGGCGTCATCTCATCACTACCGCTCACTACTATACCAGCGGCAAATAACTGCTTAAGCCCAGCTATCCTAATCATATAAAATTCATCTAAATTTGTATAATATATCGCTATAAATTTCAGCTTTTCTAATAGTGGAAGATCTTTATTACATTGTGCTAAAACTCTAGAATTAAATCTAAGCCAAGATAGCTCACGATTGATAAACATATCTTTATTTTCCATCTATTGATCCTTCTTACTATTTTTATTGCCAAATTCACGCAAAAATCTAGCTTGAGTTTTAAACCACTCTTTAAGCTCCATAAGTGGATATCCGCCATACTCTTTAGAGCCTTCAACGCTCTTTGATACAGCGCCACGCCCAGCGATCTTAGCAAAATCACCTATGCTTAGATGCCCTGCGGTTCCGCTTTGACCGCCCATTATTACATTGCGACCAAGCTTAGTGCTACCTGCTAAACCAACTTGAGAGACCAAGATACTGCCATAGCCGATTTCGCAGTTGTGGCCTATTTGGACTAGATTATCAATTTTTGAGTATTTACGCACAATTGTCGGCTCAAAAACTCCCCTATCTATCGTGGTACAAGCGCCAATTTCTACGCAATCTTCTAAGATTACCCATCCATTGTGATATATCTTAATGTGTTCGCCAGTTTTGGTATGTGCGTAGCCAAAACCATCACTACCGATAACTGAATTTGCGTTAATTATACACTCATTACCGATCACGCTATCAGCGTAGATTGTAACATTTGGGTGGATTATACAATCATTGCCGATTGTTACATTATCACCTATATATACTCCGGGCATTATTAGGCTATTTTTGCCGATAGTTACGCCACTTCCTATATAGGCATTTGGCATTATAGTTACGCTCTCATCTATATTTGATGGTTTGAATTCTCTAATCAATGGCTTTGAGAAGTGCTTTGATAAGATAGCAAAAGCAAGATGGGGATTTTCTACCACAACCGCCCTACTCTTTACCATATCAACCATATCTTTACTCACTAGCACGGCACCAGCCTTACAATCAGCTAGATATTTTGTATTTTTAGGTGAATCGCAATAGCTCATTTGAGCCCTTTGAGCTAACGCTAAGGAGCTAAGAGAGACAATCTCGATATCATCACCGCTAAATTCTAATCCTAAAATAGAGTAAATTTGACTTAATTTCATCATACTTCCATCATTACTGAGCCGCTTCGGACTATTTGTATTGGGTTATATTTTTTCATAACTTTAATAAAACAATCAATTCTAGCAGAGTTATCACAGCCCATTACTATTATGTATTGTTCATTTGCGTTAGCTACTATAGCGTTATATGATTTGAGTATCGCATCAAGTCCGCTAAAATCCTCATTTAGCGAAATTTTGATAAGCGCCATCTCTTTTTCTACATATTCGCCACTATCATCTATAACTTTATAAGTTGGTATGAGTTTGTGAAGTTGCTTAACTATCTGCTCAAATACCCTAGCATCGCCACTTGTGGTGATCGTAACTCTAGAAAATTCACTCTCTGGCACAGGAGCTACAGTCAAAGAGTCTATATTGTACCCACGCCCTGAAAATAGCCCAACTATACGGCTTAAAACCCCGTGTTCATTTAATACAATTGCAGAAATAACCCTTCTCATTCTCACTCCAATATCATATTATAAATAGCCGCACCGGCTGGAACCATCGGCAAGACATTTTCAAATCTATCTATCTTAACCTCAATCACGCTTACGCACTCGCACTCCAAAGCCTGATTTAAAGCAGATTCAAACTCACTCTTTGTAGTAGCTACAAATCCTTTACCGCCAAAGCCTTCGCAAATTTTGACAAAATCAGGCTGAATGCTAAGATCGGTATTAGAGTATCTCTCATCGTAAAAAAATGTTTGCCACTGACGCACCATACCTAAGAAATTATTATTTAAGATGATATTTATCACTCGTTTTTTGTTTGCTACTAAGGTTATTAGCTCTTGGATATTCATCAAAAATCCACCATCACCGCTAACAGCAATAACAGGCGCATCACTAGCCCAAGCAGCCCCCATCGCAGCTGGAAGTCCATATCCCATAGTGCCTAAACCACCACTTGTAAGTAGCTGTCTAGGGCGATTAAATGGGAAAAATTGCGCAACCCACATTTGGTGTTGGCCGACATCTGTGGTGATTATGCTCTCTTTTGGCAAAATTTCCCCCATTTTTTCTATCACCCATTGAGGCTTTAAGACTTCATCACTATCTTTATAATTAAGCGGGTGAAGCTTTTTGTAAATTTCGATCTGATCTCTCCAAGCGCTAAATTCATCGCCATTTAAATTTATCTTCTCATTTAATTCTATCATTACATTGTTCAAATCACCAACAATAGGATAATCTACTTTGACAATTTTACCAATGCTACTTGGGTCTATATCTATATGTATGATTTTGGCATTTTTGGCAAATTCGCTTAGTTTGCCTGTAACTCTATCATCAAATCTAGCCCCAAGACAGATGATCAGATCAGCCTCGCTTAATGCCATATTTGCAGCGTAGCTACCATGCATACCAACCATAGCTAAATTTAAAGGATTAACAGAGGTTAAAACTCCAAGCGCCATTAGTGTCTCTACTGCTGGAATTTGGGTCTTTTGGATAAATTTTCTAATCTCATCACTAGCCCCGCTACTTACAGCGCCACCGCCTATATAGGCTATTGGTTTTTTAGATGCCATAATGACTTCACAGGCCTTTTTAATCTGATTTGGATGGCCTTTTGTGGTTGGCTTATATGTTTTCATCTTTATCTCGCTAGGATACTCAAAATCGCCAATAGCAGCCGTTACATCCTTAGGTATATCTACATGGACTGGACCTGGGCGGCCACTTCTTGCTATATAAAAAGCTTGCTTTAAGATAAGTGGCAACTCTTCAATACTTTTGACTAAAAAATTATGCTTCACACAAGGCCTTGATATGCCTACGGCGTCAATCTCTTGAAATGCGTCTGTGCCGATTAATGGTAGGCCAACTTGACCGCTAATTAAAACTAATGGGATGGAGTCAGCATACGCCGTAGCTAGACCGGTTACAGCATTTGTAAATCCTGGGCCGCTAGTTACAAATGCCACGCCGACTTCGCCACTAACTCTTGCGTAACCATCGGCTGCATGTAGGGCTGCTTGTTCATGGCGGGTTAAGATATGAGTGAAATACTCTTGTTTATATGTCTCATCATAGATATTTAATGCTGCGCCACCAGGATAACCAAAAACAACGCTAACACCTTCATGTTTTAGCGCTTCGCTTATCATTTGCGAGCCATTTAGCTTTTTCATATTTTTACCTTTAATTAACTTTGATTTTCAAATTCTTTGATTATAGCATTAATTTTATTCAAAAAGTTTAAAAATATGAAATTAAATCAAATTAAATGATAAATGTATCAAATTTACACATTGAATTTATATTTTCTATCACCTCTTGGGCGTTTTGGCAATTTATGCTATTTGGAATTTGAGTTTTTCTCCCCCAATTGACATTTATGTATGGTATATTGGCATTTTGTGCTGCTAAAAAATCTTTATAGCTATCACCTATAAATATCGCATCTTTTTTGAGTTTGTCTTTTATAAAATTTAGCATATCTGGGGCTGGTTTAGGCGGCATTGTATCACTAGCACCCACAACTATCTCAAATTTATTTAATATTTTAAGATTTGATAGTATCAACTCTAGGCTAGAATTTGGAGCATTAGAAGCAAGGGCGATTTTATAGCCTATTTGCTCTAAATACTCTATTAAATTTAAAGCATCTTGATAGATTGTAGCGTGAATAAAATAGTTTTTTTGATACTCTTCTTCAAAGATTTTAGCTAGATTTTTGCTAATCTTCTCAACACCATAAAATTCAATCATAAAGTTTTTATCTGGATTATTGATAACTTCTATGATATCTTCATCAAGTAGCGTGGGCATATTTAGCCCTTTTCGCATATAATTTATGGTGTTACAAATAGCTTTTGCGCTATCAACGAGCGTCCCATCCATATCAAAAATTATAACTCTATTCATAAATTTGGCCTTTGTGTTTGTCTTTTTTATAAGTTTTGGAATTTTTGAGCTTATCAAGTGAATTTGCAGCTTTTAATAGCGTTGTTTTATCATCATTATTAATTACTAAATTGACGAATTCGCAAAGCGATTTTGAGTATGGTTGGTCTAGATAAACAGGCTCAATTTTGGATAAAATTTGAGCATTTTTATCGATGAGAGATCTGAATTTGATAGGATCATAATCATCTCTTTTTAAGCTTTTTATAGCCAATATAGCAAATTTTTCAAGCCCACGCAGATATTTGACTCGTTTTGCTTTATCATTCATGGTTTTACTATATCTAGCCCTTTTTGTGTAGCTAAAAGCATACCACCGGATAAATTTATCACATCTTTATATCCGTGTTGAATTAAAATTTCAGAACCCCTTTGACTTCTATGCCCACTTCTACAAATTAGAGCGATCTTCTTATTTGGGTCGATTTTGTTTTTAACTTCATCTACGAAATTTTCATTATAATTGCCGTTATTATCAGTTAAATTCACCAATATCGAACCCTTTAAAACGCCATATTCCCACTCGATTGGAGAGCGAATATCTATAATTTGTATATTATTATCATTTACTATATTTTCATCAATTTCTATTGTCATATACTTGGCCATAGCCATTATAGCGCTACAAAATATCATCATTAACACCTTTAACATTTTATATCCTTTAAATTTGGCTTAGCGATTTTAATAGCTCATCAGAGCTTACTAAGCCAGTTATTTGGGATTTTAACTCACCTTTATTGTAGATTAGCAAAACCGGTGGGCCAAAAATTTGATACTCTCTCATTAACTCTTGATTTTCTATACTATTTTGGCTTAAATCAATTTTAATAAGCCTAAAATTATTTAATTTTTCCCTTATCTCATCTTTGGTAAAGACCTCATTTTCAAGCTCTTTACAATTCACGCACCAACTAGCCCAAAAATCTATAAAAAGCGGAGTTTGGCTAGATTTTATAATATTTTTAAGCTCTTTTAGGTTGGTTACATACTCAAATTTAAGCTCGTTTTTAGGTTGTGCGATTTGCGATATTGGCTTTAAATTTGGCGCTAATTTATTGACACTAAAATCCAAAATCACCACTATACTAATAGTAAAAATAATTATAGATATAGCCTTAATTACCCTTTGAGTAGCACTAATAGCACTCTCAAAAGCACCAAATAAACTAGCTAAAATAACTCCCAAAATAGCATAGCCAACCATAGCAAATTCATCTGTTATCAATGGCGAAACTACCCAAATAGCCATCGCTAGCATGATAAAACCAAATAGAATTTTGATTCTTACCATCCATTCACCTGGTTTTGGTAAGAACTTGCTAGCCCCAAGTCCGATAGCAAGAAGTGGCAAGCCCATCCCAAAGCTCATTACAAATAAAGCTACTCCACCAACTACCATATCACCACTATTTGCAATATACAAAAGTGCTCCAGCCAGTGGTGCTGCTACGCATGGCCCTACTATCAAAGCTGATGTAACACCCATAAAAATCACACCGCCAATATGGCTAAATTTAGAGCTTTTAGAGTTTATATAACTTTGCAAACTCTTTGGAATATCAAACTCAAACAGCCCAAACATACAAAGAGAGAGTATAACAAAAAGAGCACTAAATATAATTAGCACAACTGGAGTTTGGAGCAATCCTTGAACGCTAGCTCCTATCATACTAGCCACTACTCCGGCTATAGCGTAGGTAAAACTCATAGATAAGACATAGATTAAGCTGATGATAAAGTTGCTTTTAATATCCTTAGAGCCTTTGGAGATTATTAGTCCAGAAAGAATTGGTATCATAGGAAATACGCATGGGGTAAACGAGAGTAAAACTCCATAGATAAAAAAGGTAGAGATTATCCATAAAATCGAGTTATTTTCTAAATTTAAAGCGATTTGAGATTGCTCATTTTGTGTGGTTTTACCGCTATCTTTATTTAGTGATTTTGGCGTTTGATCTGCTTTTAATCTATTTGCTATAACCTTGCCATCTGTATCAAATTTAATATCAAATTTATCCCGCAAAGGTTGATAGCAAAATCCACTATCGCTACAACCTTGATAGTAAATATCAAGCTCAAATCTATCTTTATTTATCGCCAAGCCAGCAGGGATAAATATCTCTAAATCCCTATAAATTTCATAATTATCATATTTTATCGCTTTTGGAATATTTAAAAATTTAGTAATATCACTACTATCAAGCTCTATTTTTATCTTATCTTGATATAGATATACCCCATTAGCAATATCAAATTTAGCCACTATACCGCTTTGGTTATCCCCTAAAATAGCGATTTTAAAGGCATCTTTAGGCTCTAAAATATTACCAAGACATAAAGATACAATGAAAATAGATAGATATAATAGCTTTTTCATATATTAAATCTGTTTAAATATCTCTACAGCATCTAGCTTCTCCCATGGATAGCTAGGATCTCCTACTTGCCCTTTAGCCGCTACATTAGAGTATAAAAATGTATCTTTGCTAGGTTTATCTAGTCCAAATTTATCAGTAATCCACTTTGGAGTTAAGGCAAATTTCTCATAGACAAACTCAGAAAGCTTATCATCATTGCTATTTATATTTGTCCCCATACAATCCACGCTTACGCTCACTGGTTTTGCTACCCCTATAGCGTAGCTTAGCTGGACGATACACTTTTTAGCAAGTCCTGCTGCGACTATGTTTTTAGCTATCCATCTAGCTGCGTATAATCCACTACGATCGACTTTTGTGTAGTCTTTACTACTTTGAGCGCCACCGCCAATAGGTGAGTATCCACCAAAGCTATCTACGATCAATTTCCTACCTGTTAATCCGCTATCGTGAAGTGAGCTGTGATTTACATATCTGCCAGTTGGATTTATGTAGATTATGGTTTTTTCTTTGTCATAAAGCTCTTTTGGAAGTCCAGCATCATCTATCAAGCCTTGTATCAAATCTCTTACTTCTTCTATTTTTAAGCTCTCAACGCTTGGGGCTGAAACTACTATTGTATGGATTTTTTCTGGTTTGCAATTTTCAAAATTTGATTTTGTGCCATAATCGATTGTAACTTGTGTTTTTATATCCACACCTAGTTTATCTGGATTTTTAAGAGCGTAATTATAAACCTTATCGCAAAGCACTCTTGCGTAAGTTATCGCTGCTGGCATTAAATTATTAGTCTCACACGAAGCAAATCCAAACATAATCCCCTGATCTCCAGCACCTATTTCGCCACTTTGTTGATCTACGCCTTGATTTATATCTGGGCTTTGCTGATTCAAAAATACATCTACCTCAATATCATCTGGATGGAGACATTGAGCTTTGCTAAAGTGCGGATTGCCGTTATATCCTATTTTTGCTAAGGCATTTTTAACTATTGTTCTATACTCTTGATGACTTAAATTTACACTTGAGTTGATCTCGCCGCCAATTACAATATGCTTACCAGCAACGAAAACTTCACTAGCCACCCTTGCTTTTGAATCTTGCGAAAGTATCGCATCTACTATGCTATCAGCTATTATATCAGCACATTTATCTGGGTGTCCTGGACTTACAACTTCACTTGTAAATAGATACATATTTTTCCTTATTTTGACAATTTTTGGCGTGGATTTTAGCATAATTTTGTAAAATATATATTAAATTTGTAACTTGAATTTGATATTATCTCGCTATAAATATTACTAAATCTTATTAATATTTATATAGTAATTTAGATAAAAATTTTATAACCCCCTACTCTTAGCCAAATTTAATTAAATTTAAAATATAATAATTGATTTTATTAAAGGATTTTTATGATTAGACATATTGCACAGCGATATAATGATGGCAATTTAATAGTCCAAATTTTAGTTGGTATTATCCTTGGTGGGATTTTGGGGTTTGTAGCTTATGGTGGTAATGATATTGCGATAAATTTAGCCAATTTTGCTGCGATTTTAGGCTCTATTTTTGTGGGCGCTCTAAAGGCTGTGGCTCCTATTTTGGTCTTTGTGCTTGTGAGTGCTTCTATAGTGCTTAAAGAATTTGGTCATACGCATGGAATGAAAAATATAGTTATACTCTATATAATTGGCACATTTTTAGCCTCTTTAGCTGCTGTTTGTATTAGCTTTATCTCTCCTACTACACTTGTATTACAAAATACATCTGTAGCTATGAGTGCTGCACCAAGCGATATATCAGTGGTGCTAAAAGATCTAGCATATAAGATAGTAGATAACCCCTTAAACGCAATCGCAAATGGTAATTATATCGGCATCTTAGCGTGGGCTATCGGGGTTGGTATAGCTCTTAGGCAGTGTAGTAATGAGACAAAAAAGGTATTTAAAGATATGAGCGGCGCAATTACAAAGATAGTTAAATTTATAATTCGCCTAGCTCCATTTGGTATATTTGGTCTTGTTAGTATTAGTGTAGCTCAAACTGGATTTGCTGCACTTGGCGGGTATTTAAAGCTACTGCTTGTTCTTGTGGGGACTATGCTATTTGTGGCATTTGTGATTAATGCAATTATAGTATTTATAGTAACAAAGAAAAATCCATATCCGCTTATAATGATATGCCTAAAAGAGAGTGCGGTTATGGCATTTTTCACCAGAAGTAGTGCTGCAAACATACCTGTAAATATGAATTTATGCAAAAAATTAAATTTAAATGAAAATCTCTACTCAATCTCTATTCCATTAGGTGCTACTATAAATATGGCTGGGGCTGCTGTAACTATAGCGGTTCTATCTTTGAGTGCGGTTTATACCTTGGGGATTGAAGTTGGATTTTGGGATGCTTTACTACTTAGTATAATAGCAGCAATTGGTGCGTGTGGAGCTAGCGGGGTAGCTGGAGGCTCTTTGATGCTTATACCGCTTGCTTGTTCGCTATTTGGAATTAGCAATGATATAGCTATGCAAGTGGTGGCTATCGGATTTATAATTAGCGTTATTCAAGACTCAGTAGAGACAGCTCTAAATAGCTCTACAGATGTTTTATTTACCGCTATAATTTCAAATAATATAAAGGAATAATTATGATATGGGATCTATCTAAATTTTTTAATAGTATTGATGAGTTGGATAAATTTTGTCTAAATTTACGAAAAAATGCTGATGAATTTAATGGCAAATTTAGTAAAAATTTGAGTAATCTAAATAGTGATGAATTTAAAAATGCTATGGAAGGTTATGAGGAAATTTTAGCTGGTATTGGCAAGGTTATGAGCTATGCTTATTTAAATTTTGCTAAAGATACAAGCAAGGGGGCATTTTTAGCCAAATATGAGGAGATCTACACCAAGATAGAAGAGAGTGTGTTATTTTTCGAGATTGAATTTAATGAGCTTGATACAAAAACTCAAAAAAATTTTATAATAAACACGCCTAAATTTGGCTACTACTTAGAGAATTTGGCTAAGAGTAGATCTCACCAGCTAAGCTTTTTAGAAGAGAGAATTCTATTAAGGACAGCAAATACTGGAGCAAGTGCGTTTAGTAGGCTATTTGATGAGAGTATGGCTAGGGCTAGATTTGAGTTTGAAGGGGAGCTTTTAAAAGAAGAAGAGATTTTATCTAAGCTTAGTAGTAGTAGTGATAGAAATATAAGAAAAGAGGCTGCCAAATCCCTAAGTAAAGGGCTAGAGCCAATGCAACATCTGCTCACTTATATCTATAATATGATTAAAACAGATCTAAAAAATAGCTGCGAACTGCGTGGATATGAGTATGGAGAGTCAAGTAGGCACCTAAGCAATCAAATAGAAAAATCAAGCGTAGATGCTTTGATTAATGCTAGTGAAAATAGCTTTGGTTTGGTATCTAAATTTTATGATAAAAAGCGTGAAATTCTAGGCTTTGATAAGCTATATGATTATGATAGATATGCCCCTTTAGGTGGCGATGAAAAGATGGATTATGAGGAGGCAAAATCAATAGTAATTGAGGCATTTAGCCAGTTTAGTCCGCTATTTGGTAATTTGGCTAAAAGGGCTTTTGATGAGAATTGGTGCGATGTATATCCAGATGAGAATAAACAAGCCGGAGCCTTCTCACACTCTGCTAGTAGCGATGTCCATCCATTTGTACTGCTAAATTTTACCGGTAGAAGGCGAGATCTTTTCACATTAGCTCACGAGCTAGGCCATAGTATCCATCAATACCTTAGCTATAGCGTGGGATATTTAAATTCGCACACACCGCTAACCACAGCTGAAACAGCCTCTGTATTTTGCGAAATGCTGGTTTTTGAATATGTCAAAAATAGACTTCCAAAAGAGCAAAAAGTTGCTTTATTAGCTGGTAAAATAGAAGATATATTTGCTACTTTGTATAGGCAGATAAATTTCACTACTTTTGAACGCCTAGTGCATTCATACGAAGGCGAGATAAGTAGCGATGAATTAAATAGAATTTGGCTACAAGAGAGTAAAAAGATGTTTGGAAATTCTCTTATTTTAAATGATTATTATAAAATTTGGTGGAGCTATATTCCGCACTTTATACACTCCCCATTTTACTGCTATGCCTATTCATATGCTCAGCTTTTAGTGTTAGCGCTTTTTGGACTATATAAAAGCAAAGAGTGTGATAATTTTGTAGAGATTTATACTAAATTCTTAAGCCTAGGTGGAAGCAAAAGCCCAAAAGAGCTTGTAGGAATGTTTGGCTTTGATATTGATGATGAGAAATTTTGGAATATTGGAATTTCTCAAGTGGAAAATTTGGTTGATGAGTTTATAAAGGAGAGTAGTCTATGATTGAAGAGATTTTAAAAGATGATAAATTTGGCTCTATGATGCGTAAAAATATCTATGATTTGCTAAATTTTTTGATAGATAAAGGCTCTACAGTTGATATTTTAGTAAATACTAAATTTGTAAGCTTTAATCCAGATTTGCCAGATAGTATCAAATCAAGCTTTAATCCATCTGTTATTTTATTTAGTTTAGCTGGATATACGCTAAGTAGTGTTAAAATCAGTAGTGATGAGATAAGCTTTGAAGCTGGATTTGGCGAAGATGACTTTGCTAGTGTAGTGAGTGTCCCAATTGGTGCTATTATCAGAATTAGTATAGATGAAAATCCGCTATTAATAAATTTCGCTACCTATACACCAAATAGCATTAAAACAAAACAAGAACACTCAAAACAGATATTTTTAAATAACCCCAAAAATAGGGATATTTTCAAAGGTTAATAGATATTTTACTAACCTTATCTAGTATATGCTCATTCTCCCTAAGCCCAGCTATAAATACTGGGCGAATGATCTTTACTCCTTCTATATCGATAGGAAAGAGTAGTCCATCAGCAATAGCTTGTCTTATTAAAAATCTAGGCAAAAATGCCACATACTCTTTAGCCTTATTATTTAGCATTGCATACTTAGTAGCTACAGCACCATCTAGCCTATAAATGGTGCGAAGCTCTTCATAATTTACCCCAAACTGCTCAAAATACCCCTTTAAAAAGGATTTTGTCCTATCTGTAATGAAGTTAAACTCGCCAAGTTTTGCTGGGGTGATTTTTTGATTTGCTACCATATTTGAGACCAAGATTATATCATACTCAAATAGCTTTTTAAATATCAATTGCTCATTATATAATCTCTCTTGAGTCATGATAATATCGCATCTTTTGTCTATTAGACTTGAGACTAAATCATTATTTGTATCAGCTATTTTAACATCTAAATCGCTATTTATCACATCGCAAATTTTATCTAGCATAAATGGTAAAATCGCATGTGCTATAAGTAAATTAGTAGCAACTGAGATTTTAAATTTCTCATCTTTTATCCTATGGGCTTCTTCTTTAAACCTAAACATAGCCCCTTCAAATTTCATACATAATTTATAAAATCTATCGCCCTCTTTTGTCAGCACTATACCATTTTTACGCCTTACTAAAAGCGTGGTTTGTAGTGCCTCTTCTAGCTTTTTAATCTGTAAGGTAACAGCTGGCTGCGATAGCCCTAAGGTCGTAGAAGCCTTTGAGAAACTCCTTTCTTTGACAATTGTCATAAAAGTGTATATTTTATTAAAATCGATCATCAAAAAACCTTTTGGATTTTATAATTTTTTGATTTTATAGTTTATAGCTTAAATTAAAATTTAATATAATGTAAATTTTAATTATATTGATAATTATTAATAAAATATGTAACTTTTTGTAACACATATTATTATTAAGTTTAAATTTGGTATAATCTTAGCTTTAATAATAAAAAAGAGTAGTTTATGGATAATGTATTAAATTCGCTTAACGAAAATCAAAAAATCGCCGCCACGCATATAGATGGACCAATGCTTATTCTAGCTGGGGCTGGTAGCGGCAAGACAAAGACTATCACTTCACGACTAGCATACTTAATAAGCGAAGTTGGGATTGATCCTTTAAATACGCTTACGCTGACTTTTACCAATAAAGCTGCTACTACAATGAAGCAACGAGCTATGGCTATGCTTGGGGGATATAATGCTAATCCTTTGCTTTGCACATTTCATAAATTTGGTTTGCTATTTTTGAAATTTCATATAAATGAGCTAGGTAGAAGTAATAATTTTATCATAATTGATACTGATGATAAGAAAAAGATTATAAAAGATATAGAGAGCCAAGTCCCAGCTGCTATAATATCAAATGAGATCTCAAAATATAAAAATATGCTTTTAAGCGTAGAATCTGTAATGGATAGCTCAAAGCTAGATACTCAATACTCAAAGACAAATTATGAAAAAATTGCTAAAGCCTATAAATTATATGAAGAGTATTTAAAGGGTAATAATTTAGTTGATTTTGATGATCTTTTGTGCTTGACATATAATATTTTGGATAATAATCCTGCTTTAAGTAGCGAAATTTCAGATAGATATAAATATATAATGGTAGATGAGTATCAAGATACTAATGACCTTCAGTATAAACTACTTCGCAAAGTATGCCATAATCACCAAAATTTGGTCGTTGTAGGCGATGATGACCAGAGTATATATGGCTGGAGAGGCGCAAGAATAGAAAATATCTTAAATTTCAAAGATCAGTTTAATGATGTTAAGCTTATAAAATTAGAGAGAAACTACCGCTCTACCCCTTCTATATTAAAAGCAGCTAATGAGCTTATAGATCATAATAGATCTAGACTAGGTAAAAGCTTGATTAGTCAATTACCAGATGAAAATCCTATAGAGATACTAGATCATATCGATGAGAATGCTGAGGCTAAAAATATCGCTACAAAGATTAATAATCTATTATCAAGCGGTGTATCAGCTAGTCAAATTGCTATTTTATATAGAGTAAATGCTCTATCAAGAAGCTTAGAAGATGGGCTAAATAAAGCAAGAATTCCATATAAGATGGTAGGCGGAGTAAAATTTTATGAAAGAGCTGAGATTAAAGATATTATAAGCTATTTAAGATTGATTTTAAACCCAAATGATGATTTTTCTCTTACTCGCATTATCAATAGACCAAAGCGTGGTTTAGGCAAGGTTAGCTTAGCAAAATTAGAAAAATTTGCCTTTGATAATAAAACATCTTTATATAATGCGATATATATGGCTAGTGAGAATGTATTAAGCAAGAAATTAAGTCAAACGCTTATTGAGCTAGCTAATAATATTAAAGATCTCTCTACCCTAGCCCCATATGATTTGATAAGCAAATTTGACTCTACATTTGGGATTAAGGCATATTATGAGAGTTTGCCAGATGGGGCCGAGAGAGTGATAAATATCGATGAATTCTACGCTTTATTAAAAGATCATATATTAAATACTCCAAATTTTGATTTAGAGGAGTTTTTAAATGAGCTAGCACTTGAGAGCGAACAAGATAGAATTAGCGATGATGCTATATCTATTATGAGCGTTCATGCTAGTAAGGGGCTTGAGTTTGAGCATCTTTTTGTAATCGGACTTGAAGAGGGATTTTTCCCACTTCTTGGCGATGGTAGCGATATAGAAGAAGAAAGACGCCTAGCATATGTAGCCATCACTAGAGCCAAAAAGGGATTAAATCTATCATACTCAAATTCGAGATTTTACAAAGGTCAAAGGACAAGACTAAATAGATCAAGATTCTTAAGCGAAGCTGGGCTTTGCGAAGGCTCTTTAAAGATAGAGAGCCAAAATGAGTTTAAAAAAGGGGATCTAATCCAGCATAAGATTTTTGGTATCGGGCGTGTTATAGAAGTAAGTAAAATCAAAAATGAATTTAAACTAAAAATAAATTTTGGTGGAAATATCAAGGATATTATGTCATCTTTTGTTAAGAAGGTTATATGAATAGGCTATTTGTCGCATATAAACCAAAAGGAGTGGTATCAAATCACTTTTTAAGCAGACTTAAGCGTAAATATGGGGTTAAAAAAGCTGGATTTTCTGGGATTTTAGACCCATTTGCTAGTGGGTGCTTGATTGTAGCGTTTGGGTCATATACAAAGCTATTTAACTATCTAAATATCGAGCCTAAACTATATCGAGCGACACTTTGGCTTGGGGCTAGCTCACCTAGCTATGATAGTCAAAATATCACTCAAATTCAAGATATCCCATCTCTTGATGAGAGAAAAATCAAAGATGAATTAGGCAAATTACAAGGCAAAATCACCTACACTCCGCCGAAATTTAGCGCTAAAAAAATTAATGGCAAAAGAGCCTATGAATTAGCAAGAATGGGGAGTGAATTTGAGCTAAAAGAGTGCCAAATGGAGGTATTTGATGTGAAATTTATCCACTACTCTCACCCATTTTTAACCTTTGAGATTAAGGTTTCAGCTGGTTCATATATACGCTCTTATGCTCAAATTTTATCACAAAATTTATCTCAAATAGGCACTTTAAGCGCACTTGAGAGAATCAGTGAAGGTGAGTTTAAATTTCAAAATGAAGCACCGCTTAATCCTTTAAAATATCTAAATTTAACCAAAAATAGCTATAAAGGCGATATTATGGATATAATTTTGGGTAAAAAGCTTAGAGCGTGTGATTTTGATATTAGCAGTGATGGGGAGTATGTTATAGAGTATGATAACGCTTTTAGCATAATTAAGATAGAAAATCAAGAGGTAAAATACGCAATAAACAGGATGGAAAAATGCTTATATTAACAAGAAAAGCCACAGAGTCAATACAGATTGGAGATGATATAGAAATCAAAATTCTTAGCACCTCTAATAGCACGGTAAAGATAGCAATTGATGCCCCAAAAGATATTTTAATTTTACGAAAAGAGCTAGTAAAAGAGGTCGCTGATAATAACGCAGTAGCTAGCACACCTAAACAAAATTTACTTGATCTTTTAGCTAAAAAGATCTTTAAATGAGAAGTTTTGCTAAGATAAATGTATTTTTAAAGATTGTTGGATTTCGTAATAATTATCACGAGATTAAATCTAGATTTATCCTTTATAAAGGGCTTTATGATGAGATAGATTTGGTTAGTAGGGTTAGTGATGGGCTTATTATCGATAATCCTTTTAGTGATAATATAATTTTTAAAGCTTATAATAAAATAGCAAATTTGGGTTTTGCTAGTGAGCTTGATGAGTATTTTAAAGATAATCAAGTAAAATTAATTAAAAATATCCCATCTGGCGGTGGCTTGGGTGGTGGAAGTAGCAATGCGGCGGCTTTTTTACACTTAGTAAATGATAGGTTAAATTTAAACATTTCTAAAGAGAAATTAATACAAATAGCCCATAATATCGGTGCTGATGTGGCGTTTTTTGTAAGTAGATTTGACGCAGCAAATGTAAGCGGGATTGGCGAGATTGTGGAGGCTTTTGATGATGATATCCCAAATTTGGATATTGTAACAAGCCCTATTTTTTGCTCTACTCCAAAGGTTTTTGCAAGGTATAGAGCTGAATTTAAGGGATTTGATATAGATTTAGCTAATAAACTTTGCCAGATGAAAAGCAAAGAAATTTTAAATAGCTATGAAAATATCAGATTAAACGACCTACTAAAACCATGTCAAGAGATATATAGCAATTTAAGCGTGGCTA
Source organism: Campylobacter sp. RM19072 (assembly GCF_024723485.1). Classification (NCBI taxonomy): domain Bacteria; kingdom Pseudomonadati; phylum Campylobacterota; class Epsilonproteobacteria; order Campylobacterales; family Campylobacteraceae; genus Campylobacter; species Campylobacter sp. RM19072. The sequence goes on from NZ_JANQCU010000001.1 coordinate 181,753, forward strand.
GCGATGAGTTTTTAAGCGGAAGCGGAAGTAGTAAGTTTAAACTAAAAATTTAATATAAAAAAGTAAAATATATAAAACCAAATCAAGAAGGAAAAATATGAAGGTACTACTAATAAAAGATGTAAAAGGCTTAGGAAAAGCAGGAGAGGTAAAAGAGGTAAAGGATGGCTATGGCAATAATTTTTTAATAGGCAAAGGTTACGCTAAGGCTGCTACGGATGCGGTTTTAAGGCAGTGGGAAGCCGCTAAGAGAAATGAAGCTCAAATAAAAGAGTATGAGATAAATCAAAATGAGAAGTTAAAAGATGAGTTGGCTGGGGTTAAAATCACTATAAAAACAAAATTAGGAGCTAATGGCTCTTTATTTGGCAGTATCACAAAAGATGAAATAGCTAAAGCCCTAAAAGAGCAAAAAGGCTATGAAATCGATAAAAAATCCCTAGAATGCGATAATATCAAAACCCCTGGAGAGCATGAAATTTCAATTAAATTAACCCACCAAATTCACGCTAAATTTAAGATTGAAGTAGTAGGTGAGTGATGTTTCATGCTACTACAATTTTAGCTTATAGAGGCAAGGATGCTGCAGTCATCGGCGGAGATGGTCAAGTTAGCTTTGGTTCTACTATTTTAAAGGGCAATGCTGTAAAGATAAGAAAGCTATATGATGGCAAAATTTTAGCTGGATTTGCTGGTTCTACTGCTGATGCTTTTAATCTTTTTGATATGTTTGAGCGAATTTTAGATGGGGTTAAGGGGGATTTGCTAAAAGCCGTTGTGGAATTTAGCAAAGAGTGGAGAAAAGATAAGGTCTTAAGAAAATTAGAGGCTATGATGCTAGTGCTAAATAGAGAGCATATATTTTTGCTTAGTGGCACTGGCGATGTAGTTGAGCCAGAAGATGGCAAGATAGCAGCCATTGGAAGTGGCGGTAACTACGCTTTAGCAGCCGCTAGGGCTTTGGATAAATTTGGCTCGCTTAGTAGCGAAGAGCTAGTAAAACAGAGTTTAAATATAGCTGGAGAGATCTGTATTTATACTAATACAAATATAAAAACTTATACATTAACGGATTAAAGATGAATTTAACACCAAAAGATATAGTAAAATTTCTAGATGATTATGTAATTGGTCAAAACGATGCTAAAAAAATTATCGCTATTGCACTTCGTAATCGCTATAGGCGTATGCAACTACCAAGTAATATACAAGATGATATAGTGCCTAAAAATATTTTGATGATAGGCTCTACTGGCGTTGGTAAAACCGAGATCGCAAGACGCCTCTCAAAGCTATTTGGGCTGCCATTTATCAAAGTAGAAGCTAGTAAATATACTGAAGTTGGCTTTGTAGGTAGAGATGTGGAGTCTATGATACGAGACCTAGCTATGGCGGCGCTAAATTTAGTAAAACAAGAGCACAGAGATAGAAATAGCGATAAAATAGAAGAGTATATAGAAAAGCGAATTTTAGAAAAGCTCCTTCCGCCACTACCAAATGGAGCAACTGATGAGAAAAAAGAGCAGTATGAAATCAGCTATGAGAAGATGAAGCAAAAGCTAAGAGATGGTAAGCTTGATGATTTGGTTATTGAGATTGAAGTGGATCAATCGAGCTTTGAAGCTGGAGCGAATTTGCCACCTGATATGGCTGCTATGCAAGAGAGCTTTATCAAAGTTATTGGTATTACAAACAAAAAAGTTAAAAAAGATATGAAGGTCAAAGACGCCAAAGAGAGTTTAAAAAATGAGGCTAGTGAGAAGATTTTGGATATGGAAAGTATCAAATCTGAAGCTTTAAAAAGAGCGCAAAATGAGGGGATTATATTTATTGATGAGATTGATAAAGTAGCCGTAAGTAGCTCAACTCGCCAAGACCCTAGCAAAGAAGGAGTTCAAAGAGATCTTTTGCCTATTGTAGAAGGTAGCGATGTATCTACTAAATTTGGGACTATCAAGACCGATCATATCCTATTTATCGCTGCTGGTGCATTTCATATGTCTAAACCAAGCGATTTAATCCCTGAATTACAAGGGAGATTTCCACTTCGTGTAAGCCTTGATAGCTTAGATGAAAACGCTCTATACGAGATCTTAACCAAACCTAAAAATTCACTTTTAAATCAATATAAAGCCCTACTAAGCGTAGAAGATGTAGAGCTTGAATTTGATGATGAGGCTCTTAGACAAATTGCTAAATTAACGCAAAATACCAATCAAAAAGTCGAAGATATCGGTGCTAGGAGATTACATACTGTGATTGAGAAGCTACTTGAGGATATTAGCTTTGATGCTGATATTTATAAGGGGCAAAAATTTATAGTAACTAAAGAGCTTGTAGATGAGAAATTGGGCGAAATTTGCCAAGATGAAGATAGAGCAAAGTATATATTATGAGAAGTGGGTTTGTAACCTTAATAGGTAGGACAAACGCTGGTAAAAGCAGTCTTTTAAACTACTTGCTAAATCAAAAAATATCGATGGTATCACATAAGCAAAATGCTACTAGGCGTAAGATTTTAGGCATTGTAATGCATGGAGATGACCAAGCGATATTTATAGATACACCAGGATTACACGATAGTAGCAAGGCGTTAAATAAATTTATGATCCAAAGTGCTATAAGCTCCTTAGGCGATGCGGACACGGCTGTCTTTGTAGCAAGTGTGTTTGATGGTGTAGAAAATTATGAAAAATTCTTAAATTTAAATAGCCCCCTACCCCACATAATCGCACTTACAAAAATAGATGAAATTACCCAAGATAAGCTATTTGAAAAGCTAAATGAGTATCAAAAATACTCTAATAATTTTCAAGCTATTATCCCAATAACAATCAAAAAACAAGCTTATCGTAAGATATTTTTAGACGCACTTATGCCGCTTTTACCTACTCATCCACACTACTATGATCCTGAATATATAACTACAACAAATGAAAAAGATATATATAAAGATTTTATCTTAGAAGCGATATTTGAGTGCGTAAGCCAAGAAATTCCATATAGCTCTGATGCTATGGTATCAAAGGTTAAGCAAAATGGCGATATTTTAGAAATTCAAGCTAAGATTATTACTGATAATAACCATCATAAGGCTATTTTAATAGGCAAAAATGGGGCTACAATTAAGCGGATTGGAATTGTATCTCGTAAAATTATAAGTAAATTTAATAATCAAAAAGTTTGTATGAAATTAAGCGTAGAAGTGGATAAAAATTGGCATACAAATGAAAATAGTATTAAAAAATATTTAGATATAAAAGGAAATTAAATGGGATTTCAAAGGGTTCTTAAGGCCATAGAAGACATAAAAAATGGTAAAATGATAGTTATGGTAGATGATGAAGATAGAGAAAATGAAGGTGATATTGTATTTTCGGCCGCATTTAGCGATGTTCAAAAGGTAAATTTTATGATTACTCATGCTAAGGGCGTTGTATGCACTCCACTTAGCAAGGAGTTAGCTGATAAATTTGAGTTATATCCGATGGTTGGGGCAAATACTAGCTCTCATGATACAGCTTTTACCATTAGTATTGACGCCAAAAAAGCCTCAACTGGAGTTAGTGCGTATGAGAGAGATATGACAATCAAAATGCTAGTAGATGGTGCTACAAGGGCTGGAGACTTTGTAAGACCTGGCCATATATTTCCTCTTATTGCTAAAAGTGGCGGGGTATTAGAAAGAACTGGACATACTGAAGGAAGTATAGATCTATGTAGGTTGGCTGGGTTAGCACCTGTGTCGGTAATTTGCGAAATAGTAAATGACGATGGGACGATGGCTAGGCGTGATGATTTAGAGAAATTTTGCGATAAATTTGGATTAAATATGGTTAGCATTGCTGAGATTATCGAGTATAGGCTCCACCATGAGAAATTAATTAGTGTTAGTGAGCTTGGCAAATCTCAAATTGCTGGTAAAAATGCAAATAAATATAGCATTATGGATCATTTAGGCAATACCCACTACGCTTTTATTTTTGGCGATATAAAAGATACAACAAATGTCAAATTTCATAAGATTAAAGATGATATTGAGCTTTTAAATTCGCATAAATTTAGCGAATTTATCTCCCATATAGATTTGCTTGATAAAGATGGTGGGATACTAATATTTTTAGCTGGTAATGAAGATGATGGTAGCTTGATTAAAAACTATGGTATAGGTGCTCAAATCTTAAAATATTTTGGGGCAAGCGATATTAAAATTTTAAGCTCTAGCGAATCTAAGGAGTTTGTAGCTATCAAAGGTTTTGGGCTTAATATTTTGGGACAAAAATCATAATAAAATCACTTGAAAGTTATAATATTAGAATATTTATAAAACTATAAATATTCTAATAAATTTAAACTAGATTTTAGCAAATTTAAAAACTAGATAAAATCTTATTATAATAAAAATTCTTAAAACACACTGGTAAAAAATTTACTAAATGCATCATAAATTTGCTTATTTCTATTTTCGATATCGCCTTTTAACCAATCCTCTTGCGGACTTGCGGCTAAATCTTGTGCTTCTATAAAATAAGAAGATTGATATATCTCTTTCTTTTTATTAAAATACCCATTTCCAGCCTGAATATTTAACTTTTTCTCCAAAAACATTTTATTACCAACCTGTTCTAAATACTCTTGAGCCTCCTTTTCATCCCAACCATTATAATTTGTATTTTGCCAATTTCTAGGAAAAATATGCTCAATCTCTGCCTTTACTAAACTATAATTTTTATTATCTTTATTCCATTCCATTACTTGATTTTCGTTATACAAAATAGCATAAAGAGATAAAATATAGCGAATTTGCTGTGGTCTAGCTTTTTTTGAAAAGTCTATAAAATTTTCTAATGATGGCATTTTTAAATCTGGTAAATTTATACTCGACTCAAAAATATTTTTTATCTTATTTTCTTTAATAATATTTACATTTGCTTTCATAAGACCCCAGAATAATCCAGAACTTCCACCCTTTCCATATATAAGCCCTAATGCATTATACGCTACAAGTTGTGGTAAGATTTTATCGAAAATACCCTTATTTTCATCATTTTTATCCTTATAAAAACATACACTTACAACCATCTGCCATAATCTATTTTGATAGGTATTTAAAATCGCAAAATATTTTTTAGCTTCTGGATTTAAATAATTATAAGGATTACACCAAAACTCACCCAATTGTTTAATAAATTCAAAAGTTTCTTCTTTATTTAATAAATCTTCATTCGCGGCAAAATTTACTCTTTTATTTTTAGAGTTCTCTTTATCTTTTTTAGTCCAAAACTCAAGCACACCAGGAATAACTGTATCAACTTCACCATGCTCCGCTCTAATAATGTGCTCATATTGAGTAAATAAGAAACTAACATCTTCTTTTTTAAGATAGTTTGAGTTTTGAATTTGATTTTCTAAAGCTTTCCACTCTTTTGCAAATTCCATTCTATCCTTATCATTTTTATTAGTAAAAATCAAGCCTTTAAAAATATCAGCTGGACTTAAGGAGACACCTCTATTGTTTAATGTATTAAAAATTCTTAAAGCTTTATCTCGACCATCACATTCAATTGGCAAAATTACACAATTTTGCAATAAACATAAACAAAAATTAAACCACTCTGTAGGTTTGTCTTTTGCTAATTCATCAATTTTATTTTGAAATAATATAAAATTTTTCTCATATAAAGATAATTTTTTACTCTCTTTATCAATAATTAAGTTATCTTTAAAAATATTTTCTAAGCTTTGATTGTCTAAATCTGTAGCCACTTCACTTTTAAAATGCACTTTATCAAAATCAATATTTCCAGTCAAGGGATTTATATCCCAAAGACAAGAAGCTAAATTATCCTTTAGCTTATCGATACCATTTTGCCCTCTTGCTTTTTCATATAATGCACGAATAAATAAACATAAAGTTGTCGTTCTTTGCTGTCCGTCAATAATGTTTTGTTTGCCATCTTCCTTATAAATTACCACAGAGCCTAAAAAATACTCCTCATCTTCTTCTTTATTTTCAAAGAAATTATAAACATCTTCCCATAACTGTTCGCACTCATCTTCGCTCCAAACATAATTCCTTTGATACATAGGGATTAAAAATTTATTTTTTGATAGATACTCAAAAATACTCTTTCTTTCCGCTCTCATTTCAGCCATCTGATCCTCCTAAATAACTTAAATTTTAAAGTTTAATCTACCTTTTCTTTGGTCTAAATACCTTTATTTTACTCTCATCGCACTCTATATACGCAGCACCTATTAGGTCTAGGCAGTATGGAATAGCTGGAAAAACCGGCTCTAAACACTCTCTTATCGCTTTTGGTTGGCCAGGCAGATTTACTATTAAAGTTTTATCTTTGATACCAGCAATTTGCCTTGATAAAATCGCTGTTGGGACATATTTTAAGCTCACACTACGCATTAACTCGCCAAAGCCAGGAAGTATCTTATCGCACACTGCTTTGGTCGCTTCAGGGGTTACATCTCTAGGGGCTGGTCCAGTCCCACCAGTGGTAAATACAATATCGCACCCTTGTGAGCATAGCTCTATTAAGCTAGATTTTATCAGCTCATACTCATCAGGAATTACCTTATAAATAAACTCCAAATCCCCTACTATCCACTCTTTTAATAAATTTTTAATAGCCACGCCACTCTCATCAGCATACACTCCAGCACTTGCCCTATCACTTAGAGTTAAAACCCCTATTTTAGCCATTATTTATCCTTTGTATTATCATTATTACATCTGATTTGCTAGCTGATTCATTCTCTATTAAAAATGCCGATAATAGCTCTATCTCGGCTCTCATTTTAGCAACCAAATCATCTACTTGAGCTCGTATATCTTCTAAAAGTTTGCTAATTTCATCATCGCTAGATATGATTTTCTCTCCCATCGCATACTCATCTACTATTTTTTTAGCAATATTTTTAGCGATTTTTAAATCATCTTTGGAGTTAGTATATAACTCGCCTTTTATTAAATTCAGTGCTGAAATACCAGCTAAATGCACCTTTATAAGTCCTAAAAGATCGCTTTTTGAGCTTAAATATGTATCTCCTAGAGTAAATTTATCATTTAAAAGTGAAATTTGATTAAAATTAATACCATAATATTCAGCCATAAGGGCTTTTGCTGATTGATATATGGCTTGGATTTGCTTCTCATTTTGATTTAAGCTATGAAGTGGCTTTTTGCCATCAATTACCCTATTTTCCACAGCTTTAAAATCATCATTAGTTATAATATCCTTACCATTTCTTAAAGCATTTATAGCCGCTTCATTGACTAAAGTCGCAATCGACGCACCGCTAAATCCAGTTGTATTTCTAGCTACAATATCTATATCTACGCTATGCTTTTTATCTTGTAAATACATTTTAAGTATATCGCTTCTATCTGAAATATCAGGCAGACCTACATAAATTCTCCTATCAAATCTCCCGCTTCTTAGTAGCGCTTCATCCATCATCTCAATCTTATTTGTAGCAGCGATCACCACCACGCCACTACTACTTAAAAATCCATCCATCTCTGTAAGCAACTGATTAAGAGTAGCCTCTCTCTCATCGCTTCTATTGCCACCCCTTGCTTTGCCAACAGCGTCAATCTCATCGATAAATATTATGCTTGGGGCATAAGTTTTAGCCATGCTAAATAGCTCACGCACCCGCTTTGCCCCCATTCCAGCATAAATTTGAACAAAATTAGCACCACTTTGGTAGAAAAACGGCACATTCGCCTCCCCTGCTACAGCCTTTGCTATTAAGGTTTTACCCACTCCAGGAGAGCCAACCATCAAGACACCCTTTGGCATTTTAATACCTAAATTTGCATATTTAGCTGGATTTTTTAAAAAATCCACTATCTCGATTAATTCACTTTTAACCTCTTTTATACCAGCGACATCATCAAATGAGACATTTGATACTACTGGCGTAATCTGATTTGTGATATTTTGAGCTAGCTCTGCGTTTTTACTTTTAGGCTCTAGCCTTGCTATCTGTGGTAGAAATTTAAATGCCATAAATGCCATTACACCAAATATAATTAGAATAAGAAAAATCCATATAAATGAGCCATCGCCACTTATCTCTACAGCTACTTTTTGACCCAATTCATTTAAATTTATCATCTCTTTTGGGATTATGAAGCTTCTATTTTCTGTTTTTATTATCACTTCGTTATTATCAATTATAGCATTTTGTATGGCACCAGCTTGGAGATAATTATCATACTCTAATAGGGTAATTTTGCTAGGCATTGAGCGAAATATAGCAATTGCAAATAGCAAAACCAAAACCAAACTAGCCGCTACAATGATGGATTTTTTGTTAAATTTAGATAGTTTTATTTGATTAAATTTTAGCATAGTTAAATTCCTGCATTATTTCATAATCTGAGATATTTATCCACTCTTTTGATATATTTTTAGGGCTTTTTATCTTTATTTTATTATAATATTGATCCCAACCTTCATAAATATCATCATCGCAGCGTTTCTCAACTAAAATATTTAAAGGCTTATTAGAGTTATTTTGCCTAAATTTATAGTTATTATCAGCAACTATATTTTGAAGGGTTTTTAATCTCTCTTTAGCGGTTTTAGGATCTACATCTATAGCCATTGTGGCTGATTTCGTCCCATTTCTTGGACTAAATATAAAAGCGTGGATATGAGTAAGTGGGAATTTAATGAAATTTTCTAAGGCTTCATCCCAAATTTTTGGCGTTTCTCCAGGATGAGCAACGATAAAATCCGTCCCAAGTGCAAATCCCATCGAGCTAAGCTCACAAAATAGATCCAGATCTCTAAGCGCCATATTTCGCCGATTCATTATAGTTAGCATATCTTGGCTAGTATGCTGAAGTGCGATATGCAAATGCCGCTCTAACCACGGCTCAAGCAAAATCTCCTTAAAGCTCTCATCGATTTGACTAGGCTCAATGCTACCAAGGCGAATTCGCTTAATTCCACTAATTTTACCAAGTTTAGCTAATAACTTACCAAGAGTAGTAGAGCTACCTTTGCCATAGCTACCGATATTTGTCCCAGTTAAGACAATTTCGCTATATCCATTATTTGCTAAAATTCTAGCCTCATTTAATATCACACTCTCATCGATGCTTCTGCTAAGACCACGCACACTTGGGATAATACAATAACTACAAGAGAAATCACAGCCCTCTTGAATTTTGATAAAGGCTTTAGTGTGATTTTCATAGTTGCTTACTATATTTTTATCGATGAAATTTAGATCACCAAGCTCATAAAATGGCTCATTTTTACTTAACATCTCATCAATTTTATCTTTATTACTCGCTCCCAAAACGCCAAAAATAGCTGAATTTTTATATAATTCCAAGCCCTTGCTAACTGCCCCACAACCTGTCAAAACAACTTTTTTACCACTGTTTCGCATACTATTTATATAGTTTCTTACTCCGCTATCAGCGCCATTAGTAACTGTACATGAATTAACCACAATTATATCAGCTAAGCTCTCATCATTTATAATCTCATAATTTTTAATATAGCTTTTTAAAAGCTCGGTATCATAGATATTTGTGCGACATCCAAATGTTTTAAAATATACTCTCAATCTAAATTTTCCTTATTAAATTCTAATTGTCTATTTTCTATTTTACCAAAGTGCCTACCCATAAATAGAGTTTGAGTTGGGTATGCGATTTTAATATCGCTCTCAGCATTTAATGCTTCTACAATTTCAGCACTAATAGTACTTCTAAGCGCAAGCGTGCCATACGAATTATTCATATACCATACACTAATATTAATCCCATAAGGCTCAAAAAAGCTAAATATTCTAGGCTCTACATTTGTATTTTTGATATTGTATTGATCTCTAAGCTTATTCATCTGTTGTTTGGCTATATCTGTGTAGCCTTTTGAATACTTTCTTGCTATATTTTTGATTATATGTATCGCTTTTTTGTGGTTGCTATCATAACTTAGCATTATATCGATCCCATCCCATACGGTTTTCATACCGCTGTGAGTGTAGTTGGCAATGAGTTCTGTAAATATATAGTTATTTGGTATAAATATAATCCTACCACTTCTGCGATTTATCTTATAAGTTGTAAGGGTGATATCTTCATATATCGTCATCCTAAGCAAACTAATATCTATAATATCTCCCACATAATCGCTATTTTGGTATCTTACACGAATTCTATCGCCCACATGAAATGTCCCACCAAAGATAATCACACTCCACCCAAGCAAACTCATAAACATATCTTTCATAGCAATAGCCAAACCAGCCGAAGCAAAACCCAAAATAGTAACTATATAGCTGACATTTTCTATATAGGCAAAGAGTAAAATAAATATTATGATAGTAAAGTTTATCACATTTATAAATTTATTTATTGTGTAGAATTTTTGATTATCTGTAAGATATTTTTTAGCTGTATATTTAAGCAAAAATCCAATCAAAATAACAATAAGAATGGTAAAAAATATAGTTAAAGTCTCTTTAATCTGTGATGTTAGGCTATCAGTAGCACGATTAATAGTCTCATCTAATCTAGTTTGATATACTCCAAATGTAGTTGTAGCAATCTCTTTGGCTATATTAAATTCGCTTAAAGTTCTATTGATCTCAACTAAATTTGTATAGTTTGCTGTAGTTTTATTTGCGTCATAAATCTCTTGGAGTAAATTTTGCTTTTTACTAAGAATATCTACAGCCACCTCAAGTTGTGCTAAGCGACTATAATACTCAGCCTTTTGCCCCTTAAGACGCTTAATATATGAAAAACCGCCAATTATAGCAATTGGATTTGTGATCTTATACTCCTCTTCAATATCAGGCACGGCTAACATATTTTGAAATGGAGATCGCTCATACTCTTTTAAAAGCTCAATTTGCTCTTTTAAACTAGCCACTCTGCTACTAGCTTCTTCATAGTTTTGAGTGGATTTATCACTATTTTTTAGCTGATTTTGAGCCTGTTCTAACTCTAATAGTAGATTTTGATAAGTGTTATAATTAGCATATTTTATCAGCCAAATATTGCTCTTTAAGGCTGTATCTAATCTATTTATATTCTCATTTAGCTGATTTTGATCACCAGCCATTAAAATGGTGGTAAAAAATATTAAAAAAGCTATGATTTTACTCATTTAAATAGCCTTAAAACTTCAATTACTTGCTCTTTGGATATATCACTTTTTATGGTATTTGCTCCAATTCCATTTGGAAGAATAAATTTAATCACGCTATTTTCACTCTTTTTATCTAGGCTAAATACGTCATAAAATGCGTATTCATCTTTGATTTTATACTTTGTTGGAAGGTCAAATTTGATTAGTAAATTCTCTATTCTATCAAGCTCCTTAACGCTCAAAAGCCCTAAATTTACAGCTAATTTATTTGCCATATTCATTCCTATAGCCACTGCCTCGCCGTGTAAAAGACCTTTATAATTTAGCTCATTTTCTATCACATGAGCAAATGTATGACCATAATTCAACACCGCTCTTAAGCCCTTCTCACGCTCATCTTGGCTGACAACCATCGCTTTTAGCTCTACACATCGCTTAATAATTTTAGTTAAATCGCTTTGATTTGTTATATCACAACTTTCAAAAAATTCAAAAAACTTTTTATCAAACATAACCGCCATCTTAATCGCCTCAGCTATACCAGCTACGAATTCACGACTAGGTAGGCTTTTTAAAAATTTACTTTGGCAATAGACTGCTTTGGGTTGATAGAAACTACCGATTAAATTTTTACCAAATTTATTATTTATGCCGGTTTTACCACCTACACTTGCATCTACTTGAGCTAAAAGCGTAGTAGGAATAGTGATAAAGTCAATCCCACGCTCATAAATACTAGCCACAAATCCGCTCATATCGCTAACCACTCCACCACCAAGGGCTATTATAGTGCTAGAGCGATCTAAACGGCTGACAAAGAGCTGCTCTAAAATGCTTTGTATGGTGGCCATATTTTTATACTCTTCCCCATCTGCAATGGTGATAACATACTTCTCATCAGCTTCGATTAGATCTAAAATTTCAGCTAAATATAGTCCGCCAACCTTAGAATTGGTAATTATAGCTACCTTGCCTTTAAATTTGAGTTTATCAAGCTCATCTATATAGACTTTATAACTATTTTTATCTAAATTTATATCAATTTGCATATTTTATCCTTTTTTTGATTTTATCCAACTCACCTTTAATTACTCTTTAATTAGCCTTGAATTGCGTATAATTTTTTACGCTCACTTGAGCTAGCAATATTTAGCATTTTACGATATTTGGTTATAGTTCTGCGGACTAATTTTATATCAAATTCACTCTCAATCATAGCCAAAATCGCCTCATCGCTTAAAGGCTTTAATCTATTTTCATTCTTAATTAAGTTTAGCAAAAACTCCTTAATAGCGGCATTTGATACCTCTTTTGCCGCTGCTGCTGTAAAGAAATTTTTTAGTGGGACAATTCCTCGTTTGGAGCTTAGAAATTTATTTTGTATCGCACGGCTAATAGTAGATGGATTTCTGCCTAAATCATCAGCGATATCTTTTAGCTTCATAGGCTTTATATCTCCGCCAAAGAAGTAGTCATATTGATATTCTATTATCATTAAACCAATCTTATAAAGCGTGGATTTACGCATCTCTAATGCATCGATTAGATCCTTTGCCTCTTTGATTTTACTAGATACAAACTCGCTTTTTTCATCAACTCCATCTATATCAATATTAATATGTGGATAAAATTCATCATTTACAGCCACCTCTATCGCACCATCATTATCATAAACAAAAATATCAGGAATAACTAATATATCACTATCCATATACTCTATTGCCGGGGGGTTTTTGAATTTTTTTATTATACTCATAGCGGCGTCATAATTTTTGCGTTTTGTAAATTTACTGATATTTTCAAAATTTTCTATAATCTCAACACAAAGCCTATATATCTCATCATCATCGCATAGATCATTAAGCTGAAATATAAAACTCTCCTTATAATCCACAGCCCCAACTCCAATAGGCTCTAAATAGGCAAATCTAGCACGAACTCTCTCAACTTCCTCCTTGCTAAAATTAGCAAATTTCTCATCACTCCACTCAAAATAACCCTCATCGCTAATAGACTCAATAATCAAATTTGCTATCTCTTTGGACTTTTGAGAAGGAAACAATCTATCATCGATTTGATTATATAGCTTTTCATAAAAGCTCTCTTTATAAATTATGTTTGATTCTATCGCATCACTTATGCTAGTTTTATATAGATCGTTATAAAAATTAATAGATCTACTTTTTGGATTTGGCTCTAGCTGAGCAAATGGGTTTTTTTCTAAAAATGGCTCTAAAGTCTCCTTTAGCTCATCGCCAGAAGCTTGTAAAATAGGCAACCAGCTACGAAGAGTTTGATTTAATTTAGTTTTAGCGGTGAGCTTTTGAGAGAGTTTCATTAGTCTAGCAATTTAAACTCTTCGCCAAGATAGTGAGTTCTAACCAAATTATTATTGGCTACATCTTTTGCGCTTCCACTAGCTAGCAAAGTTCCACTTTTAATCACATAAGCCCTATCACAGATCGCCAAAGTCTCTCGCACATTGTGATCTGTGATTAAAATTCCAATATTTAATTTTTTAAGATCATTTATAATACTTTGAATATCAGCCACAGCAATCGGATCTACCCCAGCAAATGGCTCATCAAGTAGTAAGAATTTTGGCATTATCATCAAGCTTCTAGCAATCTCACATCTACGCCTCTCTCCACCACTTAGACTAAGCCCTTTTCTAGTCCTAATAGGCTCAATATTTAATAAATTTAGCATCTCATCTACTTTTTGATCTATGATCTTACCATCTTTATATAGAATTTGTGCTGCTAAAATGAGATTTTCTTCTACTGTTAAATCTTTAAAAATACTGCTTTCTTGAGGTAAATATCCAATTCCTTGCATCGCTCTTTTATGTAAAGGATTGGCCGTAATATCATTTCCATCAAGTAAAATCTCGCCACTACTAGGCAAAATAAGCCCACAAATCATATAAAATGTAGTGGTCTTACCAGCTCCATTTGGCCCTAAGAGCCCCACTACTTCACCGCTTTTAATCTCAAGCGAAACCCCATTTATGATATTGGTTTTTTTAATATTTTTCTTTAAATTTCTAACCTCTAAGCTATGCATAACTCACCTCATAAATTCTCTCATCACCGCAAATTTCAATATCCACAATACACACATCAAGCCCATTTGTCTTAGCAAACTCAAGTAGCTCATCATCTGCCCACTCAATTATATGAAGTCCATCTTCATATAAATTCTCATATAATCCATTTTGTTTTAATGCTTTAAAGCCACCGCTATATATATCATAGTGATACACTCCATCATACTCTTGCATTATGCTAAAAGTTGGCGAAGTAACTAAATTTGAACTATTTATAATTGCCTTGCTAAGTGTAGTTTTACCACTAGCTAAATTTCCCCTAAGAGCGATAATTCCGCTATTTGGTAGCTCTTTTATAAGGCTATTAAGCTCATTTAAACCGAGTTTAAATCTCTTTGACATAGCTACTTTGCTCGCTTTTTGGGATTGATTTGGTCGTTGGGATAGCTAATACTTCATAGCTAATCTCTTTAACTAGGAATTTAATCGTAATCTTATCGCCGATTTTCACCTCTTTACTAGGCTTAGCTACAACTCCATTTATGCTTACTACGCCACTTTTACACATATCTTCGCTAATTGCACGGCGTTTAGTGATATTTACTGTATTTAAAAATTTATCTACTCTCATAGGAGTTATTTTAGCTAAATTTGGCTGAATTTTGATTTTAATTTATATATTTTATATAGTAGAGATAGCTCCCTCTTCATTTGAAGAGGGCAAGGGATTATTTTTTCTTGCAAGATTTGCAGTTAGCAACTGCATCTTTAAAGTTTTTACCAACTTTAAATTTAACAACTTTTTTAGCTGGAACTTTAACTTCTTTACCAGTGCTTGGAACTTTAGCCGTTCTGGCTGCTCTTTCAGTTACGCTAAAAGTACCAAAACCGACAAAAGTAACACTATCGCCTTTTGTTAGCACTTCGCTAATTGCTTCAAGCACACCATCAAGTGCAGCTTCTGCGTCTTTTTTTGTCAAGCTAGCTTTATTAGCTACTAGGCCTACAAATTCTGATTTTGTCATTATTAATCCTTATGTGGAAATTTGCAATATAATTCTACACTATTTTACCGCTAAATTCAAGAGTTTAGCCTATTTTTACGCAAAAACAAGCCATTTTATACTAAATTTATATAGTTTTGACTTTAAATTTAGTATAAATAGCCATAAATTCACTATCTTTTTACTATTTTAAAATTGAGTTAATAATGGTTTTTGCACCATCTTTATCTATTAAAGATATTAATTTTTGCGATATATTTTTTAAATTTATGCTATAAATTATATTTATTAAACTATCTTTATCTATCTTATTTTGCTCTATTATCATTCCAGCGTCTTGGTCTTGTAAAAATTTAGCATTATGGAATTGATGGTTATTTGCAGCGTGCGGAAATGGTATAAAAAGTGTAGGTAAGCCATTTGCACAAAGCTCCCAAATAGTGCTAGCTCCAGCCCTACTAATGCAAAAATCAGCTCTATTCATAAAAAGCTCAATATCTTTACTAAAAGGGAAAACTTCAGCTTTTACGCCAATTTCTTCATATTTTTTACAAATTATCTCATACTCTTTTTGACCGCATTGATGGATAATTTTAACCCCATTTTTATCTA
The DNA here is from genome assembly GCF_024723485.1 of Campylobacter sp. RM19072. NCBI lineage: Bacteria > Pseudomonadati > Campylobacterota > Epsilonproteobacteria > Campylobacterales > Campylobacteraceae > Campylobacter > Campylobacter sp. RM19072. The sequence continues at coordinate 197,556 of NZ_JANQCU010000001.1, forward strand.
AATCTTTAGCCAAATTTACAGCTAATGAGTTGATAAAATTCGCCCCTTGTGAGCCACCAAGAAATAAAATTGTCTTTAAATTTTCTCGAACTCTTCTTGTTTTAAAAAATTTCTCATCAACAGGATAGCTAAATTTTGGCTCAAAATATGAGCTAAAAAACCCCTTAGCAAATGGCTTAAGGATTAAATTTAACCTACCAATCACAGCATTTTGCTCGTGAATATATAACTTTTTACCCCACATAATCGCACCAAATGCCGCTGGAGCTGCACTATATCCACCCACGCTAATAACTAAGCTAACCCCATGAGTATTAAAAATTTGCTTACATTTAAAAGATAAACTTAGTATATTAATTAAAGATTTTAATCTACCCAAACCTCGCTTATTTACCACTCCACTGCTATTTAAAAAGTATGTAGCATCAAATATATCACTATTTTCAAACCACATTCTATCTTGTCCGCTACTTGAGCCTATAAATATCGTCTTAATGCCACGCGAATTTAGCTCATTAGCAAACGCTTTAGCAATAGCTAAATGTCCACCAGTCCCGCCACCTGTAATTGCTATCATGATAGATCTGCTTTCTTACTAACCATAAGCACCATTCCAACTCCTACACAAAGTGCTAAAATAGAGCTACCCCCATAACTCAAAAAAGGAACCGCAATCCCTTTAATAGGCGTAATTGATGTAATACCATATGAGTTGATTAAAAACGCCATCGTAATAATCGTCCCAACCCCTAAACTAAATAGATGATAAACTCTATTTTTATTTCTTGATGAAATTTTAAGTATCCTATAAATTGCAAATATCATTATCAAAGTAATACCAAAAATACCGATAAATCCAAGCTCTTCAGCGATTCCAGCTAATACAAAATCTGTATGAACTTCGCTTAAAAATCCAAGCTTAAATGTCCCATTTCCAAGCCCCACACCAAAAAATCCACCATGATATATAGCATTTAGCGAGTGGCCTATCTGATATGGCTCCTCTGCTCCACTTATCCGTAAAATATCAGCCATACTAGCTGGTAAAAATGACAATACAAAATCTTGATTTGTAACCCACCAAGACTGAAATCTCCTAATCCTATGCTCCTGAGTTATAATAGCAAAAAAGACTAAAATTACCCCAGCAAGACCAAATAAACCAAAAAATCTCTTACTAGTACCAGCAAATGTAGCTAAGACTATCAAAGTTAGTGCTAAAACCACCACTTGACCTAAATCTTTTTGTAAAATCGCAATCAAAAATACAGCAATAGCAAAAATAATAAAATATGGAAAAAGTAACATAAATTCATCTTTTAGCCGCTTTTTATTGTGATCTAGCTTTCTTGAAAAGCTCCAAGCTAAAAAAAACACAAATCCAATTTTAAAAAACTCCACAGGAGATAAAGAGATAGGGCCAAATCTTATCCAACGCTTAGCCCCGCCAGTAATAGGCACAAGCGAAGCTGGCAAAAACTGCATTATAATCATTGCTAAAAATGAGCCAAAAAATAGCGTAAATCCTATCACTTCAAAAGATGTAAGTGAGCCGATCCATCTCTTATCTGGGTCAATTTGCGAAAGCTTCCACATAATAAAAATTCCAACAACCCCTACCAAAAACTGTCTAATAAAAAAGTGATAACTAGAAAAATCATAATAAAGCACGGTAAAAGCTGGTAGCGATAGCGAAAATATCATACCAATAGTAATAAGCACAACACAGGTATAAAATAGCCTAAAATCAACCTCGTACATATTTCTCCATCACTAATCATTTAGCTCTTCAGCTACCTTTGCGGCTAGCTTTAGTTTATCGCTATCAAAATGTGTATAAATTCTAGAAGTATCAAGACTAGCATGACCTAAAGCTTCTTGGACTAAGACTAGGTCTTTTTGCTTTTTATATAGCATTGTAGCAAATGTATGTCTAAGCATATGAGCACCATTTTTGCCTTTTCTAATACCAGCTTGAAATAAAATTTGCTCTACAATCCGACTTACATAAGCTTGAGTTAGCTTCCCGCCATTGCGATTGACAAATATATAGCCATCTTGATTTATATAATTAATAGCTATAGCATCTAAATGCGTATCAATCAAATGCTTTTTTACCATCACAACTCTATATTTATTGCCTTTGCCTCGTATCCTAATAATATATAAATCCCCTTCTTGGCTAATATCTTTTCGTTTTAAATTTATTGCTTCACTAACTCTAATTCCAGTAAAAACAATAATCTTTATAATAAGTCTATTTCTATGCGTATTACTCTTAAATTCAGCCGTATCGATAGCGGCTATAAATTTTTTTACCTCGTCTTCGCCCATAAATTCAGGTAGTTTAGCCCCTTGCTTTCCGCTGATACCACCCCAATTTTTAAGCTCGATATCAAAGATATGAGATTTGCCATTCTCTTCATTTTGCTTACTTAGATAACTAAAAAAATTGATAGCTGCTATCCTATAATTTTTCTTACTTGCATCGCTTAGTGAGCCAGTAGCACTAGCTAATACTTCGCTTAATAGCTCTTCATTTATCTGAGAGAGACTCTCAAGATCATAATAATTTAGAGTCTCATATATCTTTTTAAGGGGGTTAAAATATGTGTTTATCCCAGTCAAACCAGCATTTCTAGCAACCTTAGCTAAGCCATCTAGCTCTTCAATATCCTTCACACCTTTAGTTAAAGCAAAATTTACACTAGCTAGGGCTTTTGGATCTTTTAGCTCTTTGTTTGATAGGGAATTTAACTTATATTTTACATATCTACTAAGCCAAAATAGCATAGAGCTTCGAAAATTATCTTTATAATCTAACTTATACTTCATGGCTTAGTAAAACTTTATTAATCAATTTTTCTACCATTTTTACCAGCGATGATAAAGCGAAGAGCATTTAATTTGATAAAGCCATTTGCGTCTTTTTGGTCATATACGCTATCTTCTTCAAATGTGCAATAAGCCTCGTTAAATAGATTATCACTTCTGCTATCTCTACCAATTATTATCACATTGCCTTTATATAATTCCACTCTTACTATACCATTTACATGTTTTTGACTCTCATCGATTGCGGCTTGTAGCATCTTTCTTTCTGGAGAGAACCAATATCCATTATAGATTAATTTTGCATATCTTGGCATTAATTCATCTTTTAAATGAGCTGCTTCTCTATCTAGAGTTATACTCTCAATGGCTCTATGTGCTTTTAGCATTATTGTGCCTCCTGGAGTCTCATAGCATCCACGACTCTTCATACCTACATAGCGATTTTCAACTATATCAAGTCTGCCAACTCCATGCTTTGCCCCAAGTCTATTTAGCTCTTCAAGCATCTTACTAGCTTTTAACTCCTTGCCATTTAATGCTACTGGGTCGCCATTTTTATATGTGATTTCTATGATTTCGCTTTCATTTGGAGCATCTTTTGGGCTTGTTGTCCAACGCCACATATCATCTTCTGGAGCGTTATTTGGATCTTCTAAAATCAATCCTTCATATGAGATATGAAGTAAATTTGCATCCATTGAGTATGGGGATTTGCCTTTTTTCTTGCTTATATCTATTCCGTGCTTTGAAGCATATGCTAAAAGCTTTTCACGACTATCTAAATCCCACTCTCTCCAAGGTGCTATAACTTTGATATTTGGATTTAGAGCGTAAGCCCCTATCTCAAATCTTACTTGATCATTCCCCTTGCCTGTAGCGCCATGACTAATGCAATCAGCCCCAGTCTTTGCCGCTATCTCAACAAGTCTTTTTGCTATTAAAGGTCTAGCAATAGATGTGCCTAGTAGATACTCGCCTTCGTATATAGCATTGGCTCTAAACATAGGAAATACGAAATCTCTTACAAATTCCTCTTTTAAATCTTCGATAAAAATATTTTCAGGTTTTATACCAAGGCTAATAGCCTTTGCGCGAGCTGGTTCTACCTCTTCACCTTGACCAATATCAGCTGTGAATGTGACAACCTCGCACTTATACTCATCTTGTAGCCATTTTAAAATTATACTAGTATCAAGTCCGCCACTATAGGCCAAAACTACCTTTTTGACATCTTTTGCCTTCATTTTTACTCCCTTAAATAAAATGGAGTATTTTAGCCAAAATATGCTTAAGATTTGATATTTTGTATATTTGATTTATCTTAAATTTAAAATATTTGGAGCTAGAATTGCTCCAAATTTATATGGTTTATTTTAAGATTGTGCCATCTTTGCGAATTAGTGAGCCATCTATATCGCGTAAAAATTTGCCATTTTCATCACATTTAAAAATATCTTTATTGGTAAATGAATCTACAATTTCCCAAAATTCATCAGCACTAAATCCACTATATTCAAGATACTTTTTAATAGCTTTTTTAGGCGGCTTACCATCATATTTATTTACTAGCCTTACGCCCTGCTCTCTATCTATATATCCTAGTCTAATATCCATACAAGCATTATCAGTAGCCCTTCCAAAGCCGTATTTACAATATTTTATATAATCATGCAGATGGTTTGAGTAGCAATCTAAATTCTCAAAATTCTCATATGTAGTCTCAACAGGGCGATCAGAGCAGCTAAAGCCATTCTCTTTTGCAATTCTTAAATTCTCTTTATAATCCCACTTCACATAATAGCCTAAAAATAGCCCAGTTACATTTACTCTTTTTAGCTCCTCATCGCTTGGATATGTGTAAAAATACAAATCTTCTTTAGTAAGTCCATCTACACCTATCATATCCTCTATACTACAACCCAAAAGCCCACCAAATCTATGTAGCCAAGATTTATCTAAGATATTATTATCCTTTGATGAGGCTGGGCCACCATACTCTAATTGCGGACTTTCGCCCCAGATTATTAGAGGAATTCCAAAATTTACAGCAATTCGTGGCACGCATGAAAAGATCCCAAGATGGTTTTGCCACTCATTATCCCCAGTCCTTTTAAATGCTGCTTTGGCTAGTTTTTTATAGACATTTGGATCTCTTTTTATATGGATAATATCAATTCCAAGTCTATTTAAATTTTTTAGATTTTTGCGACCTACTTTAGTTGGGATAGTAGGCTCAAAGCATACACAAAGCGGATTTAACCCTAAATTTAGCATTGTTAATACCTGAAAGTGAGAGTCCTTACCTCCGCTTACACCAATTACACAATCATATATTGGATGTTTTTTATGCTTTTTGATAATCTCTAAAAACTCAGCCTTTCTACCATTCCAATCAATATCTAAATTCTTTCTCTCTTGAGATCTACACGCATCGCATACTCCCTCTTCATCAAAATACAAATTTGGCTTTGTATTTGGCATAACGCATCTTTTACAAAATTTCATCAATTCTCCTAAAATTTTAAAATTTTCGCCAAATTATACCCCAATTGAAAAAAAAAAAAATAAATTTGAAAAATTAATAACCAAATAAAATAATATATTTAAAATAAATATAAATCTACTATATAATTAAAATATCCGTTTTTACCAATAATAATTAGATAAATTTAATAAAATATAGATATATTATTGATTTACTTGACATTGTTAAAATTTTTTGATACAATTCGGTTATTAATTTTGATTAGAAGGAGATAAAATGCAAAAGGAAACTTTAGCAACCCATTATGGTTATGATACAAAGGTTGGCACAGGAGCTATGTCAGTGCCTATATATCAAAGCACGGCTTATGACTTTGGCACAGCTGAAACTGCTGCAAATAGATTTGCATTAAAAGAGCTAGGGCCTATCTATTCTCGTCTTACTAATCCAACACTTGATATATTTGAATCTCGTATAGCAGCACTTGAAAATGGCAAAGCAGCCATCAGCACCTCAAGTGGTCAAGCTGCGATATTCTTTGCGATTGCAAATTTAGCTGAAGCTGGTGATAATATAATAGTTGCTAAGAAAATTTATGGCGGTGCTACAACACTTCTAACTCATACTATAAAAAGATTTGGTATAAAGGCTAAAATATTTGATTCTGATAGTGCTGATGATTTAGAGGCATTGATAGATGATAATACTAAGGCTATATTTTTTGAAACTCTATCAAATCCACAAATTGCCATTGCAAATGTAGAAAAAATCGTTGAAATAGCAAATAAATATGGCATTGTAACAGTAGCCGATAACACTGTTGCTACTCCAATTTTATTTAATCCAATAAATAAAGGCGTAGATGTAGTAGTTCATAGTGCTAGTAAATATATAAGCGGTCAAGGTATTAGCGTAGCTGGTGCCATAGTAGCTGGTGAGCAACTAAATAAAAAATTAATAGGAAATAAAAGATATAATCACTTCAATGTAGCTGAAGATAGCTATCACGGATTAGTATATGCTGATTTAGTCGGAGCCTTTGATATATATACGCTAAGAATTCGCCTAAGCTTGTTAAGAGATATTGGTGCTACTCTTTCAGCGTTTAATGCTTGGCAGTTAATACAAGGCTTAGAAACTCTAAGCATAAGAGTTAAAGAGCACTCTAAAAATGCACTTAAAGTGGCTGAATTTTTAGAGTCTCATCCAAAGGTAAAATATGTAAATTATCCAGGATTAAAAAGCTCAAAGCTAAATGATTATGTCAAAGCAAATTTCACAGATGGTTTAGCTAGTGGGCTTTTAAGCTTTGAAGTGGCTGATTATGATACAGCTAAAAAAGTGCTTGATAGTGTTAAAATATTTAGCGTAGTAGTAAATATAGGCGATAGCAAATCTATAATAACCCATCCAGCTAGCACGACTCATCAGCAAATTCCAGTTGATGAGCTAGAAGCTACTGGTATTAGCCCAGGACTAATCCGCCTAAGCATAGGTCTAGAAAACGCTAATGATTTAATAAACGATCTAAAAGAAGCTTTAAAATGAGCCTACTTACCACCAAAGGCGTATATGGCTTAATGGCGATCTTAGAAATATCAAAAGGAGATAGGAGCAATCCCGTCTCCTTAAAAGAGATCTCCACAGCCATTGATGTCTCAAAAAACTATTTAGAACAACTCCTAAATAGCTTACGAAAAGATGGTATAGTAGGAAGTATAAAAGGTATTAAGGGTGGGTACTATCTTAGTAAAACTATAGATGAAATTACCCTTTATGATATATTTAACAGCTTAGAAAATGAATTTAATCTAATAAGCATAGAGCTAAATATTAGCCCATACGATATATTTTTCAAAGAGTATAATAATAAATTAAAAGAGCTATTTATGCAGCCTCTAAGCAGTATTAAAATAGACTCAAAACAAGCTGGTAAATATCTAAACTACATAATCTAAGGAATAAATATGAAAATTGCAAATAGTGTAAGTGAGTTAATCGGTAATACTCCTCTTATAAAAATAAATAAATTTGGAAATGAAGCAACTATCTTAGCTAAATGCGAATTTTTAAATCCTAGCCACTCTGTTAAAGATAGAATTGCGTTAAATATGATTGAGAATGCAATTGCTACTAATAAAATTGATAAAAGCACAACAATCATTGAGCCAACAAGTGGCAACACAGGCGTAGGACTAGCTATGATAGCAGCTGAGAGAGGGTTAAAAATCATTTTGACAATGCCAAGCTCAATGAGTATCGAGCGTCAAAAGCTACTTAAAGCATTTGGTGCTGAGCTTGTATTAACAGATCCAAAATATGGCATGCAAGGTGCAGTAGATGAAGCTTTAAGGCTATCAAAAGAGATTTCAAATAGCTTTATTCCAAGTCAATTTGACAATCCAGCTAACCCAGAGATGCATAAAAAGACAACAGCACTTGAAATTTGGAATGATACAGATGGTAGAGTCGATATATTAGTCGCTGGATTTGGTACTGGCGGGACGGTAAGCGGTGTTGGCGAGATACTAAAATCTAAAAATCCAAATATCAAAGTAATCGCCGTTGAACCAGCTAAATCACCACTTTTAAGCAAAGGCGAAGCTGGCCCTCATATGATCCAAGGTATAGGCGCAAACTTCATACCAAAAAATTTAAATAGAGATATTGTAGATGAGTTTATCACAGTATCAAATGAAGATGCCATCGCTACAGCTAAAGCACTAGCTCAAAAAGAGGGTCTATTAGTAGGTATATCAAGTGGTGCAAATATATACTCTGCTAGCCAAGTAGCCAAAGCAAATCCAGGCAAAACAATAGTAACAATCCTATGCGATACTGGCGAAAGATATTTATCAACCGTGCTTTATGATTAAAATTTGGAGTGGATTCACTCCAAATTTGTATTTATAAAATTATAAAAGCGTAAAAAGCTTTTTAAGCGTGTTATCTTTTAAATTTTGGGTTTTAAAACCATAATTATTTTCTTGTAGCTCTTTTTTATATCTACTTAGCGTATCTTCTATACTAGCTAAGGCTGCGGCCTTATCTTTTGGCGACATATTTTGCATATCAAGAGCCTTTAATAGCTCAGCTCTTTTACGCTCAATTTGCTCTTTGATTTTGTCATTATTCATCATTGTGATGGTTGCCATAATGCCATATTGCATTATATTATCTTTAAAATTTTGAGTTATATCTGATGAGTTGCTACCATCTGTAAGATTAGAACTCATCTGCTCTAAAATATCGCTAAAATCGCTATTTGATTGAGATTTAGATATATATTGAGTGTAGCTATTTAGATTGTTATTTACTTGCATATCTATCCTTTAAAATTTAGATATATCAAGCAAATTTAATTCCAAATTTTAAGCTTTTTCTCTTTTAAATTTAGCTATTAAATTAAGAAATTTTAAGCTAATTATCTTTAGAAATCCACGCTTTTTACTCTTGCTTAGTAGATATTTGGCTATCTCTTGCCTATTAAACATCACAGCAAAGCTATATGGAGTAAGCCCCATTCCATTATTTGCATCTATATCGGCACCATTTTCGACTAAAAGCTTTGTCATTTCAAGATTACCCTTAAAACACACACCAGCAAGAGGAGTTTGCCCTCTATCATTTCTCTCATCTACTCTAGCACCTTTTTGGATAAGCATTTTTGTAGTTTCTAATGATCCATTATATGCTGCTAGCATAAGCAAGCTATCGCCTTTATGATTTTTTAAATTTGGACTAAGTCCAGCATCTATCATCTTTTCAAGCTCATTTGTTTCATTATTTCTAGCGAAGTTAAAGGCATATCCACATAGCTCTTCATATCGCTTTTCTTCTTCTGGAGTTATCATCTTTCTATCCTTATTGCAAATTTAAATTGCACCTTTGTGATACTTAAATTTACAATATCTCCCCAAGATGGGGAGCTTTTTATTTAGCTAATGCTACTTTTACGCCATCAGCGTAAGATGGGTCAATTTGGTTAAAGTGATTAATAGCTCTTTGAATTATCTCATCTTTAACCCCCTCCATACTCGCTGCGATATTAGAATAAAGCCTATTTTTCTCATCAGCTGGAAGGATATTATATAGAGATCTTGCATCAGTATAGTAATCAGCATAATACTCTCTATGACTAAATCTTTGTGCCACATCACCAATAGCTAGATCTGGCTCAGCGAATTTATCGCTCTCTACTGGACCACCAAAACTATTTGGCTCATAGTAAGCGTGTGATTCTTGCTTATAGCTACCATTATTCATAGATCCGCCAACATAGTAGTTATTTACATCTACTATAGGTTTATTTACATTAAGTTGTTGATAATGCACACCTATTCTATATCTTTGAGCATCTGGATAGCTGAAAATTCTAGCTTGAAGCATTCTATCTGGGCTATAGCCAATACCTGGGACTATATTGCTTGGGCTAAATGCGGCTTGTTCTACTTCATTAAAGTAGTTTTCAGGATTTTTATTTAAAGTCATCACACCAACTGGTATTAGCGGGTACTCAGCATGAGGCCAAATTTTAGTTAGATCAAATGGGTTAAATTTGCAATTATTTGCTTGTTCTTCGGTCATAATTTGTATTTTAAAATCCCATTTTGGAAAATCGCCTTTATCTATACTATTATATAGATCTCTTTGGTGGCTCTCTCTATCATTAGCGACTATTTTTGCTGCTTCTTCGTTTGTTAAATTTTTTATACCTTGACGAGTTTTAAAGTGGAATTTAACCCAAAATCTCTCACCTTTATCATTTATAAGACTATAAGTATGAGAGCCAAATCCATGCATATGGCGATAACTAGCTGGAATTCCACGATCGCTCATAAGTATCATTACTTGATGCATTGTCTCAGGGTTTAAAGTCCAAAAATCCCAGGCGGCATTATTTGATCGTAAATGAGTTTTTGGATCTCTTTTTTGTGAGTGGATAAAGTCTGGGAATTTCATACCATCTTTTATAAAAAATGTTGGAGTGTTATTTCCTACTAGATCCCAGTTGCCCTCTTTTGTATAAAATTTGATAGCAAATCCACGCACATCTCTTTCAGCGTCAGCTGCACCAGCCTCTCCTGCAACTGTTGAAAAACGGATAAATAATTTTGTTTTTTCGCCTTTTTGTAAAACAGAAGCCTTTGTATATTTAGATATATCTTCTGTAATCTCTAATTCTCCATAAGCTCCACTACCCTTTGCATGGACTGTTCTTTCTGGGATTCTCTCTCTATTTTGAAATGCTAGTTTCTCAATTAATTGATAATCTTGAAGTAGCACCGGCCCTCTAGCACCAGCTGTGATACTAAATTGATTTGAGCTAATTGGATTTCCACTAGCTGTGTTTAATTGTTTTGCCATATTCTTTCCTTCTTAATAAATTTGGTTTGTTTTGAAATTATATATAAATTTAAATAATATTTTTTAAATAAGAAAAATTATTATTTAAATTTATACCCCAAAGCTGGGTATAAATTTAATTTTCACTACTTTACTAAAGCTATTTTTAGCACATCCAAGATAGTATCAACTGGCATAATATCCATATTTTCTACCACTTGCTGTGGGATATCTTTTAGATCTCTATCATAATTTTTACTAGGGATTATCGCTCTTTTAACCCCAGCCTTATAAGCTGCTATCAACTTCTCTTTTAACCCTCCAATTGGCAAGACCTTGCCACTTAGCGTGATCTCGCCAGTCATAGCAACATCGCTATAAATTGGCGTATCGCTCAAAATAGAAGCAATCACGGTAGTCATAGTGATTCCAGCACTTGGGCCATCTTTTGGCGTAGCACCTTCAGGGACATGAATATGTAAATCATAGCTATCATATATAGCTTTTTCTTTGCCATCATCATCGGTTTGGATTAAATTTTTAGGAATTTTAATCTCGCCTCTATCTATCAAGCTCTTAACCAAGCTAAAAGCGATTGTTGCTGACTCTTTCATCACATCACCTAATTGACCGGTGATTTGCATCACGCCTTTGCCTTTGATCTTTATGGCTTCTATCTTTAATACATCTCCACCAACAGCCGTCCAAGCTAAGCCATTTGCGATACCAATCTCATTTTTATTGCCTACAATCTCTATCTCAAATACCTTTTTATCTAGATAGTTTTCTAAATTTTTTGTAGTTATTGATACTTTTTGAGTTGTGTTATTTAGAATTTCTAAGGCTGATTTTCTTAATATATCAGCTATTCTATGTCGCAAATTTCTTACTCCGCTCTCTCTAGTGTAATCACTAATTAAAAGATTTAAAGCATCTTTTTTGATTGTTACTTCGCTACTTTTTAGTCCATGTTTTTTAAGCTCATTTGGCCACAAATATCGCTTTGCTATCTCAAATTTCTCTTGTGGAGTATAGCTATTTAGCCAGATAAATTCCATTCTATCACGAAGTGGTGCTGGTATGGCACTAGCGTCATTTGCGGTAGCTATAAATATCACCTTGCTTAAATCTATATGAAAATTTAGGTAGTAATCACGAAATTTGCTATTTTGCTCTGGGTCTAATATCTCTAGCAACACAGCAGTCGGATCGCCCTTATAAGATCTAGCAATCTTATCAATCTCATCTAAAACCACAACAGGATTCATACTCTTAGCTTCAATCAATCCTTGGACAATTCGCCCTGGCATAGCTCCTATATATGTTCGGCGATGACCTCTTAGCTCATTTACATCCTCTAATCCACCAAGTGCGATACGCACAAGCTCACGCTTTAAGGCATTAGAGATTGAATTTGCTAAGCTAGTTTTGCCAATCCCTGGAGGTCCTACAAAGCACAAAATAGCTCCATTATTATCCTCAAGCCCCCTACTATGCAAAAGCTCTTTAAGCCCAAAATACTCTACAATTCTTCTTTTTGGCTTTTCTAATCCAAAGTGATCGCTATCTAGCTCTTTTTGGACATCTTTGACTGTTAAATTCTTAGTGCTAAAATTGCCAAATGGAATATCAAGCACCCAATCTAAATAGCTAGTAGTCATGCTGGATTCTGCGCTATCTGCGTGGAGTTTGCTTAGTTTTGTTATATTTTTATCAATCTCTTTATAAGCATCTTCGCTCATAAATTTTTGTTTGCTTTTTAATCTATTTTTATATTGAGCTATTTGGGCTTCTTTGTCTAAATCTATACCTAGCTCACGCTGAATCTCTTTTAACTGCTCTTTTAAAAAATACTCTTTATTGGCTCTATCGATTTTAGAAGTAACTTTGGTTTTTATCTCTTTTTGGAGCTTGTTTGTCTCTATTTGAGTATTTACATACTCTATAATATCTAAAATCTTCTTTTCTAAATTCATCTCTATAAAGAATTTATATGCTATATCTTTTTTAAGATGTAAGGCACTACATACAAGATCACAAACCCTATTAGCCTCATTGCTATCATCAATAGTACGAAGTAGATCTGGTGGAAAAAAGTGATTTAATAGGCTTAAGTTTTTCACACTCTCTTTTAATACACCCAAACTAGCCTTAACTCTATTTATGTCATAATCATCTAAATTTACACTTTGTACTTTAGCAGTAAGTGGGTCTATATCTATAGGCATTACTATCTTGCCGATATTTAATCCCTGAAATAGAATTTTTACCCTACCATCTGGCATAGCTACCCGTCTCATCACATTGCCTACTACGCCAAATTCATATATACTATCAAAATCCCTCTCTCCATCCTTTGATGGCTTGGAGCAGACTACCATTACAGATGTAGAGTCTTTTATGGCTAGATCTAATGCTTTGATATTTTTCTCATCGCTTAAAAATATCGGCGTTATCATAAATGGGTATAAAAACAGCTCATCTTCAACTATAATAGGTAAATTTGCCAAACTCATACTCTCTCCTACTCAAATGGCCTCATATACCAAGGCAATTTCGCCTTAGTAGAGTTAATATCATTTAATGGTGAATTATCTATCTTATCTTGATATATCGCAGCTGAATCTGATCTATCAAGCTTATCATAAAGATTATAAATATCGGAATTTAAGTAATATTCAGCCAATCTAAATTTAACAAGCATAGTCTCTATAAGTGCTTTATACTGAGTATTTGGGTAATTATTTAAAAATTCATTAATTTGAGAAATGCTCTCTTGGATCAATTTTTGATTACGATTTGGCTTAGAAAATGAGTCGAAATTTGCTTTAATTTTAAGATATTGAATATACTCAATACTCTCTTTTGTGCCATATTTTTTGATATACTCATCTAGATAAAAATTTGCCATTTTATACTCTTCTTCATCTACATGAGCATTAGCTAAGATGATTAAGACTTGCTCTAAATATGGACTAGCCACATGCTCACTAGCAAATGATATATAGTGTTTATTAGCAGTTTCTAAATCAGCATCTTTTATATCATCTAAAATTTGTTTATACCACTGATCTGGAGTAAGATTATATAATTCATTATCCTTTTTAGCTCCGCAACCTGCTAATAGTGTCAAAGATATGACAAATATAGCAGATTTGAATTTCATATTCATTGTAATTTCCTTGATTTATTATTGAATTTAGTGATTATAACAATATTTTGGTAAATTTATGTATTATTAGCAAAAAATTATATATTTTACATTTTAAACTCTATGAATTTGGAATAAAAAATGCTACAATATCACAAACCAAAATTTTTAAGGAGAGTAAAGTGAAATATTCTGTAAAAAACCCCATTCCAGGCTTTGAAAGTATAAAAGAAGTTGAGATAACTAAGATTGATGATTTTTTTGTCAAAATGCAAGATGTTGATAGTAAAACATCATTTACTATGATTAATCCATATGCACTTCGTCCTGATTATGAATTTGACATTCCAACACCATATAAAAATCTACTTGAAATAGATGAAAATTCGCAATTAGAGCTTTATGCAATTGTAGCTATTAGTAGCCCAATTGAAGAATCTACTGTGAATTTCTTAGCACCTGTGCTTTGTAATACCACATCTGCTACATTAGCACAGATCGTTTTAGATAATCGCTACTATCCAAATTTTGGTCAATCAGAGAAAATTAGCAATTATGTCCAAAAACAATAATTTGCTTATAGTGGCTCTTATTTGAGCCACGAATTTATGCGTTATGCCTTCTCATCGATTGAGTTAGTTATCTCAATTATCATTGTATCGATTGGAGTTTATTCGATACCATCAATAATACAAATCTCACATAAAAGTGCTAGTGATATGATTTTATCCCAAGCAATTAGCCAAAGCTATACTAAAATGTTAAATATAATCTCACACCCATGGAGTGATAGCATAGATCCAGCCCTACCCCAGCCCATCTACCACAGCGATACTCTACCGCTAAATTCACTTACTAGCAGACAGATATCTCAAATTTCGCCAAATAATATAAATAATAATAAAAATAGCATAAATGGATTTGATGGCGATAGCGGAGTATTAAAAGCTAGCTCAAAAAGTTTGCTAAATTTAGACTATTTAATTAAGGTTAAATTTGTAGATAAGCCAAATGGTATCAGCTCAAGTGATGCTATGCAAATTAGCATATCAACAAAAGCAAATGATCAATTAATTATACTAAATTCATATAGCTACAATATTGGCGAACCACTAATCAAAAGCCTCATAATCCCAGCAAAAGAGCAGCCGTGAGAAGAGCATTTAGCCTAATAGAGATGATAATCTGTATTGTCGTCGGGGTAATTTTAATAGGGGTAATAATACAAATATATAATCTCTTATATAGCAATTACCTTCACACATCATCGCTTAACAAGCTAGAATCTAGCTCCATAAATACTATGCTAATTATAGAAAATTATCTAAATCAAAGCATTAAAGAATCAATATCTATAAAAAGCAATAATCAAATTCTCCCACTTCATACTAGCATAAATTCAGATGAGTTTATATGGTTTAATCAAAGTGTAGAGAGTCGTCAAAATAGTAGTAGCCAATTTAAGTGGAGCGGATTTGTAGATATTGATAATTTAGAGATTAAGCAAAATTTAATTACTATTAATTCACCTCTAAGTAGCCTTAACTCTAGTTTAAAAGATAGGGTTATAAATAATCTTAAATTTGATAATGATGATATAAGAGTGATATTTAAAGGTAGTGATAATATCTATCAAAACGCATATAAAATTCTAAGCTCAAATGGCGAAAATATCACAATCCAAAGAGAAAATCAACCAATTTTTGTAAGTGAAATTTACTATCTAAGCCACAATCTAATATCGCTAAAACTACAAGATAACACTCTAATCTTAAATGAATTTAGCCCAAAAAACCTAAATTCACCCATTAGAAGTAATATCTTAGCCACCAATGTAAGCTCATTTAATATCAAACAAAATGGAGGCAATATAATCTTTAGTCTATGTATGTTTGATAACGATGTAGAGCTTTGTAAAAGTAGCGGAATATGAGGGGTGGATTTAGCCTGATTTTGGCTATAGTTTTTATACTTGCCATCTCAAGCATCGCCTTAAATATTATAACCATAAACTCAACTACAATCTCTATGACAAACCAGCTATATCTACACTCCCAAGCAAAATTAATAGCTATCTCATCTACACAAAATGCCATTGCTAATATCCAGCGTAATGATTTTGATAAAAGCTGTCCGAGCCAATTTACGCTATATTATCCAAATAGTGGGGATTATATGCTAAAATCCGTAGTTACAATCAAATATATCGGCGGTAAAATGCCTAAATCTTGTAATGCTCAAATTTGGAAAGAGAGCAAAGATGGTAGCGGTATAAAAGCAGCCATAATCCACACTTTAGTAAATTCCAATCCAAATCTACTAATAACCCCAGTAAATATAAGTAAAATAACCACTCAAAAGCCCTAAATAAGATTATTTATGATAAAATAGGTCCAATTTTTCAAAGGAGAGTGCAATGAATACAAGTATTGTAGGCAAACAATTTGAGCTAACTGAATCTATCAAAAACTATTGCGATAGTGCTTTTGATGCCCTTGGTAAATATAATTTAGATATTATATCTGCTAAGGCTATAATCTCAGCTGATGAAAGAAATGGCAAAAAGGGATTTGATGTGGAATTTGCTATTAATCTAGCTAAAAAAGATACAATAATAATTCGCCAAAAAGATAAAGATCTATATGCCGCAATCGATCTAGCGCTTGATAGGGCCAGTAAGGTTCTTCGCAGACACCACGATAAGCTAGTAACTCACAAAAATAGCGATGAGATTAAAGAGAGTAAAATAGCTGATGAGATAGCTATTGATGGTGCTGATGAGATAGTCCCTACTGAGCTTGAGCTATATAAACCTATGGAAGTTGAAGAGGCTCTAAATAAGCTCAAAGATAGCGGAGCGCAATTTTATGTATTTAATGATATGGATGCTAAAATGCGTGTGATATATAAAAGAAATGATGGAAAATTTGGATTATATTAATCCTTAATAAATATTGGGGGTTATACCCCCCCCCAATTTATTCTAAATTTAAATATAAAGGTAAATTATGAAGTATTGCAAAAATTGTTTGCAGCCAGATACTCGTCCGGGGGTAGCTTTTATAGATGGAATTTGTGGTGCTTGTAGATGGGAAAAAGAGTCTAAGACAATTGATTGGAAGCAAAGAGAAAATGAGTTAAAGGATATAGCTCAAAATGCCAAATCCAAAGCCAAGGGCGCTTATGATTGCGTAGTTGGTGTAAGTGGTGGCAAGGACTCTACATTTCAAGCTTTTTATGCTAGGGATGTGCTTGGACTTCGTGTTTTGTTAGTTAATCACGAGCCAATGGAAATAACGCCTATTGGCAGGGCTAATTTTGAGAATTTAAAAAATCATGGATTTGAGACAATATCTATAAATCCAAACCGCCATATAGCCAAAAAATTGATGAAAAAGGCCTTTTGGGAGTATCTAAATCCTACAAAACCTATAGAATACACGCTATACGCATCAGCTTATATAATTGCTGATATGTTTAATATCCCTATGATTTTACAAGGCGAAAATGCCGCCTTAACCTTAGGAGCCAATAAAGGCCTTCAAGATAGTAGCGGAAATGCTCTAAATATCGTCCAATCCAACACTCTAAAAGATGATCCACTATCTATATATATGGATGAAGAGATAGAGTTAAAAGATCTATTTTTATACAAAGTTCCAGTAAAAGAGCTAATGCAAAAAGATATAACCGCAGTGTGGCTAAACTACTACACAGACAAATGGAGCACCGGCCACAACGCTAAATTCTCAATGGCAAGAGGCCTTAGTATATATCCAAAAGATATAAATCCATATGATCTAGGCACATATAGAAGATGCTCTCAACTTGATGCTTATACAACTATTGTAAATCAATATTTCAAATATGTTAAATTTGGCTTTGGCCAATGCACTGACCATGTCGGCTACGATCTAAGAAAAGGCAATATCACTAAAGATGAAGCTAAATTTTTACTTCGTGAATTAGATGGGAAATATGGTGATTTTTATATGGATAAGATGAGCTCATATCTAGACCTTAGCAAAGATGAGATTTTAACTCACGCTAATAAATTTAGGGGCGATATGTTTGAGCTTGATGAAAATGGAGATTATAAGCTAAAAGACCCTATCTGGGATATAGAGCCTATAAAGGGTGATTATAGTGTAAAAGGCATTATGTCAAAGCTTGATTATTAATCTTGCTTAATCTTGATAATAAGCGACTATATCGCTTATTGCTTTTGCTATTTTATCTAAGGATTTTAGCTCTAAATGCTCATTTATGCTGTGTGGTGAGTGGATATTTGGGCCAATTGATGCGGCTTGTAAGCCCTTTTGCTTAGCTACAAATACTCCACACTCAAGCCCAGCATGAACAGCTTTAAATTTAACTTTTGGGTTATATTTTTGCATAAAATTTAATACCAAATTCGCAAACTCATCTATATCAGGCGTCCAAGCATCACTTCTTTCAAAAAAGCTCACATCAAACCCAGCCAATTTGGCTAAATTTGAAGTCTCAAATTTCAATCTCTCTAGCCCATTTTGGCTCATTGAGCGTGCGAAAAACTCAATCTCAATGCTATCTTCATTATCGTTTATTATAGATAAATTTATGCTATCATTTACAATATTAAGGCTCTCATTATAGCTCCTAACACCTTGAGAAAAGCTATTTATAAAATCTAGTATATTTTGACTCTCACTAATCACCTCACAATCGCAATTTCCAAGATATTTTACACCAACTCTCTCATCGCTATAAACCATATTATAACAAGCGATTAACGCTTTGGCATTCACAGGGATAGAGTTATTTCTCTCGCCACCACTAAAATTTACTATTTTACCACCATTTTTGGCTATAAACTCAGCCATAATTTTTATGGAATTTGGAATATCTTTGATAATCTCTATCCCACTATGCCCGCCAGGCAGACCACTGATATTAAGCTCATATAAATTTGATTTTACTGATTTTTTGGTTTTTGATATCTTAGCTTTGATTAACTCACCAGCAGCACACCCTATAAATACTCCATCTTCATCTTCGCTATCTAAATTCAAAAGCTGATTGCTTATAATCTTTTTATTAAAGCCATTAGCGCCGATTAGGCCTACTTCTTCATTAGCGCTAAATATCACTTCAAGATTATTAAATTTACTCATCATCTCCATCATAATTGCGACACCAATCCCATTATCAGCGCCTAAGCTAGAGTTTTTCGCACGCAAGATATCGCCATCATATATTAGCTCGATTTTAGGTGCTTGACCCACGCATACCATATCATAGTGCGATTGAAGGCAAATTTGTGGCTTGCCTTTAAAGGCGTAAATATTATCAAATTCATCAATTTCAACGCTGTATCCACAACTTTTAGCAAATTCAACTAGATAATCCCTAAGCTTTAAAGCATTAAAACTACAATGAGGAATGGCACAAATTTGCTTAAATTTATCTAATATTTGCATATTTTACTCCCAAATTTTTGCAAAATTATATCTAATTAAACAAAATAATGGTAACATTATCGCTATGAGAAATTTGATTATTTTTACTATTTTGGTGCTACTTTTACAAGGTTGCTTATGGGTAAATAAGCGTGGAATTTCAGATAAATACTACAATGGTTGTAAAGAGTATTATGATGCCTCTGGAGTCTATCATAAAAAGTGCGATGAAAATCTAATAGATTGGAAAGATTTATGAATAACACTTATAATGAGCTTTTAAATAGAATTTCAAAGCTTGATAATAGCAACTCCAAGCTTATCTTAGATGATAGCGTAAGGCTAGAGATACCAAATTTTACTAAAGATATTAAGGATATGGCTCTAGCCCTAAAGCCTTGGAGAAAGGGGCCATTTCATCTAAATGAGCTTTTTATCGATAGCGAGTGGAGAAGTTTTGTTAAGTTTAATATCCTAAAACCGCATTTAAATTTAAAAGATAAGGTTGTAGCTGATGTAGGCTGTAATAATGGCTATTATATGTTTAAAATGCTCGAATTTAAGCCAAAAAGCATAGTTGGATTTGACCCTAGTGAGTTAGCATTTTTGCAATTTAGCTTTATTAACCATTTTGCTAAAAGTGATATAAAATTTGAGATAGCTGGAGTGGAGAGTTTGCCTAGTTATGGTATTAAATTTGATACGATTTTTTGCCTTGGAGTTTTATACCATAGGAGCGATCCTATAAAGTGCTTAAAGGAGCTAAAATCCGCTATGAAGCAAGGTGGCGAGGTCTTTATAGATACTATGTATATTGAGCGTGATGATGAGATGGTGCTAAGTCCAAATGGCAGCTACTCCAAAATCCCAAATATCAGCTTTATCCCAAGTATAAAAGCACTGCAAAACTGGGTCAAAAGAGCTAAATTTAAAAGCTTTGAAATTTTAGCCACCAAAGATACTGATAGCTTCGAGCAACGCAAAACTAAGTGGATTGATAGCCAAAGCTTGGAGGATTTTTTAGACCCAAATGATAGCTCAAAGACAATTGAGGGCTATCCAGCACCAAAGAGAGTTTATATAAGATTAACTTAAAGGTAGATTATGAGTGAATATGATGAGAGTTTGCAAGATATTGGATTGATAGATAGCTCAGAGCGTTTTCAAGGGATTTTAAATATTCCAATGTCTATAAATTCAACACTATGTGGTGGAATATTAGATATGAAGTCAAACTACGCTAAAACCGCTTTGATGGCTAGTAATGAGATGGTTTTTGATGATGAGAGATTAGTTCATGGTGGATTTATCATTGGAGCTGGGGAGTGGGCTGCACATGTAGCTGTAAATACTCGATACTCAGTTACCATAAGCACAAAAGCAAATTTATACGCTCCAGCTAGGGTTGGGGATTTGATTGAATTTGAAGCTCACGCTTACTTTGAAGAGTCCAAAAAGCGTGAGATAAAAGTAGTAGGCACCATCAAAGGCGTAAAGGTCTTTGAAGGCACATACCAAATAGTTGTATTAGAAGAGCATATATTCAAAATTCAACAAAAGAAAAAATCTGACGACAACGATGAATAGTAGCCTATATGGCTTGAGCCCATCTGGTTAAAGAGCTTCTTTGGCTATCTAGAGTTGTTGGCTCTCCATGTCCTGGGTATAACTTATAATTTCTAAATTCAAGAACCTTATATAGGCTTTTTTTCATTAGACTTCCATCGCTAAAAGGAAAGTCATATCTACCTATTGAATCTTTAAATATAAAATCCCCACTAAACATAACTTCACCAGCTGTTATCACGCTGCACCCTGGCGTATGCCCAGCAAAGTGATGAAAGCAAAATTTAACCCCACCAAGCTCAATCTCATCTTTATCATCTACCATAATATCTGGCTCAAATTTCGCTTTTAAAAGCCCAAATGGATCATTTTGGCACATAAAAGCATCATCTTTGGGGATATAAATTTTGATTTTAAACTCATCTTTTATAGCTAAGCAATCATAAACATGATCAAAATGCCCATGAGTGCATAATATCGCTAAAGGATTTTTACACACTCTTTTAATCCACTCATAAGCCCCATCGCCTGGGTCTATTATCACCTCTCCACCATCTAAAACAACCACATAACAATTCGTCCCATAAATGCCAAAAGACCTTGAAATAATCTGCATTTTTACCTTTCTGATAATAAATTTAAATATTATAAGATATATTTTACCTTAAAATAGATATAATTTTGTCAATATTTTTATAGTTGATATTAGTGGAAAATTTTAAATTCTTAGAAAATAAACTTATAAATTTTCTTAGTTCTTATCTAAATAGCTCTAAAGCAAATGGCTTTATCCTTGGGCTAAGTGGCGGTCTAGACTCTGCGGTTGTGGCTACTCTTTGTTCTAAAGTCGCACCCACAAAAGCCCTTATAATGCCTACTTCTAGCTCAAATAAGGTAAATTTAAATGACGCTCTAACCCTATGTCAAAGCTTAAAAATAGATCATCAAATAGTAGATATCAGCGAAATTTTAGCCTCATTTTTACCTTTTAGCGATGAAAATGATAGATTAAGAGTTGGTAATATCACTGCTAGAATTCGTATGATAATGCTATATGATCAATCTGCTAAGCTAGGATATTTAGTCGCAGGCACGAGTAATAAAAGCGAGAGACTACTAGGATATGGGACAATATATGGAGATATGGCGTGTGCTTTAAATCCAATTGCTAATATCTATAAAAGCGATCTTTTTAAATTTGCTTCATATCTTGAGATTAATCAAAATATAATAGATAAAGCCCCAAGTGCTGACTTATGGCCAAATCAAAGCGATGAGAGTGAGCTAGGATATAGCTATAAAGAGATTGATGAGCTATTAAAAGCTATAGAAAATAGTGATGATCTATCCAAATTTGATAGCGAGCTTAAAAGCCAAATCATAGATAGAATGGCTAAAAATAGCTTCAAACTAAAACCACCAGCGATACCATAAATTAGGAGATTTAATGAGAGATATACCATTTTTTCGCCCACTGATTACAGATAGAGAACACGAGCTTATCAAAGAGACCTTAGAGAAAAATGCAAACTATATGGTTGAGAATTTAGAAAACAACATAAAAAATTTCTTCGGTGCCAAACACGCTATCACCACAAATAACGGCACCGCCGCTATACACCTAAGCTTATGTGCGATGGATTTAAAGCGTGGAGATAAGATCATCTGCTCTGTTAATGCCTTCCCTAGCATTGCTCAAGTTATTAGACATTTTGATGCTGAGCCGATCTTTGTCGATATAAATGAAGATGATTTTAATATAGACCCAAATGATTTAGAAAAAATCCTAAAAACCCAAAAACATAAAAAACTAAAAGCCGCATTTATCACTCATGTAGCCGGTCAAAGTGCCGATATGGACGCCATATACGCCATTGCTAATGAGTATGATATAAAGATTATCGATGATGCTAGTAGAGCGATGGGGGCTACTTATAAGGGCAAGTTAATTGGTAATATGAGCTCATATATGTCTTGCTTTCAGATCAATCCA
This sequence comes from Campylobacter sp. RM19072, assembly GCF_024723485.1. Taxonomy (NCBI): domain Bacteria; kingdom Pseudomonadati; phylum Campylobacterota; class Epsilonproteobacteria; order Campylobacterales; family Campylobacteraceae; genus Campylobacter; species Campylobacter sp. RM19072. The sequence goes on from NZ_JANQCU010000001.1 coordinate 220,370, forward strand.
CAAGTCCAACACGCAGTAGCAACTACTGGGATTATAGTTACAAATGATGATGAGATGGCTAGTCGTGCAAGGCTCATTCGCAACCACGCTATAATCAATGATAGCTTTGATAAAGATGGAAATTTAGGATATATGTATGATGTTATAGATATTGGACAAAAATATGATTTAAATTCACTCTGTGCGGCATATAGTATCGCTCAATTTGAAAAGCTTGATATGTTTATTGAGCGTAGAAAAGCTATAGCGGCTATATATAATGAAGAGTTAAAAGATTGCCCACATATCACCACTCCAGTAATTAAGCGAGATCACATCTATAATCAATATATAATCAAAATTGATAAAAACCGAGATAGCTTTGCTAGGGAGCTAAAGGATATTGGCATTCACACTAGCCTTCACTACCGCCCAATGCATCTATTAAGCTACTATAAAAATAAATACCACCTAAGGGTAAATGACTTCCCAAAAGCACTTAAGGCTTATCAGCAAATTCTCTCACTACCTATATATGCTGCCTTAAGCGATGAAGAGGCGCTATATATCTGCAATGCAGTCAAATCAGTAGCGCAAAATCGTGTTTAACCCTAAATTACACGCTTGGCTGGAGAGATACTTTTATCAGCCAGGCTATTTTGAGCTAATTATTAGCACCCTACTCTTGCCATTTTCACTGATATATTACTGCTTGGTTTGGGTGAAATTTAAACTTGCTAAGCCGGTTAAATTTAGCATTCCAGTCATCAGCGTTGGTAACTTAATCTTAGGCGGTAGTGGCAAAACCCCGCTTACAAAGGCGATATTTAATGAATTTAGCCACAAATATAAGATATTTATAATCCTAAGAGGCTATAAAAGAGAGTCTAAAGGTATGCAAATAGTCGCCTTAAATGGTGTTATAAAGTGCGATGTAGCAACTAGCGGTGATGAGGCTATGGAGTATGCCATAAGCCTTAAAAATGCTAATGTAATCGTCTCAAATGACCGCAAAATCGCTATAGATAAAGCCATTAGCCTTGGCGCTAATCTTGTAATTTTAGATGATGGATTTGGCAAGGCTGATATTTATAAACTAAATATTTTGCTCCATCCAGCCAAAGAGCCAAGATTAAATTTCACCATACCAAGCGGAGTTTATCGCTATCCAAAAAGCTTTTATAACTTAGCTGATATTACCTTAAAAAGTAGCGATATAATCAAAGAAAATAGCATTATAAACCCCACTGATAAAATGGTTTTAGTAAGCGGTATTGCTAATCCTTCAAGACTTAGCTTCATATATGATAGCTGCGTTGGATATGAGCATTTTAAAGATCATCATAAATTTAGTAAATTTGAGTGTGAGAGTATATTAAAAAAATATAACGCCGATTCGCTTTTAGTAACGCAAAAAGATTATGTAAAGATTAAAGATTTTGGCTTAAAGCTCTCAATTTTAGAGCTTAAAACTACTATTTTGCCAAATTTAATAGATAAAATTGATATGTTTATCAAAAGCTACCAAATTTCAGATAGAATATACTCAAATTCACAAAAAGGAGATCTATGTTAAAAAGCAGTAGAACAGCTGAAGTAATTCTTAGTGCTTTGCCATATATACAGAAATTTAGGGATAAAATTTTTGTGATTAAATATGGAGGCGCAGCACAGATAGATGATAAGCTCAAAGATAGCTTTGCTAGGGATATTGTGCTTTTACAAATTGTTGGTATCAAGGTTATATTAGTCCATGGGGGCGGTAAAACAATTAACTCATTTTTGGATAGGCTTGAGATTAAAAGCGAATTTATAAATGGACTTAGAGTTACTGATAGCCAGACTATGCAAATAGTGGAGATGGCACTAAGTGGCTTAGTAAATAAAGAGATTACTAGTATACTAAATAAGCACGGCGCAAGAGCCATAGGAGTTAGCGGTAAAGATGACAATATGCTAAAAGCTAAAGCTATGGATAATGGCAAATATGGCTATGTAGGCGATATTACCAGCGTAGATGATAGGCTGATTAACTCACTTTTAGATGATGGATTGATACCAGTCATCGCACCAATTGCCATTGGAGAAAACTACGAATCATACAATATCAATGCCGATTTATGCGCTAGTACGATTGCTAGTAAATTAAGAGCTAATAAGGTAATATTTTTAAGCGATATAAAAGGTGTTTTGGATAAAAATTCAAATTTAATTGGCAAACTTAATGAAAATAGCATTAATGAGCTTAAAAAAGATGGCACAATAAGCGGTGGAATGATACCTAAAATAGATGCGTGTCTAGAGTGTATAAGAAGCGGTGTAGGCTCAGCACATATAATTGATGGTAGAATTCCACACTCATTGCTATTAGAGATTTTCACAGATGAAGGCATAGGGAGTATAATACAATGAAATTTATAATTATAAAATTAGAAAAAGATATGAGTAAAAAGGCGTTAAAAGAGCTTTCAAAGCATAAATCAGTATATGAAATTTACCACTTAAACCAGCACAACGCTAAGAAAATATTAGATATTAACATTGATGATAGTAAAGAGCTTATAGCAATCATAGGCAAATACAAGAAGATTAAATCTATTTTAGAAAGAGATTTCCCTGAGCTTATTAGAAATTTAGAAGCTAGAAAGCTAAATGAGATGAATCCTAAAAGTATTAAGGCGCTAAAAGATATTAATCTACCAAAATTAGTAGGCACTAGAGCTAATTTTACAGATGAAGATAATGAGCCTGTGAATTTGGATTACGCACTTCTTAATCCAGCAGCTAAATATGGCGGATTATACTCTCCAATCAATCTACCATTAATTAGCAAAAAAGAGTTTAAAAAGCTCTCAAATATGGATTATAATAAATTTGCTCTAGAAATTATCAAAAAATTTAACTTCAATATAAGCTTAAATAAATTTAAAAAGGCCATAGATAGATATAATAAATTTGATAAAAGTGCTGTAGAGATCAAAAAAATAAACAAAAATCTATATATAAATGAGCTTTGGCACGGTCCTACAAGAGCCTTTAAAGATATGGCACTTCAGCCTTTTGGAGAGCTTTTAAGTTCGCTTTCTAATGGCAATAAACAGCTAATAATGTGTGCTACAAGCGGAGATACTGGCCCAGCTACTTTAAGCTCGTTTGAGAATGCTAAGGATATTAAGGTAGTTTGCCTATACCCTAAAGATGGCACAAGCCAAGTCCAAAGACTCCAAATGGTAAATCAAAAGGCACCAAATCTCAAAGTTATTGGTATTGAGGGTAATTTTGACGATGCGCAACAAGCACTTAAAATGCTATTAAATGATGATGAATTTAAAAACACTCTAAAAGATTTAGGCTACAATCTAAGTGCGGCAAATTCAGTAAATTTTGGTAGAATTTTATTTCAAATAATATATCATATCTATGTCTGTGTCCATATAAACAAAAATGAAAAACCAATTGATATAGTCATTCCAAGTGGGAACTTCGGCAACGCACTTGGAGCGTATTACGCTAAAAAAATGGGTGCAAATATCGATAAAATCAAGATAGCTTCTAATAAAAATAATATCTTAACCCAGTTTTTTAATACCGGAATTTACGATCTAAACAACAAAGAGCTAATCCATACAATCAGCCCAGCGATGGATATTTTAATTAGCTCAAACATTGAAAGATTGCTATTTGATAAATTTGGCCCAGTAAGAACCAAAGAGCTAATGGATAACCTAGCAAATAGTAAAAAATATGAGCTGACAAACGATGAGCTAGAGGTGCTTAAGGCTGAATTTCAAGCAGATTATTGCGATGATGATGAGTGTATGGAGAATATTTGTAAAGTGGCTAAAAACGGTATATTAATAGACCCGCACACTGCTACATGCTTAAAATTAACTCAAGATGATAAAATAAGCGTGATCACCTCAACTGCTCAATGGGTTAAATTCACTCCAAGTATGATTAAAGCACTAAAAAATAGAGATAGCAGTGATGAACTAGCCGATATGAAGTTGCTAGCTGATAAATATCATATCAAACTTCCAAAAAGCATAATAAAACTATTTAAAGAAGATGAAATTCACACTCAAGTCGTAAAAAAAGATGAGATAAAATCAAATATAATAGATTGGATAAAAAGATGATAATCATACCAGCCCGCCTAGCTTCAACTAGATTTGCTAATAAAATCCTAGCCGATATAGGCGGGATTCCTATGTTTATAAAAACTGCCAAATTAGCCAGTAAATGCGATGATGTAGCCATAGCTTGCGATGATGAGGCCATAGCTCAAATCGCAACTAAATTTGGGATAAAAGCCATAATGACAAGCAAAGATCACAATAGTGGCACCGATAGAATCAACGAAGCGGCTAAAAAGCTAAATTTAAATAGCGATGATATTGTGATAAATCTACAAGCCGATGAGCCATTTTTCGAAGAGAAAAATCTAATTAAATTTAAAGACTTCACCGCTCAAAGAATCAAAGATGGGGCTTTTATGACTAGTTGCTTGAAATTTACTAGCCATGAAGAGGCTAAAAACCCAAATTTAGTCAAGGTAATAACCGATAAAGATGATTACGCCATATACTTCTCACGCTCACTAATCCCATATCCAAGGAGTCGTTGCGATCTATATAAAGCACATATTGGGATCTATGGCTATAGCGTAGATACCTTAGCTAGGTTTTGCTCACTTACTACTAAAGAGCTTGAAAATATAGAGAAATTAGAGCAATTAAGAGCCTTATCAAGTGGCAAAAATATAGCTATGCTTGAGATAAATAGTAGTAGCATTGGTATTGATACCATCGAAGATCTCCAAGCTGCTGCAAATAAATTTGGATTTACATCTACTTTACTGCGATGAATACAGCCACAAAAGAGTTAAAATCACACCCAAAAATTTATCAAAAGCTAATGCTACTATACATCATTATTTTAGCTGTATATGGCTCGATGTATGCTTACTCTGGGCTATTTTTTCTATTTACAAATTTTGCAATATTATTTTTCATATCTACGGCTCTTTATATTGATTTTAACGAGCCAAAATTTGAAAAAATTATAAATTTTTGGATTCAAATTAGTGCCACTTATGCTATGGTTATATCCATAATTACACTAGGCTGGGGATATGGATTTGAGCTATTTTTGCTTGAGTTAATAGGCGTTTACTATGTATCGCCAATGAAAAATTTATTTATCAAATTTATGCTTCCATCTCTTCAGCTAATTCTATTTATAGTCTTATACCTTACCTTTGGAGATCAAGATATTAAATATGGCTCACCAACACTTCAGCATATTAGTTTTCTATTTTGCTTTTTTATGATTGCTATTAAATTTATAGTATTACAAGATAGCCACAGCAATACCTATGCTATGGATATTATCACTACACAAAATGAGAATATCAGCTATAAAAATATCGCTGAAATTGACTATCTAACTGGCTTATATAATAGAGCTCCAATGAATGAGATAATAGAGCAAAATTTCAAAATGCTATCAAATAAAAAGATTAAATCACTAGCTATTATCCTTTGTGATATAGATAATTTTAAAAGCATAAATGACGCCTATGGTCATATATTTGGCGATATAGTTCTATCTAAAGTAGCAGAGATACTAGATAATAAAATATCTAAATTTGGCAAGATTAGTCGCTGGGGCGGAGAGGAGTTTTTAGCTATAATTCCAGCTCAAAATATAAAAAGATCAATCCAAATCGCAGAATCTGCTAGAGTAGCCATTCATAGCGCCAATCCAAATAAAGTCCCAATTAGCGCTACATTTGGTCTATTATACATAGAAGATGCCATAGATATAAATCAAGCTATTAGCCTTGCTGATAACCTACTTTATCGCGGCAAAAATCAAGGTAAAAATCAAGTAGTATCGGAAAAATATGAAACTAATAAGCGATAATCTCTCATTTAATTTCAAATTTGTATTAACGCTATTTTTGTGCGTTACACTTCTATACTCTTTTATATTTTACATGATGAATATGTATATTCTATCTGTTGTCTCATTTTTGGGGCTTTTTGTCTATGCTGTTTCTATTAAATCCATAGATGAAAATGAGTATGATAGGGTATTTTTGCTATCGCATTTGCATATTGTCATATCAGCGGTGTTGGCTACTATTATACTTGGGTGGGATTATGGGTTTTATCTTATTATTATAGCTATTGCATCAACTACATATCTAAATATCTTTAAAAATAGAGTGATTACTTATCTATTAGCTGGATTTGATTTTGCTATTTTTATCTTTGTTTATATGATCTCAAATATATATTTTCCAAAAGAGCCAGGAGAATTTGTAGAGATATTTTATATAAGCAATCTTGCCTTTTTATTATTTTTATTTGTTGTGATATTTAAGGTTTATGGTATCGTAAATCAGATAAATATCAAAGACCTTCACAGATATAGACATGAGCTAAAAACTGCCTCTCAGACAGATCACCTAACAGGTCTTATAAATAAACGAGCACTAAATATAATACTAGCTAAAAAATCCAATAAAACAATCACCATAGCTATGTGCGATATAGATAACTTTAAGAGTATAAATGATAAATTTGGACATAATGTTGGCGATGAAGTATTAAAAACTCTAGCTAAGATATTTACCGAAAATACAAATAAGTCTGATATAGTCTGTCGCTGGGGCGGAGAGGAGTTTGTCATCGTAGCAACCAATACTAGTAGAATAAATTTTATAAACCAAATTCAAAATATTAGATTTATAATCAATCAAACTCCAGTTAAAATCTCTAATAATAAATCCATTCACTTTACAGTAACATTTGGAATTTCAGATAGCGGGACAGATCCAAACAAACTTACAGATCAAGCTGATAAAAGGCTATATAAAGGTAAAAGAAGTGTCAAAAACTGCATAATTGCCAAATAGAGCTTAAATTATAAAATAATACCAAAGATCGCCACACTTGAAATATTATAAGGAGCTTAGTCGTGGCGATCTGAGTTACCAAAAATAGTAACTCTAAAAATATTAATCTACTTTTTCATACTACCTGTTTTATTAAATCTATCATGCCAGCTTAAAGCTTCGCTTAAAATATGTGGAGTATGACCTGGCTTTGGCTGAGCGCACGCTCTATCGAAGTAGTCTTGTAGCATATCTCTATAATCTGGATGAGCTATAGCTATCATCTTTTGCGCTCTCTGTCTTGGACTACAACCTCTTAAATCAGCATATCCATACTCAGTTACAACCACCATAGTATCATGCTCAGTGTGATCAATATGGCTTACAAATGGCACGATTGCAGATATTGCTCCACCCTTTGCTACTGAAGGGGTTAAGAATAGAGATAGATAGCCATTTCTAGCAAAGTCGCCACTACCGCCAATTCCATTCATCATCTGCGTTCCCATAACATTTGTTGAGTTGATATTGCCATATATATCAGCTTCTAGCATACCATTCATAGCTACAACTCCAAGGCGTCTTACTAATTCTGGGCTATTTGATATCTCTTGTGGGCGAAGAATTATATGCTCTTTATAGAAATCAACATTTTTTCTAAATTCCTCTACAGCAGTTGGGCTAAGTGAGAGAGCTGAAGCTGAGGCTAGATCAACGGTGCCGTCTTTTACAAGATCTAGCATACCATCTTGGATAACTTCTGAGTAGCACTCAAGCCCTTTATATCCAGCCTTGCTAAGAGCAGCTAAAACAGCATTAGCTACATTGCCAATACCGCTTTGAAGTGGCAATAATTTGCCTTTTGGTAATCTACCAGCCGCCTCTTCAGCAGCAAAAAATTTAGCTACATTATCCCCAATTGCTATTGATACTTCATCAAGCGGAGTAAAGCTATTTAGCCTATCATCAGTGGAGCTTAATACCACAGCTACAACCTTATCAAAATCCACGCTCATATATGGAGTTCCTATGCGATCTCTAGCAGTTTTAAGCGGGATTGGCTCACGAAATGGCGGCTTTGCTTGGACATAAATATCATGGAAGCCCTCAAGCTCTTTTGGCTGATTGATATTTAGCTCTAATATAACCTTTTTAGCAGCGTTTAGCCAAGCTTGGTTATTGCCTACTGATGTAGTAGGGATTAATTTACCATCTTCTGTAATGCCTGAAATTTCAATAACTGCAAAATCCATATCACCAAAATATCCACACTCCACTTGCCACGCAAGAGATGATAAATGCACATCAAGATACCTAGTCTCACCTGAGTTAATGCGACCTCTCATACTTGGGTCTGTATTAAATGGAGTTCTAAACTCAACACAATTAGCCTTAGCCAAAATACCATCTAAATCCACATCAGTGCTAGCACCTGAATATATACTAATTTTATACTCATTTCCAGCGGCATGTAATTTTTGCGCTCTATTGGCAATTGCAATTGGAACATACAAAGGACTTCCAGCACCGACAAATCCGCTAAATCCGATTTGAGATTTATGCGGGATAAGGGCTGCTGCTTCATCAGCTTTGATAACCTTAGATAAATATCTAGCATCTTTGATACGACTAGTATCATTTATAGTATTGTCAATCATTTTTATCCTTTAATTAAAATTTGACTTGATTATAAGCAAAATTTCTATAATTTCTCTTATAATATTAATAGTAGAAATTTATTTTAAGCCAAATTTAATATTTAAATCGATGGCTTTGCCATACCAGCTTCGACTAAAAAGCAGCTTGGTTGATACTGAACTTTTCTTATCTTATCATACTTAGCATAGCTTAGCACTAATTCATCTTTTGCCCTTGTAACAGCTACATAAAATAGCCTTCTTTCCTCTTCTATATCACTCATTAATTTTGAATTTGGAAATCTACCTTGAGCTAAATCCACCACAAAAACAAGATTAAACTCAAGCCCCTTACTAGCATGAATAGTAAGTAAATTTACCCCTTCGCCTTGGCTCATTTCGCTCTTGCCTAAGGTTAGAAAATTATAAAAATTATCAATATTATTATGGCGGTTGCTAATCTCTAAAAGCACATTAGCCTTTGATATTATACGCTCCATTGCGTTATGTTTTAGCTCATTATCTATATTACCACTTTTTAGCGTTGCTCTTTTAGTAGCTAAAATATCAACTATTATATTGTAAATTTTAGATTTTATTATCGTGTTTATAATCTCATTTGAGCTACTATTTTTATCTAGATTAAGGATTAAATTTCTAAGCTCATATAAAAATATTGCACCATTTTGATTTAAATTTGAGTAATTTAAAATAGGAGATGCCATAAATTCATCATCAAATCCAAGATCACAAAATCTATTTGAAGGTATAAATTCACTAAAATCATCAAACAATCCAAGCTGGTAATTGTGCTTTTTAGTAGAGAGTTTTACACTATTTTTATCTGGATTTCTAAGACCTTTTATTATGCTTCCATGACCTGCTGAGCTTATAATGTCAAAAAGCTCTTTAGCGTGAGCATTACCCACACCCTTAGCATACTCTAATATATGGATAAATGCCATAATATCCCTAGGATTTACCAAAATTGCCACTAGATCAATGAGTGCTTTTATCTCACGAGACTCAAAAAAGCTAATCCCGCCCTTTCTTTTGCAGCTTATGCCAAGCTCTTTTAATGCTATCTCTAAGCCATCTGCACTTGAGTTATTACGAAAGATTATGGCGATATCATTTTTATTATATCTGCTATCTAAGATTAGCTGTGCTACAGAGCTATACTGGATAAAAAGCTCATCATAAGTAAGTAAAATTGGGGATTTAAACTCCCCTTGACGCCCTACTTCAAGGGATTTTGGATATAGGCGTGGGTTGTTAGAAATTACCCTATTTGCTAAGGCTAGGATTTTAGCACTTGAGCGGTAATTTATATTCAAAGAAAACATATTAGAATCTAAATATCTATCTTTAAAGCTACCAATAATCCCTATATTTGCCCCATTAAAAGCGTAAATGCTTTGGTCAAAATCCCCTACACAAAATAGACTTTTAGTATTAAAAGCGTCTATTAATGAGCCTTGAAGGGAATTTGTATCTTGATACTCATCAACTAAAATTTCATCAAAATAAATTCTAGCCCCTTTTTTTAGCTCATTTTTCATCTTGATTAATAGATCGTTAAAATCAGCATAATTAAAATTTGCCTTAGTCTCTTCAAACTCACGCAAAATATCATCGTAAATTTCAGCAAATTCAGCCTGATCTGGATAGTTTAAGCTAAACCAATCTACAAAGCTCTCATCATTAACACAGCTATTACAAAACAAAGAGTATATATCATACAAATACGCCCCGCTATAGCCCTTAATATCGCTAATTCTGTGGAATTGCCTTCTATCTGTAATGCTCTTTAATAGCGTCTTTAGCTCACTAGGCTGCTTTAAGATCACCCCTTTATCAAGAGTTTTTAGGAGTAAATTTGAAACTGAATGAAATGTCCCAGCTGTGATTTGCGATATTGTGGAGCTATCAAAATAACGCTCCAATCTCTCTATCATCTCGCTAGCGGCTTTATTGGTAAATGTTAATAATAAAATTTTATTAGCTTTTATGCCTGAATTTAGAAGGTGAGCTATCCTAGCTACTATTGTGCTAGTTTTGCCAGTTCCTGCACTTGCTATAATGAGATTATGCCCCATAGGCGCTGTAGCGGCTCTATACTGCTCTTTATTTAGCTTTGAAAGTGGCATTTACTTAGCCTTATTTGAGCGATTAATTGCTCTTATATGGGCTTCATAAGTAGAGCTAAATATATGAGCTCCTGTGCTCTTATCTCTTACGAAATATAGATAATTTGTCTTTTTAGGAAAAATTGCTGCCTTAATCGCATCAAAGCTGACATTACAAACCGCATTTGGCGGAAGACCAACATATTTATAGGTATTATATCTTGAGTTGTCATTAGCTATTCTTTGTGGTGTTATCTTCTCGTGAGAGTGTAGATCATAATTTAGCGTCCCGTCCATCTGTAGTTTCATTCCGATTTTTAACCTATTATATATAACTGAGGCTACAATAGGCATTTCATCTTTATTTGCGGCCTCTTTTTGCACTACTGATGCTATGGTGATAAACTCATACCACCGCCTCTCATCCCACTGCCCAAATATCTTTTTGCTTAGGTTTTCGTGCTGTTTTTTTGAGATATTTATAAGGTAATAAACCAGATGAGCCTCGCTAATTCCAACTGGAATTTTATATGTTTCAGGGACTAAAAATCCCTCTTTAATTGGCGAATTTGCTAAATAATTTCTCATTAATTCATCATAATTTAAGCCAAATTTCTTAGAAATATCATAGAAAAAATATGCCGTAGTCTCTCCAGGAATTAAAGTAATATCTCTCATAGCAGCCTTAGCTGTAGTAAGCTTGTATAAAAAGTCAAATTTGCTAAGAGTGGTCTTGCCGATATCTATCCAGCCAGATTGCGGAAATCCCATTAAAACCAAAATGTATTTATCAAATCCATCAACCTTAAAATTTAGTTTAGCTAAATAGGATATAATTTCACCTACGCTTCCTTGTGGCAAATATACGACCTTACTTGTATTCATTGTTTGGGATAGTGATGCGAAAATCGTTAGGAAAAATATGAATAAAATTTCACATATTATATTTAAAAATCGCCTTTTAATGCTGTTTTTAACGCTAATTATAGCCATCTTTGCCCTTTTTATATGGTTAAAAATCGGAATTAAAATAGAATCTTTGGATTTTAACCGATTTAAAATTTCGCAATTATATATAAAATTAGATAACAAAATTACACTAAGAGTAAAAAATATAGATATTTTGCCATCTGATGATAAGCAAACTAGCCAAAAATCATCACTTCAGATTATACATTATGCTAAATGGATTGATATGCTATTTGATAAAATAGAGCTAGAAAACATATCAATTGGTAAGCAAAAATCATACTTCATCTATACAGATAATAAATTTAATCTTGATAGCAAAAAAATCTATATAAACGCACATTTAGCTAGGCAAAATAATAATCTAAATTTAGCCATAAATGAGATAAATATTAAGGATTTTAATACCACAATTAGCGGATATTTAAGGCTAAATTTCTATGATGATAAGCATAGTTTTAATGGCAAATTTAACTCATATGAGCTAAATGGGGATATAAATTTAAATATAGATAAAGATATTTTAAGCTATGAAATTTCAAATGTAAAAGCACCAGCCATAGCTCAATTTATGGATGCTTTAGCTGGTGCAATAAGCCTAGATAGCGAGGTTAAAAATTGGATTTATGGATATATCGTTGCTAGTGATTATAGGCTTGAGATTTTGCGTGGAGAGTTTAATCTTAAGAGTAATGACCCACTTATTTCTAAAATATATGGCAAAGCAAGTGCTAATATGCCAGTTGTCAAATTCCACCCAAATCTCCCAGCGGCAACTGCTAACTCAGTTATAATCACATTTGAAAACTCAAATTTGATATTTGATATCAAAGAGCCAGTTTATCAAGACCAAATAGCCGATATAGGACTTAGTATAAACAATCTAGATAAAAACTCAAATTTAATCTTAGATATTAGCACAAAATCTCTATATAATAGTAGTATCAACGATATACTAAAAGCCTATGATATAGGAATTCCAATATTACAAAATAGCGGATCTCTTGATACTAAATTGCGTCTTGATATAAACCTTAATAGCTCAAATCTTAAAGCTGATGGGGAGTTTATACTAGATGATAGCGTTATAGATATAGCAGGGGCTAAATTTAGCTCCAAACACGCCAAAATAATTCTAAAAGATAATAAAATCACAATCCAAGACGCACATATACAAAATGATATTTTTGATTCTAATTTCACTGCTTTGATAGATACTAATAGCAAAGTAGCGCAATTTAATACCAAATTTAACTCACTGAAAATTCCAAATCTACTTGATATTAAAGATTTAGATGATAATATCACTTTAGAATTTGCTAGCGATACTATAATTAGCTCAAAAGCCCTAGGCTATAGTATAAATTTAAATCAGCCAATAAAAATAGATATCCCTAGCATTTCCCCGCTTAAGCCATATTCTAAGCTGATAAATGACCTAAACATAACCAAAGCCAATATATCAATCATAACTGATGATTTTAGCAATATTACAGCTAGGGCAAGTGATGTAAATTTTAATTTACCAATCATAAATAAAAAAGATGAGAGCTACACTAAGGATAACTTCACCATACAAATTAGCGATGTTATAGATATTAAAAGCGATAGTGGAGTGATAAATGCAACCATTATAAATGATGAGATCAATCTATTTTTAAACTCAGCTAAAATTTCCATAGATTCAAAAGCGGCAAAAAGTAGCTTAGATACCAATATAAATTTCATAGCTAATAATACAGCCATAAATGCTACTGATATTAATAAAAGCGTTTTATTTGAGCATTTTAGCGGTAGCAAGAGAAAAGATGAGTTTAGATTTGACGGGGAATTTGATGGGGGATATATATCTTTAACTGAAGGGAAAGATATATTAAAAGCAAGAGGAAATGGCATATCAGCTCAAACCGTAAATGATATTTTAGACTTTAATAGCTTTAGTGAAGGTATATTTGGGATTAAACTAATAGGCAAAAGTAGCAAAAATTTTAAGGCTGATTTAGAGCTACAAAACACATATTTAAAAGATTATATAATCTACCAACAGCTCTTAACTTTCTTAAATTCCGTTCCATCTTTGCTTATATTTAAAGTTCCTGATTTTAATACCAAAGGTTTTAGTGTTAAAAATGGAAATATAAGAATTCAAAGAGTTGATGATAATCTTACCATACACGCCATAGATATAGAAGGAGCAAGTGCAGATATAGTAGGTAGCGGGAGTATAAATTTAAAAGATAATAGCCTAGATATAACCTTGGAGTTAAAACTCCTAAAAGACGCTAGCACCATAATAGATAAGATACCTTTGGTTAATCACATATTATTAGGCAAAGATAAAAGCATATCAACCATCATCGCCATAAAAGGGACAATAGATGAGCCAGATATTCAAACTCAAGTGATAAATGATGTCTTAAAAACCCCATTTAATATAATTAAAAATACACTAACCCTGCCCTTTGTGATATTTGAGTAGTGTTGGTTAAATTTAGTTAGTTATAATATTGATAAATCAAAAGGAGAATATATGCAAAAACATCAATTTCAAACACAAGTGAGCGATCTTTTAAATTTAATGATCCACTCACTCTACTCTAATAAAGAGATATTCTTAAGAGAGTTAATCTCAAATGCAAGCGATGCATTAGATAAGCTAAACTATCTAAGCCTAACTAATGATGAGTATAAATCGCTTGAGTATAGCCCTAGAATCGATATTAAACTAGATAAAGAGAGTAAAACTCTAATAATTACAGATAATGGTATAGGTATGGATGAAGATGACCTAATCAACAATCTAGGCACCATCGCAAGGAGTGGAACTAAAGGCTTTATAGAATCCATGAGCGGAGATGCGAAAAAAGATAGCTCTTTAATAGGTCAATTTGGGGTTGGATTTTACTCTGCGTTTATGGTGTCAAATAAGATAGAAGTAATTAGCCGTAAAGCTCTAAGCAATGAAGCATATAAATGGAGTAGCGATACAAATGGATATGAAATTTCAAAAGCCTCACTAGAGAGCCACGGAACCAAAATCACTCTATATCTAAATGATGATGAATTTACAGATAGCTTTAGAATAGAAAATATAATCACAAAGTATTCAAATCACATTCCATATCCTATTTTTATGGATAAAGATGAGTGGATAGCCCCTCAAGATGACCAAAAAGAAGGTCGCTATGAGAGCAAAAACTCTCAAATCAATAAAGCAAGTGCCCTATGGAGAATGAGTAAATCTACTTTAAAAGATAGCGATTACAATGACTTTTATAAGCAAATAAGCCACGATAGTAGCGATCCACTACTGCATATCCATACAAAAGCAGAGGGCAAAATAGAGTATTCTACCCTATTTTATATCCCATCAACTCAACCATTTGATCTATTTAGAGTAGATTATCAAAGTGGTGTAAAACTCTATGTTAAGCGTGTATTTATCACTGATGACGCTAAAGAGCTATTGCCACCATATCTTAGATTTGTGCGTGGGGTTATGGATGTAGAAGATATCCCATTAAATGTAAGCCGTGAAATCTTACAAGAGAATAAAATTCTAACCGCAGTCAAAGACCAAAGCGTCAAAAAAATCCTAAGCGAATTAGAAAAACTACTAAATAACGATAAAGAAAAATACTCCAAGCTATACTCTCTTTTTGGTAATGTTATCAAAGAGGGCCTATATGGATTTAATGCTAATAAAGATAATATCTTAAATTTATGCCTATTTAAATCCACTCTAAACGACAAGCCAATCACTCTAAAAGAGTATAAAGCCGCAATGAAAGAAGATCAAAAATCGATATATTATATCAGCGGTCAAAATGAGAGTATGCTACGAAACTCACCACTTCTAGAAGGATTTAAATCCAAAGGGATAAATGTCCTAATCTGTGATGAAGAGATAGATACAATAGTCTTGCCTATGGTAAATGAGTATGACTCCACACCATTTAAGAGTATAAATAGCTCTGATATAGATAGTGAGATAACTAGCAGTGAAATTTCAACTAATGATGAAACAAACGCCCTAATAAGCAAAATAAAAGAGATCTTAAAAGATGAAGTCAAAGATGTCAAAATATCAAATCGCCTAAGCGACTCCGTAGCGTGCCTAATCTATGACAAAAACGACCCAGATTATGCTATGCAAACTCTATTAAAACAGATGGGTCAAGAAGCGCCAAAAATCAAGCCAATCTTAGAGATCAATCCAAATCACGAAATCATCACCAAATTAGCTAATAACGAATTGATGATAAACGATGTTGCTATACTAATCTTAAATATGGCTAAAATAAGCGAAGGTATGAGCATAGAAAATCCAAGCGAATTTAGCTCTAAACTCGCTAAAATTATATCCAAAGCTCTATAAATTTACTCTGCCCTACTCTGGGCAGAGATACTCTATCAAACTGAAATTTATAAATAAATTTAATAATAATGTTACGATTATACACACCCAAACGATTTTTTTAAACAATTTTTATAATTTATTTTAAATTTAATAATAATTTACGCTAAAATAGAATTTCACAAAATTTTTATCGATAGGAGTCTATATGCAATGGACACAGATATATGATCCACTTGGCAATATATGGCTAAGTGCGTTTGTGGCATTTTTGCCAATTTTATGTTTTTTGGTTTCGCTTTTAGTTTTTAAGCTAAAAGGCTATATGGCTGCTTTTTTAACAGTTATTTTGGCTTCTGTTTTGGCATTATTTGTATATGATATGCCTTTTTCTCTCATCGGTGCTAGCTTCGTTCAAGGCTTCGCTCAAGGTATGTGGCCTATCGCTTGGATTATCATCGCTGCGATATTCTTATACAAACTTTCAGTCAAATCTGGCTCTTTTGAAGTTATCAAACAAAGCGTTATTAGCATCACTCCAGACCACAGAATTCAAGTTATCTTAATTGGATTTTGTTTTGGCTCATTTTTAGAAGGTGCTATCGGTTTTGGTGGTCCAGTTGCTATCACTGCTGCGCTTTTAGTTGGTCTTGGACTTAAGCCTTTATATGCTGCTGGATTGTGTCTGATAGCTAATACTGCTCCTGTTGCCTTTGGTGCTGTGGGTATCCCTATTATTGCGATGGCAAATTTAGTTGGCGTAGAACAATATGAAATCTCAGCAATGGTTGGTAGAATGCTAGTTCCACTTAGCCTTACTATTCCATTTTTCATTGTATTTTTAATGGATGGATTCAAAGGTGTTAAAGAGACATTTCCAGCAATTTTAGTAGCTGCAATTAGCTTTACTGCTACACAATTTATCAGCTCAAACTACCTTGGTGCCGAGCTTCCAGATATTCTTTCTGCTGTTGTATCTCTTATTTGTACTACTGCATTTTTGAAAATTTGGAAACCATCTAATATATTTAGACTTGATGACCAAACAGACTTTACAAGCAAAACCGAACTTAGTAACGGCCAAATATTCAAAGCTTGGCTACCATTTATCCTATTAATCGCTTGTATAATTCTATGGACTCAACCATGGTTTAAAGCACTATTTGCTAAAGGTGGGATATTTGATTACACAGTTGTAACTCTAGCTGCCAACAATGTAGGCGCAAGCATAGTTGATGCTACTGGTAAGGCTATTGGGTTAAATTTAAATATCAGCTTTGTAGGCCTTCAAGCTGGCACTGCTATATTACTAGCTGCTTTCTTATCAATTTGGTTTTTAAAAATCAAAGCAAATGACGCCGCAGATTGCTTCTGGGATACACTAAAAGAGATGGCGATTCCTTGCATTACAATCGGTCTTGTTGTATCATTTGCCTTTATCGCTAAAAACGCTGCTATGAGTACAACTCTAGGTCTTGCCTTTGCTCAAACTGGCGATGCTTTTGCCTTCTTTAGCCCTGTGATTGGCTGGATAGGCGTATTCTTAACAGGTTCAGATACAAGCTCAAATCTTCTATTTGGCCCACTTCAACAAGTTAGCGCTAGAGAGCTTGGTGTTGGTGAAGCACTATTTTTGGCAGCCAACTCAGTTGGTGGTGTCGTAGGTAAGATGATAAGCCCACAAAGTATCGCTATAGCATGCGCTGCTGTTGGTTTAGTAGGTCGTGAGAGTGAGTTATTTAAATTCACACTTAAATACTCAGTTGCTTTCATTATCTTAATTGGTATTTGGACTTTAATCATCGCATTCTTTATGCAAGGAATTATCCCAGATATCGTACTTAAGGGTTAACATCTATGAGAAAAGTATATTTTTTCGCTACTTGCCTTGGTAGTGCTGCTATGCAAGATAGCGTTTTAAATGCTATTAAACTTCTACGCCGTGGGGGCGTGGAGGTGATTTTCAAAAAAAATCAAACCTGTTGCTCTCAACCATCTTTTAATAGCGGATATTTTGATGAGAGTAGAGCTGTAGCTATGCATAATATAAATTTATTTGATGAAGATATCCCGATTATCGTCCCTAGTGGCTCTTGCGCTGGTATGATGGGGCATGATTATTTAGAGCTTTTTGAAGGAAGTAGTGAATTTGACAAGGTTCAAAAATTCGCCGCTAGAGTATATGATCTAAGTCAATACTTAGATGAAATTCTAAAAGTAGATTACCAAGATAAAGGCGATAAAATCAAAGTCGCATGGCACTCTAATTGCCACGCTTTAAGAGTAGCTAAAAGCGTAGAAGCTAGTAAAAATTTAATTCGCAAACTTGAAAATGTAGAGTTAATCGAGCTTGAACACGAAGAGGAGTGCTGTGGATTTGGTGGAACTTTCTCAGTTAAAGAGAGTGATATATCAAACGCAATGGCACTAGCCAAAATCGAAGATATTAAAAAAACTGGCGCTAGCTACCTAATAAGCGGTGATGGTGGATGCTTATTAAACATTTCAGGCACAATGAAAAAAAATGGAGTAGATATAAAGTGTATTCACCTATATGACTTCTTAATCAAACGGCTAGAGGGGGTATCTCTATGAGTAAAAAAATGCCACACGATCAAATCGTAAAGATAAAACTTGCCGATACTCAGTTAAGGCAAAATCTCACAATCGCTATGCATACCCTACAAAAAAACCGCCTAAATGTGATAAATGCTAAATTTAAAAATTGGCAAGGGCTAAGAGATAAGGCCAAAAAAGCTAAAAATAACGCTCTAATGTCCCTTAGCGATAGATTGATTGAATTTGAAAAAAATGCCACAAAAAATGGGATTAAAGTCCATTGGGCTAGCTCTGCTACAGATGCTTGTGAGATAATCTATGAGCTAATGCGTCAAAATAATATCAAAAAGATATTAAAAGGCAAATCTATGGCTAGTGAGGAGATAGGATTAAATCACTATCTAGCAAATAAGGGATTAAACGCAGTTGAGACAGACCTTGGTGAATTAATAATCCAATTAAACGATGAAGCACCAGTCCATATAGTCGTCCCAGCTATCCATAAAAACCGCAATGAAATAGGCAAAATTTTTCAAGAAAAATTAGGAGCTGATTTAGAGAGTGAGCCAGAAAAGTTAAATCAAATAGCTAGAAAACACTTAAGAGATCAGTTTGAAGGCTTGGAGATAGGGCTTAGTGGAGTGAATTTTGCTATGTCTAAAGAGGGGGCATTTTGGCTAATTGAGAATGAAGGCAATGGTAGAATGTGTACTACCGCACCTAAAATTCACGTTGCGCTTTGTGGAATTGAGAAGGTTATGGAGAGTTTTGAAGATGCGGCAACTATGGTTCATCTACTCACCCCTTCAGCTACTGGGCAATTCATCCCTACATATAACAACATAATCACAGCTCCACGCAATGAAGAATTAGATGGCCCTAAAGAGGTACATTTAATACTATTTGACCATCACAGAAGTGATATGTTAGCTCATCATGATTATTATGAGGCACTTAGATGTATTAGATGTGGGGCTTGTATGAATTTCTGCCCTGTATATGATAAAATCGGCGGCCATAGCTACCAAACCATCTATCCAGGGCCTATTGGCGAGGTGATTAGTCCAAATATATTTGGTATGGAGGCAACTGGCGATATTCTTACATTTTGCTCACTATGTGGTAGATGTAGCGAGGTTTGTCCGGTTAGAATTCCTTTAGCTGATCTAATCAGAAAGCTAAGAGCTAATAAAGTTGGTCAAGGCAAAAATCCACCACTTAGCACACAAAATGGCCATAAAAATAGAGGCGAAGCTTTTGCTATGAGACAATTTGCAAATATTGCTACAAACGGAGCTTTATGGAGATTTGGTCTTAGTAAAACTCATCTATTTAACGCAGTTTTACATAAATTTAAAGGCTCTATTCCGGTGATTAAAAACTGGAGTAAATATAAAGAGCTACCACAAATCAAAAAAGATCTATATAAAGAGCTTGAGAATATGGAAGGTGTCCGCTATGAATAGAATAGATGAAATTTCAGCCAAATCCAAAGAGATGATCCTTGCTAGATTAAAAGATAGCCATAAGATTACTGGATTTGAATCTAGCAGTAGCATTGATCCAGTAGAGCATATCCAAACAACAGATAATCCACTTGAAGAGATGAAGCAAAAAATGAGCGATAATAAATATATCGTTCATGAGTGCGACCCTTTGGCTCTAGAAGATACCATTAATGAGATTGTAGCAAGCTATGGGTATAAAAAAATGATCTATGGAAGTGGGCTAAATTTAAATTTAGACAAGATTAACGCAGAGCAAAAAATCTGCTTTGATAAGCCTATAGAGGAGTTAAGAGATATTGTATTTCATAGTGAATTCTCTATAATTCATGCTGAATATGGTGTCAGCTCTCACGGCGTAGCACTTGTAAAATCTAGCCAAGCACAGCCTAGAATGCTAAGTCTAGCTCCAAATCTTTGTATAGTGCTACTGAAAAAAGATAGGATTAAAAGCTCATTAGTTGGTGCGCTAAACGCATTAAAAGCTGATCACAATGGCAAACTTCCAAGCAATATTTTATTTATCGCTGGACCATCAAGAACTGCTGATATAGAGCTTATCACCGTTTTTGGCGTCCATGGCTCACAAAAGGCACATTTAATCTTATACTAAGAAATCTGCATGGGGAAACTCTCCATGCAAAAATTATCTATCCTTAAAATCCCTTAGAGTAACTTTAAATTTAGTCTGATTATCTCCACTTTGACACTCAATATTAAAACCAAGCTCATCGCAATATCTCTTAACCAAGCTAAGCCCGATCCCAAATCCGCCATTTTGTGTATCAAAACGGCTAAATTTATCATAAATTTTATCTATATTCTCTTTAGAAATAGTCGTTCCAAAGTTGATTATCTCAAAGCTATTTTGATTTAAATTTATAATAATTTTACTATTTTTACTGCTATATTTTATCGCATTTGATATGAGATTATCAACTATTTTACCCAATTTTTGCATATCACTAGATAGCTCAAAAGAGTTAGAGTTAATCTCAAATTTAATCCCCTTTGAAACTGCTGAAAGCTCAAATAGCTTAATGTGGCTCTCAAGCAAAGATTGCATATCAAATTTGCTAATACTATTTGGATTATTTTTTAAATTTAATGCCAAATCACTATAAATTCCACTTAGAGTTTTGGCAGCTACTTTGATATTTTCTAAATATTTTGGCGGATTTTTATCAAACATCTCACTACTCATAAGTATCACGCTAAGTGGGGTATTGATCTCATGCGTAGTATCGGTAATAAAGTTATTAAGTGCTTTAATCTGAGCTAAAAGGGGCAAATAAGCAAGCTTAACCAAAACAAACGCAATTAGCCCAACAAGTATAAAAACCGCCCCAGCAATAAACCACACACGCCAAAATAGATCATTAATATCACTAGCGGTAATTTCGTTTTGTAGCTCTAAATTTAGGTCAATTGTGCGTTTTCTAGAGTGGATATTCTCACGCATATACAAAGCATCAGAAGTCTCATAAAATTTATCTTTAAATTTAGGAATATCAAAGCTTTTATATATATACTTATTTGTTTTAATATTATAAAGATTGATTGGGTAAAGACTTGCTAGTTTCATAATATTATCTATATTATCATTTAAGCGAAGAAGGTACTCAAGCTCTTTAGCGAACGCTTCCATACGTATCATATCTCGTTTGATTATATCGAATTTGGCCTCTTTATAATACATAGTGGCAAATCCGATTAAAAAAATCATACTAGAGAGAGTATATAGCAAAAATATTGGTAAAATATACTTTTTACTATACATATTCATAGCCTATTTTTGGATGCGAGATTATCCTCTCCTCGCCTATGATTTTGCGTAAATTTCTGATATAAACTCTTAAGCTAAGCTCACTTGGTATTTGCCCATAATCCCATAAATTCATATAAATCTCATCTCTGCTTAATATTTTGCCACGATTTTTTAATAATAATACTAGCAAATCAGCCTCTTTTTTAGCAATTTGGACTATTTTATTATCTTTGATTAGCTTTTTTTGGATTATATCAAATTTTATATTTGGAGAAATTTCTACATAGCTATCACTACTTGAGTGGCTAAATTTGCGTTTTAAGATATTATCTACCCTTAAATGTAACTCTGCTAATTCAAATGGCTTTTTGATATAGTCATCGCAACCACTTTTAAACCCTTTGGCTAAATCACTTATATCATTTAATGATGTTATAAAAATAGATGGAGTATCTACTCCTGAGCTTCTAAGATTACTAAGCAACTCAAAGCCATTACCCCCAATAATCTTAACATCAAAGATAAAAATATCAAATTTACCCTCATACGCTAGGCTTAATCCATCATCATAGTTATCACTACTTACTACTTCATAGCCTTGCTCTGTAAGATAATCTTTAATCATCTCACAAAGCATTGGCTCATCTTCTATAAGAAGTATTTTGCTACTCACAATCTATCTCGCCGGGCAATCTAAATTTATACAATTTGGATGGTCATAGGTAAATTTACCTGGACGCTCGTGATGATATTTTACTCTTTTACCAGCACAAATTCCCTTATAAAACTTCTCATCTTTACCTAGTTTTGCCATATTTTGACGCATTTGATACCTAAATTCCTTATAAAATTCCTCTTTTTGTTTAGCATCCATATTTTGGGTTGCTTTTGTTATTTTGTCGTGAATTTTATCGCAACCTTCTTGAATTTTATAATACTCCCTACTAGCTTCTTTTTTAAACTCAAACATCTCTTTGCTTAAACTAGCTGGGCTATCAGTACCAAATGCTATACTACTACCTACCATAGCTATCAAGGCTATACTTAACACTTTTTTCATCTTAAATCCTTTGTATTAAAATATAGCGAAATTATATATAGCTCTTGTTGAAAAAATGTGAATTTAAAAAAGAGAGTTGAATTTTTCTATAAAAACTAATGGATCGACTTGAATATTTTGCACTATCACGCCAAAGTGTAAATGTGGGCCACTTACCCTACCAGTTGCACCACTTAGACCGATTTTATCGCCTTTAAGAACCTTTTGCCCTACTTTAACATCAATTCTATCTAGATGGTAATACTGAGTGTAAATCCCGCCACCATGGTCTATCACAACGCTCTTTCCAGCATAATATCTATCTTTAGCGATTCTTACAATGCCATCATTAGCACTTATCACACTCTGCCCTATAGCCGCCCTATAATCAACCCCACCATGATAGCTTTTAACACTACCATTAAACACTCTAGCATTCCCATACTGACTGGTAATAAAGCTATTCATCGGAGATATAAACTGGCTATTTACTAGCAAATTTGGACTAAAAGTCCTATATATCTGCGTAGCCTCATCTCTTTCTTTTTCTATGCGTTTCATCACATCTTTAGGCGGATTTGCCTTTGCTGGAGCTACACTTATACTCTCTTTTTTGTAGCTTTTTTGTTCTAATTTTAATAACATTGAGCTACTTTGATTATTTAAGCTATTTGTGATATTTATATCATTTTTAGCATAATAACTCACAGGAATAAAAGCTATTTTTACCCCATCTTTCTTAGGGTGATCTAGCCATAACGAGCTTTTATCATTAACTCTTAGCTCTCCTGCGTAATCTGACTCAATGCTAATAATCTCTAATCCACCATTAAATATAGTATTACCCCAGCTAAATAGAGCAAAAATCAAAAGAGAGAAAACTACTCGCATAATCAAACTGAATATAGGGATAAAAATCTTTTTCTACTAATTGGAGAGTATCCATTTAGCTGTTCATACGCCTCTTCTGTATCGCCATCTGTTAGCTCTTTAATCTTTTCAATAAGCTCATAAAGCTCTTCATCATCTAAATTTTCAAACTCCCCACACTCTTCTAAAACCTCTTGTATAATCGCTTCTAATTCTAATTCATCAAAACTCACTATGTCTCCTTAAAAAATTTTCGCAATAATACCCAAAATTCCTTAATCTAACTTTGAAATTTATATTTTGATAATTAAATTTATGCTAAAATTCCAACCAAATTTTTTGGAGCTTATGATGAGAATTTTACACTTTATACTACCTTGCTTTATCTGCCTTAGTGGCTGCGCTCAAAATATAGATGATTTATCCATACAATCATACAATATAGAAGTGGATTTTATGGACGCAAATGAGCATAATAAAAGAGATATAATGCTTGGATACAATGATATACTACACGATGTTCAAATAGACTCAAATAGCGATAATTTAACGCTTATAATAAGTGGAAAAACGGCTATAAATAGAGTTAAATTTGATGAAATTTCAAGCAAAATCGCACAATATTTAAAAAATCATAGAGAGCAAAATAAAATAGCAATCGAGTATCATCTAGATTCTAAAAAGCTATTTAAAGCCCTATTTTAGTCTTTAAATTTCATTTAAAATCGATCCCTTAAAGCGGGATCTAAAATCATATAGTTATCTCTTTAATATCAGCTACTTTTAAAAATGCTTGATAAATTTGACCAATTATAGATATACGATTTGCCTTAATCTTTGGATCATCACTATTAATCATAACATTATCAAAATACTCATCAATTTGTGGCTTGAGATTAAATAGAGTTGATAAATAGCCCTTTGTATCGCTAATATCTAGCTTTAAAGAGGTAAATGCTAGGTGTAATGCTCTTTCGCTCTCATGCTCCATTAGACTCTCATCTACTTTGATAATTTTGCTATCTTTAATGATATTTGCTAATCGCTTAAATGTGGAGAAATTCTCTTTAAATTCGCTATCTTTGCTGATTTCATCTAGAGCGATTATTGCTGAGTTTAATCTCTTAATATCGCTTATACCGCTATTTAAACAAGCTTTTATAACTGATGGATTAGCACTATACATAGTATAAAGCCTATCTGTGATAAATTCCTCTAAGCTATTTAAGTCAAATTTATCATAATTTTTAGCTATTAAAGATAGAATTTTTTTAATATCAAACTCTATATTTAGATTTAAAACAATGCGTATAATCCCAGCTGCGGCTCGCCTTAATGCGTATGGGTCTTTATTGCCTGTTGGGATTTTATTTATACTAAATAACCCCATCAAAGTATCAAGCTTAGAAGATAGTGCTACCATACTAGAAAAGTAGCTCTTAGGACAAACGCTACCCTCTTTATTAGGCAGATACTGCTCTTTTATAGCCTCAACTACAAAGCGATTTTCCTTTCTATACTGAGCGTAATAGCTCCCCATAATCCCTTGAAGATCAGTAAATTCATACACCATCGAGGTAGTAAGATCAGCCTTGCTAAGCATCACAGCACGATCAAGCTCATCTATAAATTCACCGCCAAACTCCTCTTTAAGCTCTTTTTCATATATTTTAGCTAGCTCTCTAGCAATCTGGCGCTCTCTAATCTCCTTATCATACATTGAGCCAAGACCGGCTAGATAGGTGATATTTTTTAATTTCGCTGAGCTAAACTCACTAGCTAAATCACTCTCCCAAAAAAATTTAGCATCACTAAGTCTAGCTCTTAGCACCTTTTCATTGCCTTTGATTATTAAATTTGAATCGCTGCTAATAGAATTGCTAACCACCACAAAGTGATTGCTTAATTTTCCATCTTGATTATATAATGGGAAATATCGCTGATTTTCCTTCATAGAAGTAACAATAACTTCGCTTGGCACCTCTAAAAATTCCTTTTCAAAGCTACCCATAAGCGCGGTAGGCATCTCTGTAATAGCCACAACTTCATCTAGCAAATCCTCATCTAATTCGATTTTTAAACCACTATTTTGCTCTATTTGTTTAAATTCATTTAAGATTTTTTGGCGTCTATTATCAGCATTAAGGATAACTCCATTAAACTCTAAAGCACTATAATACTCATCTATACTACTAAATTTTACCATCTCATAGCCATAATATCTATGCGGATAAAATGCCATTTGCGACCTAACGCCATAAATCTCCATATCCACTAATTCATCATTTAATATCGCTATAATAGATCTAATCGGGCGGATAAACTCATACTTACTCGCCCCCCATCTCATAGATTTGCCAAAATTTAAAGATGAGATAAATTTCTCAATAATCTTAGGAAGCAAATTTTTGCTTAAATCGCCTTTAATAACACTCTTATGATATAAAACTTCTTTGCCATTGATAGTTTCAAATTTAAGCTCATCTAGGCTTATACCGCACTTTTTAGCAAATCCTATAGCCGCAGCAGACCAATTTTGGTTGCTATCTAGTGCTATATTTTTTGGTGCGCCGATATTTTCTACTACCTTATCCTTAGCAAATTCAGCCATATCCCCTTGTAATACAATCCTTCTAGGCGTATAATCTAGCTTAAAATCGCAATTAATATTATACTCATCTAATACGGCTTTAAATTTAGGCTCGATATTGCCAAGCTCTTTTAAAAATGGTATCGCAGGAAGCTCTTCTACTCCAATTTCAATCAACATTCTCATTACTCTCTCCATCTATTTTTTGCTTTTTATCCTTAGCTGCCTTTCTAGCAGCTACTATCTCATCTCTAATCCTATTTTTCTCCATCATTTGGCGATTAAACCCAACGACAAGGACAAAAATAATAAATATAACGACAACCCAACCCATAAAACCTAAAAAATCACTCAATTATCAGCTCCTTTTGCCCCTTATAATTCCAAACAACAGCCCTTTTAACCGCTATTTTCCCATCACTTATTTTACGATTTGGGGAGTAAATTTTAAATTTATCTTTAGATATTTTAGCAAATCCACCACTAATATCTAAAGTAATATCATCTATCACATCGCCACTTGTAGCTATACTAATATCTTTTTTATCCATTAAATACTTGCTCTCATCTGCTTTAAATTCAGTATCTACACTTATATAAGATAGGCTAGTAACTTCGATATTTCCTTTATAATTCTCAATTTTATTTACCACCGCTTCAACCTTAGCCCCAACGCTAAGCGATGGATTTTTCTCATAGATATAAATTCCACGCCTACTCTCATCGCAGATTATATAGCCATTTTTATCCTTATACACAATTACCCCAGTGATTTTAGCCCTTTGTTTGGTAGATTTAATCTGATTAATCGATACCTTAGGCAGATCTTCAAAGAGTGATTTTGTGCTTAGAGTTGCATATATAGGGTAGTGATCAGAGTAGCTTTTATCCATAAAATTTGCCTTAAAAACGCCAAAACTTCCATCTTTATAACGCAAATTTCCACCCATTAAATCACTACTTAATATTATATGATCAATCGCACTCTTGCCATTTTTATAGCTACTTCTTTGACTAGCAGGGACAAACTCCCATAAATTCGTCCATTCATCAAGATCGTTAAGCAGAAATTTATATCCATAATTGCTATTTAAATCGCCTAAAATCACCCCATTTTTACTATTTTTTACAGCCTTTTTCATAGTATCGGCTGCGGAGATTCTGCTTTTAAGTGGATTTTTAGCCGCTGGAAAATGAGCTACAAAAAACTCAACACTATAACCATCAAATTCAACCCTACTCATCAATATCGGCCTAGTTTTGACATTTGGCACTATATAAACCATACTATCACTAATCCTATATCTACTAAGCAGTCCAAGCCCTACTGGGGCACCCTTTGTGGTAGCAAATTTATAATATTTATATCCGCTTAAATCGGCCAATTTTTCAATTACATTTTGATTTTCAATCTCATTTAAAGCGATAATATCAGCATCTAATTCCTTTAAAACTCTAGCGATTTTTTGCAATTTTTGATGATACTTCGCACTATTCCATCTATTTGATTTAAAATCAGCATACTCGCTACCGCTAATCTTATCATCAAAAAGATTTTCAACATTATATGTAGCAATTTTTAACTCCGATGAAAACAGCACTCCAAAAAGCAGCATAAAAGCAATCAAAACTCGCATACACTATCCCTAAAATCAAATTTATCTATATTTTGGCGGATAGCCTCATAGGTAATAATCCCCACACTAGTGGCTAAATTCAGGCTTCTTCCTTGGCTTGTCATCGGAATTGTGATACAATTATCCATATTTAATCTCATCAGCTCAAGAGGCAACCCACAATCCTCACCGCCAAAAATCAGATAATCTCCTGGATTAAATTTAGCCTTAAAATATAGTTTATTACACTTAGTGGTCGCAAAGAAAAATCTATCCTTAAACTCCAAATTCGCCTCTAAAAACTCCCCTAAACTCTCCCAAATTATGGGATTTAAATTCGCCCAGTAGTCAAGTCCAGCACGCCTTAAATGCTTATCATCAATCTCAAATCCAAGAGGCTTAACTAGATGCAATTTAGCTCCGCAATTTACACACATTCTACCGATACTACCGGTATTTGTGTGAATTTTGGGATTTACAAGCACGATATTAAACATTAAAATATCACCGTTTTATTATTATAAACAAAAACTCTCTCATCAAAAACAAGATTTAAAGCATTGCTAAGCACCATTTTTTCCACATCTCTACCAGCTTTTTGCATATCTTTCCAATTCATTTCGTGATTTACCCTTATAACATCTTGAGTGATAATTGGCCCTTCATCTAAATCATCAGTAACAAAATGCGCCGTAGCTCCGATAATCTTCACGCCACGCTCATAGGCTTGTTTATACGGATTTGCTCCGATAAATGCTGGTAAAAATGAGTGATGGATATTAATAATCTTTTTTGGATATTGCTTGACAAAATTAGGACTTAAAATTCTCATATATTTAGCCAAAACCATATAATCAAATTTATATTTTGCCAACTCATTTAATACCAGCTTCTCATGCTCACTTCGCTCTATTTTATCGGCATTAATATAGATAAAAGGTATATCAAATTTATCGCTTAATGGACGCAAAGTATCGTGATTAGCAATCACAGCTAAAATATTTGCGTTTAGATCCTTGCTACTATGCTTAATAAGCAAATCACCTAAGCAGTGGTTCTCTTTTGTAGCTAGGATTACTATATCTTTTTTCTTAATAGCTTCAAAAAATATCACACTATCACTTGGTAAATATGCACTTAAAGTATTCTTAAACTCAATAGTATTCACCTGCCCTACAACCACAGCACGCATATAAAATCTACTATTTTCATGATCTACAAATTCACTCGTGCTAACATAGTTTAATCCATGCTTAAATACAATCTCACTAACTCGTAAAATGAGGCCCTTTTCATCATTACAATCAATCTTTAAAATATAATCCACAATATCTCCAAAAATTTTAGAAAAATTCGGTAGATTATACAATTTTTTTGCTAAAAATTAGCCAAAATTAACCGCTTTACTGATATAACAAAATTAACTATTTTTAATAATTTTAGCCAAAAAAAATGCGTCCATATCGCAATCTGGTAAAATTCTAAGCCCAAATTCTCCCACAATCTCACTATCTAAACCAAAGCTAACTGACTCAATGCTAATATCAAATTTAGAGTTCAACCCATTTTTTACCACCTCTTCATTTTCACATTCAAAAAATGTACAAGTGCTATAAACCACGCTTCCACCTGGCTTTAAAGCTGTAAGAGCTGAATTTAAAAGCTGTTTTTGTAATCTTGATATGGCCTTAATCTCCTTAGCTGATTTTTCCACAAACCCATCACCAAAATGCGAATAGCTAGAGCATGGTGCATCTAATAAAATTTTATCAAATTTGTTTTGGCAAGTTCTTGAAATGCTCCTTGCGTCTTTATTATAAGTTCTCACCCACTCGCAACCATATTTATTTAAATTTGCCTTTAGTGTGTAAAATCTCTTGCTATCGCTCTCCATCACGGCTAAATTAGCATTATTTCCCATCATATTTGCTAATGCAATGCTCTTTCCACCTGGACTAGCACACATATCCAAAACTGCATCATTTTTACTCGGATTTAGGGCTAAAACTGCTAAATAACTGCTTGGATTTTGGATATATATCGCTCCGTTATTAAATAGCTCACAGCGGGTTAAAATCTCTTTAAATTCAGCCTTGCATAGATAAAAATTTGGCAAAAATTCTTTAATCTCAACCCCCAAATCATCTAAATTTGAGATAATATAATCCTTATCAAATTTCAATAAATTTAGATAAAATCCAACACTCTTAGGTTTAAAAAAGCTATCCCAAACCCTTTGAAAATCAGCCTTATTTAAACTAGATTTTAGATAATCTTTGAAATTCATCTTTTTAAAAATCTCTCCAAAATTATCATCGCCGCTACGCTATCGAATTTGCCATCTCGCCTATCTCTTACTAGCTCGCTAGCTTCAACGCTACTATAAGATTCATCTTGATAATGCACTTCTCCATCGAAATTTAAAAGAGAGATAAAGTGAGTAATCCTACGCTCCATCTCATCTTGGCAGCTACCACCCTTTGGCAAGCCTACAACTAAGATTTTGGCTCCATTATCTCTTAGCATATTATCAAGATCTCTTGCGGCTTGATTGCGATTTTTACGCAAGATTGGTATGGTTGGGATAGCAATTTTGCCATCTGGGCTTATAGCTACGCCAATTCTTTTAAGCCCTATATCAACCCCAACTATCATAAAATTCTCACATAAATGCCATCAATAGCAATCTTACCATCTAATTCATACTCATATATTAAATCCCCAAATTTAGCATAACAATCATCGAAATTTGAGTTTTGCTTGATAAATTCCACCACTTCATCGCCTCTATCATAATTTTCCACGCCAAATTTCATAGCAAATTTATCAAAATCAGTGATAATCTGTGCCTTACCACTTTGTAATAGCTCATTTGTTCCACTACTTTCTCCAAGCCTTTGAGGCAATACATAAAGCGGAATACCAAATTTAATAGCAGCCCTAGCACTACTCATAGAGCCACTTTGAATATCAGCTTGAGCTACGACAACTGCGTCACTTAGAGCCACTGTGATTAAATTTCGCTCCAAAAATTGCCACCCCTTTGCTGTGATATCTGGCTCATATGTGCTAAGCGCTAATGAATTTTCATAAATATCTTTTATGATTTTGGAGTTTTGAATAGGATAAATTTGATCTAAACCATTGCCAAAAACTGCGATTGTATGCGGATACGCTCCGGTATGAGCGCAAATATCCACCCCAATGGCTGCCCCACTAACTACGCAAACTCCATATTTTTTAAGGGTTGAAGCTAAATTTATAGTCATATTTTTGGTATAAGATGAGCATCTGCGTGAGCCTACAATCGCAACTTTTGGATAATCTAATAATTTTAAATTCCCCTTATAATATAGCTTTTTTGGCGGATTTTGGAAATTTGGATTTAGCTTAAATTCAGTGATAAAGCTCATACATATCCTTTAAAAGTATCAATCTAGTTTGGCTTTCTAGCTCACTTTTTATGGCTTTTAGAGCTTTAAAAGTCTGCTCATATGGATGTCCGATGGCTATGGCAAAACCATTTTTTTTAGCTATTTTTATACTTTCCTTTAGCTTACTAATTATAGCTTTTTCATCTTTGATATTATCTATAAAAACATCTCGCTTTAGATATTTATTGCCAAATTCATCGCTTAAAATCTTAGCTTTAGAATCTTTGGTGGTGTAGCTATCGATAAATATCATATTATGCTTTTTAAGTGTCTTAAATAGATTTTTCATAGAGTTATAATCGCTTGTAAATTTACTTCCTGTGTGGTTATTTATATATATGGCATTTGGGAAATTTGATCTGATTTTATAAATTTGTGCTTCTATTTTTGCGATATTATCGCCTACTTTTAGGGTATCTTTCTCTTGTGCTTGGTAGTTCATCGCCTCAAGTGGTAAATGTATCATATAAAACTCAAAATCCTTAGCCACATTAGCACTATTTGGGTAGTTTTTACTAGGTGGAAATATAGAAGGGGTGATATTCATATCCAAAGACTTAATCTTTTTAGCTTGATAAAATGTAGATATATCATCTATGATTATGGCCAAATTTGGTTTATCCGATTTTAAATCAATGCTATTTATCGTAGTTGGTGGTTCTATTTTTTCATCAAATTTAATATCATTTTGCGTCTGATTTTCATCTATATTTTTAGGCTTATCAAGGATGGTATAATCCCTTTTTTTACCTTCGAAATATCTATCAATATTATCAATAGCTTTAAAGCTTACACTCTCTTTTTTAGTGCTTGATGCTAAATAGACAACACCAATTATAACTATAATAGATATTAAAATACCAAAATATACAAGCACCTCGCCATTTGAGGTGCTCTTTTTGCTACGCTTTGCCAATTAATTTTTATCTTTATTTACTAATTTACCTTTATTTATCCAAGGCATCATAGCTCTTAATTTTTCGCCAGTTTTGTTTAGCAAACTCTCATCGCTTAATTTACGCTCAGCATTCATTTTTGTATATCCAGCTTTACGCTCTAAGATGAAATTTTTAGCAAATGTACCATCTTGAATCTCTTTTAAAATCTCTTTCATAGCTGCTTTTGATCTCTCATCTACTACTCGTCTGCCACTTACATAATCCCCAAATTCAGCTGTATTTGAAATAGAGTATCTCATATCAGCCATACCACCTTGATAGATTAAATCCACAATTAATTTCATCTCATGTAAGCACTCAAAATACGCCATCTCAGGCTCATATCCCGCCTCTACTAAGGTCTCAAACCCAGCATTTATAAGCGCACAAAGTCCGCCACATAATACAGCTTGCTCGCCAAATAGATCAGTTTCAGTCTCAGCCTTAAAGGTAGTCTCTATAATACCAGTTCTACCACCGCCAATAGCACTAGCATAGCTTAGAGCTATATCTTTTGCTTTGCCTGAAGCATCTTGAGCTACTGCGATTAGATCTGGGATACCACCACCATTGACAAATTCATTTCTTACAGTGTGGCCTGGGGCTTTTGGTGCTATCATTATACAATCAATGCCTTTTGGTGGGACGATTTGACCATAATGGATATTAAATCCATGACCAAATGCGATTGCACTACCGCTTTTTAAATTTGGTTCAATTTCAGCTTTGAAAATATCAGCTTGTAGCTCATCAGGAGTAAGTATCATCACAACATCAGCTTCTTTTGTCGCGTCGCTTACGCTCATAACCTTAAAGCCTTTAGCCTCTGCTTTAGCCCAGCTCTTGCCATTTGGATTTAGTCCGATGATAACCTCTACTCCGCTATCTCTTAAATTTTCAGCGTGTGCGTGACCTTGAGAGCCAAAACCTATCATAGCTACTTTTTTAGATCTAATTAGGCTTAAATCACAATCTTTGTCATAATAAACTGTTATTGCCATAATCTTCCTTTAGTAAAAAATAAATGGCAATTATACATTATTAAAATTTAAATTTAATAAATTTTCAAAAAAATTATCCAAAATTTAAGTTCAATCGTAGTAGAATTATGAAAATTAATCAAAAATTATTATGAGAAATTCCAATGAATGAAGCAATATATAAAAGTATAAAATCTCTACCACCACTTGATGAGACAATTATCAAAATTCAAAAGATTTGTAGCAATGATGATAGCGATATAGCAGAGTTAATTAGCGTAATCCACCAAGACCCAATGTTTACAGCAAATATTTTGCGTTCAGCAAATAGCCCATTATATGGCTTTAGTAGAGAGATAAATGATGTTGATAGAGCCGTGGCGTTATTTGGTATGGCGACTATTAGAGGATTTGCCCTTGCTGGGACTGTAAGTAAAAATTTTAAAATAAATTTAACTCCATATGGAATTAGTGAAACTCAATTTATGGAGTTAGCAACAATGCAAAATGCCTTAGCATTTAACTGGTGTAATAAGATAGATCGTGGGCTTTTAAATATCATATCACCGGCTAGTTTTATGATGGATATAGGTAAAATAGTAATCGCTAAAGAGCTAATAGACTCTAATAAATCAGATAAATTTAAATCCCAAATACAAAGTATATCAACCCCAATAGAGCTATATAATTTAGAGATAGATATGGTAGGTATCTCAAGCCAGATGGTAACAGCACAGATATTTAAAAACTGGAATTTAGAGCCAGAAATTTCAAATGCTATTAGATATTTATTAAATCCATCTGACGCACCAGATAATGTGAAAAAACACTGTATAATCTTAAATATCATAAGCAATAGTATAAATATTTTTGGCACTCTATCACAAAGTCAGATTGATAGCTCAAAAGAGCTTTTAGATTTTTATAATCTTGATGTTAAATCATACCTAGACGCCATAGAAAAAGTAAGAAATTGAGAGCATTTTTAAACTCTTTAACAACTGGCTTAGAGAGCAAATATATAAAGTCAAGTGAGCTTGAAATTTTAAGAGTTTTAGAACAGATAAAGGCCGTATCAAAACATAAAAATAGATACTATCTAAATGATGGCTTTGTCTGCGGAAAGCTCGATATATCTGGCAATGGAACTGGATTTTTATACCCATATGATAGTAGATTTAAGCAAGATTTAATGATAGAAAATCGTGATTTAGGTGGGGCTCACTTTGGCGATATTGTCCTTGCTAAATTAACTAAATTTAAAAAGCCACGCCAAAAAGCAGCCGTTGTGGCTGTATTGTTTATGGCAAATGAAACAAGCGTGGTCTATACTAAAAAAATTGGCTCCGTTATAATGGGCGTAACAATCCCAAATTCCATCACAATAGCTCTAAAAGCCAGTCAAAAATCCCTAAAAGAGCTACCTCAAGGCACAGTTTTAAAAATAAATAATTTAGATAATGATATTGTAGAGGTCTTAGGGGTATTAAGCGATCCAAATGTGGATCAAAAAATCTCTATGGCACTATATAATAAACGCGAAATTTTCCCTAAAATAGCAAGCAATGAAGCAATTAGCTTTGGCGATGAGGTTGATAAAAGTATGTATCCAGATAGGATTGATCTTACTCATCTACCATTTTGCACGATTGATCCAGTTGATGCTAAGGATTTTGATGATGCGATATATTTTGATAAAAGTACAAATGAAATTTACATAGCCATCGCAGATGTAAGCGAATATGTCAGCCCATATAGTGGGATTGATAAGGAGGCTAGATTTAGGGGCTTTTCTATATATTTTCCGCATATTGCCGTACCAATGCTACCTAGAGAGCTTAGCGAAAATATATGCTCTTTAAAGCCAAATTGCGATAGACTTGCCTTTGCTTTTAAAATCTGCTTAAACTCAAATTTAGAAGCCATTAAAGAGGAGCTAATAAGCTGTATAATTCACTCTAAAAGAAGGTTTAACTACGATGAGATTGATAGCTTAATAAATGGCGAATTTGAGTGTCAAAATGAGATAAAAGAGTGGATAACGCCACTTTTTAATATAACTCAAAAATTAAAAGAAAAACGGCTTAAAAATGGCTTTGACTTCCACACATTAGAGCTTAGAATGAGCCTTGATGAAAATGGCAATATCAAATCAACTAAATTTGAAAGCTCCACTCCATCGCACTCACTTATAGAAGAGTGCATGCTCTTAGCCAATAAAGCTGCAGCAAAAAGAGTAAATAAGGGCATATTTCGCAATCACGAACCAGCAGATTTTAATAAAATAAACGCTCTTTTAGATGACCTTAACCTGCTTGGAATTAGCGTAAAACCAACAAGCGATCTAGTATCTATGATAGCTCAAATTCAAGCTAAGGCTAATGAGCTAAATATAAGAGAAGATGTAGATAAACTCATCATAAAAGCACAAAAAAGAGCCGAGTATGCAAGTGTATCAAGGGGGCATTTTGGGCTTGGATTTGAGCTATATTCACACTTTACTAGCCCTATTCGTAGATACTCTGATTTAATTCTTCATAGAATTTTAAAAGCTCAAGATGATGCTAAATTGACAAACTACCTAATGCTAGGCATTGATGAGCTTTGTGCGAATTTAAATGTATTAGAAAGAGAAGCCGATAAGGTCGCTTGGGATTTTATGGATCGTAAATTTGCCCGTTTTGCAGCAAAAAATATAGATAAAATTTTTAAATGCTACATATATGAAAATAGCAATCAAACTATCGCTAGACTTGATGATGAGATAAAGGGAGCTAGGATTTTTTTAGATAATTTTACTTGCGATTTACTAACTCCGGTGATGGTAAAAATCATAGAAGTAGATATTCCAACGGCTAAAATTTTAGGAAAAGTGGTGGAAATTTTAGATGTATAAAAAGGATTTTATAGCACTTCTAAACTCTGCTAATATACCAAATTTTTTCTTACTTTATGGTGCTGAGAGCTATCAAGTGGAGTTTTACGCTAAGGAAATTTTAAAAAAATTTAATAATGATAATTTGCTTAGCTTATACTATGATGATTATGATTTTAGCCTTGCGATTTCGCATCTTAGTGAGCCTTCGCTATTTGCTAATTCAAATTTATTGCACATCAAAAGCGATAAAAAAATCCCATCTAAAGATACAAAAGAGCTAGTCTCTCAGTGTCAAAATAACCCAAATAATATCTTTATCTTTGAGTTACACGAAGGCGATGAGAAATCCTTAAGCGATATAAAGAAGCATTTTGGATTAAATTTCGTTAGATTTTTCCCACCTAGCAGTGCCACAGAGGTAAATCAAATTCTATCTAATCACGCTAAAATCCTTGGTCTTAATATAGATAGCCAGTCTCTTTTATATATTTATAACTTACAAAATGAAAATCTATATCTTAGTGCTAGTGAGCTAAATAAACTTGCAACCATAGCGACTAAATTTAATTTAGAAGAGATAAAAGAGCGAGTTTATCCCTTAAATGGAATTGGATTTGATGCTTTATTTGATAAAATAATTAGCAAAAAAAGTATTAATAGCGACTATTTTGAGTTTATAAACGATAGCTCATTTAACGAAATTGCCCTTTTAAATATGCTTTTTAAGGCATTTCATAGACTATATTTGATCCATAGCTCAATTAAAACTAGTGGAAAATTTGACCCAAAAATTGTATTAGGATACACTCCCCCGCCACAAATCCTAAATAAACTCCAATCTCAAGCAATATCGATAAAAATTTCACAATACTCTCAAATATTTAAATTTTTAAACGAGATTGAATTTGATCTAAAATGCAAAAGCAATATAGATAAAGAGTGCTATTTACTCTCATCGCTTTTAAATTTACAAGATATACTAAATAAAAACAGCAAATTTTAAGTAATTTTTCAGTATAATTCAAACCGCATTTTATGCAAATTTCCTTGCTCTTTTGGCAGAAAAAGGGCTAAATCCATAAGGAGAATATATGAGACATTATGAGCTTTTATTCATCTTAAAGCCAACACTTACAGAAGATGAAGTTAAAGTTAAGGCTGATTTCATTAAAGAGATCATTACAAAAAATGGTGGCGAAATCGCTAGTGTAGTTGAAATGGGCACACGCAAATTGGCTTATAAAATTGATAAATATGAGCGTGGCACATACTTTGTAATCTATTTCAAAGCTCCAACTCAATTAATCGCTGAATTAGTAAGAAATTTAAGAATAACTGAAGAGGTTATTAGATTCTTACCTGTAAAATATGAAAACAAAAAAGAGATCGCAGCTTGGGAAAAACTAAGCAAAGGTCAGAAATTAACTCAACCTAAAAAAGAGCCAAAAACAGAAGAAAAAGCAGCTCAACAAGAGTAGATATAAAGGCTAAATTATGTTTAATAAAGTAGTTTTAGTAGGAAATTTAACTAGAGATATTGAGCTTAGATATATCCAAAGTGGCACCGCTGTAGGTAGCACTGGAATGGCCGTTAATCGTAAATTTAATGTTAATGGCGAAAGAAGAGATGAAACTTGCTTTATTGACATAACTTTTTTTGGTCGTCAAGCAGAAGTGGCAAATCAATATCTAAATAAAGGTAGTAAAGTTTTAATCGAAGGTAGGCTTAAATTTGACACTTGGCAAGACCAAAATGGACAAAACCGCTCCAAGCACTCAGTCGTAGTAGAAAATATGGAGATGCTAGGAGGACAGCAAAATCAAGGTGGATTTATTAAAGATGGCAATGAGCCAAACTACGCTAACAACGGATATAGCACAAATATGTATAATCAAAATAGAGAGTATAGCCAAAATAGCGGTGGATTTAATAGAGAATTTAACCAAAATAATAACTACTCTCAAAATCGTAGCTATAATCAAAAGCAGGTAGTTTCAGAGCCATACCAAGAAAAAGTCCCAGAGATTGACATTGATGCCGATATTAAATATGATAACAAACCTACTAAATCAAATTTTGATAGTGGCACCGAAAATGAAGAAATTCCATTTTAAAAGGATACACAATGGCAGAAAAAAGAAAATATAGCAAAAAATATTGTAAATTTACAGAAGCTAAGATTGATTTTATCGATTATAAAGATACAGCACTTTTAAAACAATGCTTATCTGAAAGATTTAAAATTATGCCAAGACGCTTAACTGGCACGAGCAAAAAACACCAAGAGATGGTAGAAAAAGCAATTAAAAGAGCTAGACATGTTGCTTTAATACCATACATCGTAGATAGAAAAAATGTAGTTACAAATCCATTTGAAGGTTTGTAATACACAGCGCCCTACTTTAGGGCGTTTGCTTTTACATAATCTCTTTTAGCCTTATAATCAAATTTAAACCGCATTAAACAAATCTCGACAAGCTTTAGTGGTTGGGCTAAATGTTAAGAGCTTTAGTGAGTAACTATTCTTGATTTTATATAAGCTTTGATTGTTTTAGAATTTATCTCTTCTATACTACAAGCAAAAATCCATCACTCCAAAAGATTTTTTATTTTTAAAAATGTTTTTTAAATACTTCGAATCTTTCATCACGCCAAACATAAAAAGTGGTTATTTACTTCATATATTAAATAATAGAGCCTACGCTAACTTATAGTAAATATTATATCATTAAATGGATATGGTTTATATCGCTAAATTATATGTGCTTTTAGATTGTGTTTAGAGCAATTTGTAGAAATATAACCACACAGTTTATAATTATTCTTTTTCATTTTTTACTTTACACCTTTATAATACAATTATATAAAAAATGTGGAAGATAACATTTGTTAAGTGTCATAAAGTATAGAATTTACCCAATTAAAATACAAAAAGAGTTAATTTATAAATACTTTGACTGTGCTAGAGTGGGTTTATAATTATTTTTAGACTAAAGAGTAATTTAGTAAAGGCATAAAAGAAGAATATTTTACTTGATAACAAAATAAAACTTAATAAATCTAGGATAATAATCACCCAAAGTTTCTCTAAAGATAGCAATGGCGTGGCATCAAAGTATGTTTATACACTCTACCCATCAAGTCAAACGCTCTTTAGGCATTCATCATCACACTTATCAATTTATAACTCAAATAATTTTTATATATCTTAGGTGAGAAAATTTTAAAATTATAAAGCAAAAATCCCTAAAGCAATCATCAAATTTAAATAGATATTTTCTATTTAAATTTTTTAAGATTAAAATATATAATTATGATATTTATAAAGCCACTTAATTATTAAGTAACCTTATAATATCCAAAATCTATGAAAACCAACTCTTAATCTTATCCCAAATTCCCTTATCAGTAGCCATCTCGCCGCTTTTAACGCTAAAGCTATTTTGAAGTTTTTTAAGAAGCTCTATCTGCTCATCATTTAGCTTTTTAGGCATTTGGATTGAAATTTGAACTATTAAGTTGCCAAGCTGCTTAGTGCGAGCATTTTTAACACCCTCTTTAGGTATTACAAACTGCTGCTTATCCTTCGCTCCTACTGGCAAGTCTAAAATCGTATCGCCCCTAAGTGTAGGTATCTTAATACTATCGCCAAGTGCTGCTTGAGTAAAAAATACTGGAATTTCTATATATACATCATCTCCATTTCTAAGAAAATGCTCATCATCTTTTACAACAATACGAACATATAAATCGCCACTCATATCCTCATATCTATTACCCTTTTGGCTAACCCTTATCCTCGTTGCGTTATCTACGCCCTCTGGAATATTTATCTTAATGCTATCGCTTATCTCATTAAAGCCATTACCGCTACATTCAGGGCATTTATCCTTAATACTCTCACCAGTTCCAGAGCACTCCGGGCAAGTTTGCACAAACTGCATAAATCCTTGCTGAATTCCTATCTTGCCACTTCCACCACATTTAGGGCAAGTTTGCTTTTTGCCATCTTTTGAGCCAGTTGCATTACAGCTTTGGCATGGAGTTTTATATCTATATTTTATCTCCTTCTCGCAGCCAAAAACCGCTTCATTAAATTCAAGCGTAAGCCCTATTTCTATATCTAAAGCATATTTATATCTACTTTTAGAGCCCTTTTGACTAGAGCCAAATCCACCACCAAAAAATGAACTAAATATATCGCCCAAATCATCAAAGTCAAATCCGCCACTAAAGCCGCCACCGGCCATGCCTTTTAATCCATCTTTACCATATCTATCGTATATTTCTCTTTTTTCTGCGTTGCTTAAGACCTCATAGGCTTCATTGATCTGCTTAAATTTCTCTTCAGTCTCTTTATCGCCTTGATTTCTATCTGGATGATACCTAAGCGCTTGCTTTCTATAAGCCTTTTTTATGGTATCGCTATTAGCATCTCTTGATACCTCTAATATCTCATAATAATCAAATTCCAAAATATCTTCCTTTATAATTTTAACTGGCGATTTTATCTAAAAATTACTAAATTTATACATAAAAAGCAAATTTATTATTAATTTTTGGTATAATGTCGCTAATTTTTAATACTAGGAGTCAAAAATGATAAATGTATTAATGATAGAAGATGATCCAGAATTTGCTCAAATTTTATCTGAATATTTGATAAAATTTAATATCAAAGTTACAAATTACGAAGATCCATATTTAGGTCTTAGTGCAGGGATTAAAAATTATGATCTTTTAATACTTGATTTAACCTTGCCAGGTATGGATGGATTGGAAGTTTGTAAAGAGATTAGAGAAAAATATGATATTCCTATCATTATTAGCTCAGCTAGAAGTGATGTAAATGATAGAGTTGTTGGGCTTCAAATAGGCGCAGATGACTACTTGCCAAAGCCGTATGACCCAAAAGAGATGCATGCTAGAATCACAAGTTTAATTCGTCGCTATAAAAAAAGCAATGAAGTTCAAGAAGAGATAGCTGATACGCTATTTAGGGTAGATGATAAACGCCATGAAATATCATATAATGGCACACCACTTACCCTAACTCCAGCAGAGTATGAAATTTTAGAGTATCTTATTAAACAGCATAGCTTTTCAGTCTCAAGAGAGCAATTAGTCTATCATTGCAAGAGCCTAAAAGATAAAGATTCTAAAAGTTTAGATGTGATAATCGGTCGTTTAAGGACAAAGATTGGTGATAACTCAAAATCACCTAAGCATATATTTTCAGTCCGCGGAATAGGATATAAACTAGTCGGATGAGATACTCTCTAACTACTAAAATCACGATAATATTTGCTATTGGATTTATCGTGATTTGCACACTATTTTTTATGTTCTTCAAACTACAAAATGAGAGGATATTAGGCAAGATTGGGGAGAATCATTACAACTCAATTAATTGGCTACTCTCGCTATATCAAAAATCAAATATGCCAGAAGATTGGGAGAGATATTTTAGAAATTTTGATCTAGCCTATGTCAAAAATGTAAATTTACAAAAAGCAATCTTTGATAATGGTACAATTGTAAGCCGTGCTGATACATTAATTGGCACAGTAGATACCATCAGTTATAAAAATAATCTATATTTACGCATTAAAAATCAAAGTGTAACTATACTATTAGAATCAACCCTACATAGCGGAAATGATAGCTTATTATTTAGTTTTATCATTGTTATGGCGTTGTTTATATCTTTGTATGTGTCGATTTTTAGAAGCCTAATCCCGCTTAAGAAACTTCGTAGCGATATACGCAAATTCGCAGCTGGAAATATGGATAGCGTATGCGTGGTTAATTTTGCCAAAGGCAATGATGAGATAAGCGAAGTGGCATATGAATTTAATAACGCGGCTTGTAAAATTAAGGATTTAATACTCTCTAGACAGCTATTTTTACGCACCATTATGCACGAGCTAAAAACGCCAATTGGCAAGGGTAGAATAGTAAGTGAAATGATCGAAGATGAGACCCAAAAAGAACGCTTGATAGCTATATTTGAGCGGCTAAATATATTGATTAATGAATTTGCTAAGATAGAACAGCTATTAAGCAAAAGTTATAGCTTAGATTACGCAAAGTATCACTTCAGCCTTATACTAGATCAAGCTAAGGATATGATGCTTTTAGATGATTTTGATAGTAATGTCAAGGTAGAATTAATCTGTGATCCACTATTAAAAGTGGATTTTCAGTTATTCTCGCTTGCGATTAAAAATTTAATAGATAATGCATTAAAATATTCTGATGATAAAAAGGCAATTATAAAGTGCGATAATAACGCAATCTATATAAGAAATCATGGAAAACCGCTTAATCGCTCAATTGAGCATTATAAACAAGCATTCATTAGAGATAATAATGCTAAAACTAGCGGTATGGGGCTTGGGCTTTATATTATAGAGCATATCTGTTCTATGCATAAATTTAGCTTAGATTATAATTATATAGATGGGTTTCATGAGTTTTGTATTAAATTTGGAAGTGTAAATAGTGAAAAATCTTGATCAATTTGATAATCTCGTAGAAGCATTTGGCAAAATTCCTGGTGTAGGCAAAAAATCAGCCATAAAATATGCCTATTATATAGCACTTCAAGATCCATTTTTTGGTCTAAATTTAGCTCACACTATAGAAAATTCAATTCATAATCTAAAACATTGCGTAATCTGCGGAGGAATTAGCCAAAATGAAATTTGCGATATATGCGCTAATGATAGTAGGGATAGCTCATTAATATGCGTAGTAGAAAGCCCAAAAGATATATTAACCATTGAAGATTCTCACTCATTTGATGGGCTATATTTTGTATTTAGCGATATCCAA
Source organism: Campylobacter sp. RM19072 (assembly GCF_024723485.1). NCBI lineage: Bacteria > Pseudomonadati > Campylobacterota > Epsilonproteobacteria > Campylobacterales > Campylobacteraceae > Campylobacter > Campylobacter sp. RM19072. The sequence continues at coordinate 263,360 of NZ_JANQCU010000001.1, forward strand.
AGCGTTGAAAAATTAAAAGATATGATAATTAAATTTAGCTCAAAAGAGCTAATCTTTGCTTTTAGTCCAAGTATAAATAGCGATGGTATAATGCTATACATAGAAGATCAGCTAAAAGATATTAATATTAATTTTACAAAAATAGCTCAAGGAATTCCAACTGGTGTAAGTCTAGAGAATGTAGATATGCTCTCGCTTACTAAAGCAATTAAGGATAGAAAGGAGCTTTAAAGCTCAAATGCTTTACTCATTAACTCTGTTATTTTAAGCTCATCAAATTTATTATTATAAAATAGATTAAACGCAAGGACAGCTTGATAAAGCAGCATATCCTTGCCATTTTTAAATTTCAATCCCATATCTTTAGCCAAATTCAAAAATGGAGTTGGTCTATTATATATCACATCAAAGGCAAATTTAGAGCTACCTAAAATATCTTTTAAAATAACCTCATCGCACGGAAGCTCATTCTTACAAAGTCCAGCTGAAGTAGTATTAACCACTAGATCATAACCTGAAGGAGTAAAGCTAGAATGAGTGTGAAATTTATAATTTACAAACTGGGATTTTTTATCACTTCGATTTAAAATTTCAACATCCACGCCATTGATTGATAAAATATATGCAAGTGCCTTAGCAGTTCCACCAGCACCAAGTATCAAAGCCTTATCAATCTTACCAAATTCCAAAATCGCCATCATAAATCCGGGCGCATCGGTATTATATCCTTTGATTTTTCCATTTTTATTAACCAAAGTATTGATCGAGCCTATATCAGCTGCAATTTTATCAAGCTCATCACAAAGAGTTAAAGCTGACTCTTTAAAAGGGATAGTGATATTTGCTCCAGATAGATTATATTTTCTAAATTTAGCAATAATATCACTACCTTGCTCTAATAATACCCTGCCATAAATACCGCTTTGACCTAGCCCTTGCAATGCACTATTGTGTAATCTAGGCGATATGGAGTGAGATACAGGGTTACCAAATAGAGCAAAATAGCGCATTATAAATTCCTATTTTACCCTATATACAAAGGCACCATTTGATATATCTTGGCGAATTTTTTGCATATTAGCCTCTAAATCAGAACCAAATGGCCCAATAAGAATTTTAATAACCGTATTGCCATTTACTACAACTTTATGTGTTTTGTATTTATAGCCACTTGCTACAATTTTTTTGATTAAGGCGCTATTTGTATCTAGCTTGGATACTGAAGCGACTTGTATATATGCACCTTTTTCTAAAGATGGGTTGCTTTGAGATGCGTTTGTTTTAACGCTATCTTTTTTAACTTCAGCCTTTTTAGGCTCAGTCTTTTTAGGCTCAGTTGGTTTGGTTTGAGCTTTTTTATTCTCTACTTTTTTAGGTTCTAAATTTTTAGATACTTCTTGTTTTGTAGGCTCTTTTTTAACCTCTTTTGGCTCAGCTATACTAAATGGCTCTTCTACCTTTGGTGGCAATACAGGTGTAATTGTATTTGACGCTGTCTCCATAGTAGCTTGAGCATTCTTATACTCATTTACTATATTTTCAAAACTATCTTTTGAATTTGTAGTATCGCTTACTATAGGCACTTGCTCAAAAAGATCATTTGAGGCATTGCCAACTGGCGTATTAGTCGTAGGCAACTCTGTAGGCAATAAAAGAGTATCGGCTATATCGTTATTTTTGTTCTTATTATCTGAATTTAAGAATTTCATAACAATTAAAACAACAACAAAAACGATAACAAGCAACGCCACACTAATTAAAATTTTACGCACACCGCCGGACTTCTCTTCTTCATTTTTATCTAGCAATATATCTTGTAAATTATTATTTTCTTCCATATTTATCCTTTACATATGCTTTGACCAGCTAGCGCCTCGTTCTTTTTGATACAAAGCGTATGGCAAAGCTAGAATATTATACTCTAATGGCAAATCCATAGTAGGAAACATTCTCCACTCTTGTGGTAGCTTCTGTGATAGCATAACTGAGAGTTTGTTAGCTATTTGACAACCCTCCATAAAGGTGGTGTGACCCTTATGTATATATAGATGTAGATGACCTGGGGTTTTGCTCTCATAGGCTGTAAAATTTATAAACCCCTCCTCTCTTAACATCAGTTGAGCCCTATGCCAAAATCGTTCTGGCATTCTACCATTATAGTCAAAAACGATATTTTCAACCTTATTTAGCCTATTAATTAAAGAGTGTGCTACAACAATTTTTCTCTCTTCGTGCTCTCTTTGGACTGATAAGCTAAGCGGTTCATCTACCCTTTCGAATTTATCAAAATAATACCTACCCTTATGCTCGATCTTTTTTACTGTTATATCTCGCTTAATATAGTAGTGATCGGTTATCATTTTAATAAGTGATAAATCTATACGCTGCATTAGAATGTCGCCTTATTATAAATAATAAACTCATTAGCTAACTCTTTAAGCTGAGCTGCGATTTTGCGTTGTTTATCAACATTATTAATATCATCTAGCACATCAGCAATACGATTTGCAATTAGCTCAAACTCACTCTCTTTCATACCTCTAGCAGTAAGTGCTGGACTACCTATCCTTATACCACTTGTGATAAATGGACTTCTAGTTTCGCCTGGGACTGTGTTTTTATTTACCGTAATTCCAGCATTACCAAGAGCAATATCTGCATCTTTACCACTAAATTCTTTATTTAAAAAGCTTACTAGCACAAGGTGATTATCAGTACCACCACTAACCAAATCATACCCACGGCTAATTAAAACTTCGCCTAATTTTTTTGCATTTGCTTTTACCTGTTTAGCATAAACTTTCCATTCATCGCTTAAATTATGCTTAAATCCTACAGCCTTACCAGCTATAACATGCATTAATGGGCCACCTTGAATTCCAGGGAATATGGAGCTATTAATTTTTTTGGCAAATTCCTCATCATTTGTCATAATTATACCGCCTCTTGGACCCCTTAGAGTTTTGTGAGTTGTAGAGCTTACTACATGGCAGTGCGGAAATGGATGAGCGTGCTCTCCAGCCACAACTAGCCCAGCTATATGAGCCACATCGGCAAATAGATATGCACCCACGCTATCAGCAATCTCTCTAAAGCGTTTAAAGTCAATCTCTCTAGTATATGCACTGGCCCCACAAACTATCATTTTTGGTTTGACAATATTTGCTATATCAGCTACCTTATCATAATTAATCCTACCATCAAGCTCAACACCATAAAAGAAACTCTCATAATATTTACCAGAGCTTGAGACTTTTGCTCCATGAGTTAAGTGACCGCCATGACTTAAATCCATACCTAGAATTTTATCGCCTGGTTTTAAAAAGGCACCATACACACCTTGATTAGCCTGACTACCACTATTTGGCTGGACATTAGCAAACTCGCAACCAAATAGAGCTTTACATCTATCAATTGCTATCTGCTCTATCTCATCTACAAATTCACATCCACCATAATATCTCTTACCAGGATAGCCCTCAGCATATTTATTAGTCAAAATAGAACCCATAACTTCCATAACTTCAGGATAGGTAAAATTCTCACTAGCAATCATCTCTAAATGGCTACACTGACGCTCAAGCTCTTTATTTAAAAGAGTATAAATCTCCTTATCGTAACTTTCTAAATTCATATCTACTCCTTAATTTTTGGTTTCATCGCTGGAAATAATATAACATCGCGAATTGATTTTTTATTTAATAATAGCATTACTAATCTATCAACGCCAAGACCCCAACCAACAGTTGGTGCCATACCATAACCAAGAGCTACGCAATAATCCTCATCCATCTCATGAGCCTCATCATTACCAGCGTCTTTACTCTCTATTTGAGCCTTAAATCTCTCATATTGATCGACTGGATCATTAAGCTCATTAAATGCGTTTGCTAGCTCACGACCAGCAATAAATAGCTCAAATCTCTGTGCTATCTCTGGCTCTTCATCACTTCTTCTTGAAAGTGGCGAAATAGATATAGGAAAATCTGTAATGAATGTAGGATTAATAAGTTTACTCTCAACATAATTATCAAAAAGCTCAGCTTGTAAATGACCTAAATCTAGCTTATCATTTGCTTCAAATTTATCATCTCTTAATTTAGCTAAAATTTTATCTTTATCGCCTATAATATCCCTATCGATACCGCCTATTTCCACTAACGCATCAAGATATTTAATCCTTCTAAAAGGCTTAGAAAAATCTATATTTTCTCCATCAAATTCAATAATTTTTCCTAAATTTAACCTATCAAGCAAGGTGGCAAAAAGCTCTTCAGTCAAATCCATAGCCTCAAAATAGTCATGCCAAGCCCAGTAAAACTCAATACTAGTAAATTCAGGATTATGAGTTAGATCCATACCCTCATTTCTAAAACAACGATTAATCTCAAATACGGCCTCCATACCACCTACGATTAATCTTTTTAGATATAACTCTGGGGCTATTTTAAGGTATCTATCCACGCCTAGTGCGTTATGATGAGTTATAAATGGCTTAGCATTTGCTCCCCCAGCTATTGGGTGCATCATAGGCGTCTCAACTTCTAAAAATCCACGCTCTTCAAAAAACCTTCTAATAGTGCTAATTATGATTGAACGCTTAAGAAAATCATCTCTGACATCACTATTCATAATCATATCTAAATATCTTTGTCTATATCTAGTCTCAATATCAGTTAAACCATGAAATTTCTCAGGTAGTGGGGATATAGCTTTAGTAGCTAAAGTTATCTGACTTGCATGTAAGCTAAACTCCCCAGTTTGAGTAACAAAAGCATACCCCTTAGCAAGTATAATATCGCCTACTTCAAGATTTTTTTTGAATTTAGCATAATCTTCTTCGCCAATACTAGCTAGTGAGTAGTAAATTTGTATATTACCGCTCTCATCTTCTATATTGGCAAATGTGGATTTACCAGCAACTCTTTTTAATTTTATTCTACCAGCTATTGTTACTTCTTTAGTAGCTTTTTTATCGCCATCTGGTAGATCTTTTATATAGTTAAATTCACTCTTAAAATTAGCTATACTAAACTCTCGTTTTAAAAAATGCGGATATGGAGCAACGCCCATCTGCTTTAACTCATCAGCCTTAGCTAGACGAGTCTGCTCTAATTCATTATCAAAAATCAATCAAATTCCTTTTATTTTTTGTTTACTACACTCACTACAAACGCCATAAAGTTGCATTATATGACCTGTAAGCTTAAAGCCATTATCTTTAGCAATTGCTAATTGTCGTTTTTCTATTACTTGATCTTCAAATTCAACTATCACACCACACTGTCTGCAAATCATATGATCATGATGCGGTTTATTGGCTAGTTCAAATTTTTTCCCTTGAGCCCCAAAGCTAATAGATGTTACCATACCTGATTCTTCAAGTAAATTCAAGCTCCTATATACAGTTGCTATACCCACATTTAAATCAGGATAACGCTCCTTAATATGTAAATATAGTTGCTCTGGAGTAAAGTGTTCGCTATTATTATATAGCGTTTGTAAAAGCACCTCACGCTGCTTAGTATATTTTAGTCCATTATCTCGCAACACACGCTTAAAACGCTCTAATAAAGCATCATACTCAATATTTTCTATCATTCTTCCACCTTAGTTGAATTTTGTTCCATTGTCTCATTACTATCTAAAATTTCAGGCACGACTATTTCGCCATTTTCTAAGCTATTTTGGACGCTACTTATATCCATAGCCATTATAAACTCTCCAGCAGCTAGAAGTACTGGATAGACCTTACTATCTTTGAAATATGGAGAAATTTTTTGGTTTAAAACTGAAATTCTAGATACAATCGCAACCAAAATAGCAAGAACTAAAAATATCTTTGCAGCCCCTACGAAAAATCCAAGCAATCTATCTACAAATCCAAGTCCGCTCATCTTTAACATTTTAGATAGCAAATTTCCAAGCAATAAACATATAAACCAAAATATTAATAAAGTAAGCAAAAACCCAAAGAAAAACTCCGCCGAATCACTAAGCTCATATAGATAAAGGCTGATTTGCTCCCCTACTAAACTAGCATTTCTACTAGCTACGATCACACCGCCGATAATGCCAATTAGCCCAAATACCTCTTTAATAAGGCCATTTATAACACCCTTAATCCCTAAAATCACTACAACGGCGATAACAATAATATCAAACCAAGTAATAAAATCCATCAACTTTGCTCCATTAAATTTAAATTTTTAGTATTAAAACGCATTGCAACCTCTTTTGTAATTATATTCTCATTTAGTGCTTTTTGAATTTCATTAGCCATCACTCTCATACCGCTTTGAGCACTACCAATTTGCATTTGAGATAGTATTTGATGAGTTTTGCCATCTCTTATTAAATTTGAAATTGCGATATTATTTAGCATAATCTCAAAAAGCGCAATCCTACCACCTCCAATTTTTGGTAGTAAATTTTGCGATATTACAGCTATCAAAGATGAAGCCAAAGAGCTCCTAATGTATGATTGATCGCTAAGGCTAAAGCTATCTACAATTCTATCTATAGAGCTTGGGGCTGAGTTTGTATGCAAGGTAGCAAAGACCAAATGACCAGTTTGAGCCGCTTCAATCGTCATCGCCATAGTCTCTTTATCTCTCATCTCGCCGACTAAAATAACATCTGGATCTTGTCTTAAGGCATATTTTAATGCTTTTGAAAATGAGCTAGTATCACTTCCTACATTTCTATGGGAAAATAGAGAATTTTTACTTGTATGAATAAATTCCACAGGGTCTTCAATAGTGATAATATGCCTATTTTGTGTCTGATTTATCTCATTTAAAATTGCTGCTAGAGTTGTGCTTTTACCACTTCCAGTAGCACCTGTAACTAGTATCAATCCTTTTTGCTTTTTTGCAAGCTCAAATAGCAAATTAGGCGCACAAATATCATCTAATGTAGGCGTTTTAAATGGTATTATACGAAAAGCAGCACAAAGCTCCCCGTTCATTGTATAATAGTAATTAGCACGAAATCTACCAGCCCTATTAAGATCTACTATAAAATCAAGCTCTTTAGCAGATTTTAGCTCCATTTTTTGCTCTTGGCTAAGCAGTGGCAAGCAGATCTCTTCTACATCTTTTGGCGTTAAGGCCACACTTCCAGTAGATATAAGCTCACCATCAACTCTAATCTTTGGCACACTTCTAGCCACTAAGTGTAGATCGCTAGCCTTCCTATCTATAACTAAATCAAGAAAGGTTCTTATACTCATACTCTACTCAATAATCTTTGGCACTTCAAAGCTTCTGCCATGCTTTTTTGGGGCATTTTGTAATATTATATCTATAACATCGCTCTTTACTGGCTCATCATCACGAAGTAAAGTTCCACCACTTATAGTGCTTACAGCAGCCTCTACACCATCTAAATTTAACTCATTTAAAACATCTACAAAATCTACAATTTTGCTAAGTTGGCTTTTAAACTCTTCTCGCTTGTCATCTGGGATTTTTAATGCGCTTAACTTTTCTAATTTTTCAAGTATTTTATCATCAATATGCACGGCTATACTCTCGTAATTTAAAATTTTGGCGCTCATTATATCATAAGTTTTCTTAGATATAAATTATCAATATTATCAAGTTTTTAATAATTGGCTATTATTTGTTATATTTAAGAAAATTTATGCTAGAATTAGCAAATTTTTATTTTAAGGAACTTACTTTGGCAGTTAAAGAGAATATTGATTATATAAAAAGTGAGATAAGCTCTCAAGAGCAGTTTTTAGAAAGCGCTATAAAAAGCGAAAGATTTTTTAGAAAAAATAAGAGAATTTTAATTGCTATATTTTTGGTTATACTAATCGCAATTATCGCATATGGTGTTTTTAATACTATACAAGTTGAGACAAAAATAGAGGCAAATAAAGCATATAACGCACTAATAAATAATCCTGATGATAATAGCTCAAAAGAGCTTTTAATAGCTAAAAATCCATCTTTATACGCACTATTTGTGATTAAAACCGCAGATGATTTAAATAAAATCAAGCTTATAGATGAAGCATTGGCTTTAGATATTGATCCACTTTTAAAAGAGATTTTACAAAATTTAAAAGGTAATAAATCAGCTAAAATTTTATCAAATTATAACTATCTAATAGATGGATATGAGCTATTAAAAGATGGTAAAATCGACGAAGCAAAAGGCGAATTTGCTAAAATTCCACTAAATTCACAATTACAACCAATAGTTAAAAATTTAGAACACTATCAAGGAAAATAGTATGAATTTAAAAAACTACATTTTATCATCCTTAATTATTTTAACTCTTGCTGGTTGCTATACAAAAAGGGAGTATTATGAGCCTGAGTTTGTATCTAAAAATGTGAGTTTTGATGGCTCATTGAGCTCATCTTTGCAGCAAACTAGTAAATATGGAGCTGTCTTAAAAAATGGCAATATACTACTTAAAAATGGTAATATAATAGAGCTAAATTTAGATAAAAATGATAACTTCTTAGGCGAGTATCAAGGCAAATTATTAATATCTAGTATTGATGGTAATTTTAAGGTGTTAATGGGCGAAGATGAGTATTATACTACCAAATTTAAAACTCGCATAGTATCAGCATCTATAAATGACAACCACCTTGCAGCACTTAGCGTTGATAATACCATCTATCTAATAGATATGATAAGCGACAAGTTGCTACTAGAGTATAATGTCGGCGTAGCATATGCCATTGACGCTAAGATGGCAAATCCAGTATTTTTAAACTCAATTATCGTCTATCCAACATTGGATGGCAAAATTATGATAGTAGATAAATTTAATGGTCGCATATTAAGAGATGCAGTAGTAAGTAGTGAATCATTTTTTAATAATATTATATTCCTTGATCTCCTTGGGGATAAGATGTTTGCAGCCAGTGCTACTAAGCTAATGGCGATCTCTACTCAAGGAGTTAAGCACTATGATGGTCAAATCAAAGATGTCTTGATTTATTCTGGGAAAATTTATCTATTTTTAAAAGATGGAATGGTGGAGATTTTAGATTTAGAACTAAATAAGCTTAGTAGCAAAAACTTCAAATTTGCCATATTCTCAGGCGTTATCCCAAAAGATGATAAGCTATATATAATTGAAAAAACTGGATATATGTTTATCACTGATTTGAATTTAAATAATCTTGAAATTGTAAAGCTTGACTCAGAGATTAGCAAAAAGAGTTTTATGGGCGAAAATGCCTTTTATTATGATGATGAAATATTAGAATTAAAATAATGGATAATAGAATTTGTAATATTTTTAACCAGCATAAAATTCTACTTAAAAATCTACAAACCCTTGATATAAAGGAGTTTAGTAAAAAGCGTAACTATCAACTCTTTTTAGGTGTTGATAGTAGTGGATTTTATAATCTGCTTTTTTTTAGAGAGTCTAAAAGTAGATTTATAAATAAGGAGCTTGAAGAGTTGAAAAAAATAAGTGAGCTTGTAAAGCGTAAATTTGACATTAATATAGTTAAATTTGGCTTATTATATAACTCTGCGATATGCTCGAAAGTTTTAAAATCAAATTTAGATTGGAAATTCTATGATTTTGTGTGATATTGGCAATACTCATGCCACCTTTTTTGATGGTAGGAAGATTTGGAATTTAAATATTGATGAGTTTAATCTTTATGAACCAAAAGAGAAAATATATTATATAAATGTAAATGAAAGAGTAGCTCAAAAAATTCAAGAGCCACTATTTATAGATATTGAGCCATATATTAATCTAAATAGCACTTATATTGGCTTAGGAGTAGATAGAGCCGCAGCTTGCTACGCTATAAATAATGGGCTTATAGTGGATGCTGGAAGTGCTATCACGCTTGATCTGATGGCAAATGGATGCCATATCGGTGGGTTTATCATACCAGGAATTACAACTTCTCTATCTAGCTTAAAGACTATTTCAAAGCGTCTAGATCTACCGCTGAATTCGCAAATAGACCTAGAGTGCTTACCACAGCACTCTCAAGATGCTATTAGCTATGGAATAATCAAGCCAATAGTAAGCTTAATTAATGAATTCTCCCGTGGAAAGTCAATATATCTCACCGGTGGAGATGGGGAATTTTTATCTAAGTTTTTTTCTCAATCCATATATGATAGAATGCTAATTTTTCGCGGTATGCAAAGAGCTATAAATGAAAATAAGGAGATTTTATGCTAAGTGTAGCACTACCAAAAGGTAGAATTGCCGATCAAACCTTGGAGATTTTCACTCAAATTTTTGGTGATGAGTTTAAATTTGAAGATAGAAAGCTCATTATGCAAAAAGGAGAGTTTAAATTCCTAATGGTTCGCAATCAAGATATCCCGACTTATATAACCGAAGGAGCTGCTGATATAGGCGTAGTAGGTCTTGATGTGCTTGAAGAGCATAGGTGCGATGTGCTTAGACTACTTGATCTTGGACTTGGAAAATGCAGAGTTTGTATCGGGATTAAGGATAATCAAGAGCTAGATTACACCAAACCGGAGCTAAAAATCGCAACTAAAATGCCAAATATCACTAAAAATTATTTTGACCAAAAGGCAGTTGCAGTAAAGATAATCAAGCTATATGGCTCAATTGAGTTAGCTCCGATTGTGGGGCTTAGCGATGCGATAGTAGATATTGTAGAGACTGGCACTACAATGAAGCAAAATGGCCTAAAAGTAGCCCAAGAGATAATGCAAAGTAGCGCTCATCTAATTGCTAATAAAAATAGTTTTATCACTAAACGAGATGAAATTCTCTTGCTTTATCATAAAATCAATAGCATTATCAAAAAGTAATTTTATCATCAATTAAGGTTTTAAATGAGTCCACATATATTCATTCCACTATCTACAATTATATTTTTTGGTATGAATTTATATAGTTATTGGTGGTTTAAAAATAGTTTAATATCTAAATTTAAATGGCTTTTAAGACTGATTTTTACTCTTATATTTCTATTTGAGGTTGCATATTTCATCGCCATTAAAAGCTCTCCACTTCCGCCACTAATCTATCAAATATCCATAATTTGCATAGGTATAAGCTTTATGCTATTTTGCACCATTTTGCCATTTAATTTAGCACTACTTTTTATAAAAAAGCTTAAAAAAAATAGTCAAAAAATAGCTAAATTTATCATTGATATTTGTGTGATTTTTGGCTTTTGTTTGTATATTATAATTGGCGCTTATAATGCGAATTTCAACACCATAATCACTGAGTATAATGTAAAAATTCAAAATCTCAAATCCCCATTAAATCTAGCAGTAATCAGCGATGTGCATATAGGTGAGTTTTTTCAAAAAGAGTATATGGCTAGTATAGTTGATAAGGTAAATTTATTAAATCCAGATGCCTTATTTATCGTGGGCGATTTGGTAGATTTAAGTAGTGATGAATTGGGCGATTTTTTAGATCCTTTAAAAGATGTTAAAAGCAAATTTGGCACCTTTATGGTCGTTGGCAATCATGAGTATTATCACGGAATTGATGGATTGATTAGTAAATTTAAAGAGCTTGGAATTAGAGTTTTAGAAAATGAAAGTGTAGAGATGGGAGGCGTGAATTTAGCAGGTGTATATGATATTACCGGCTTTAAAATGGATAAATTTAAGCCCGATTTTAATCAAGCTTTCAAAAGTGTAAATCCAAATTTGCCTACAATCTTACTAGCCCATCAGCCTAGATCTTTAAAATATCTTAATAAAGATGTGGATTTAGCTATTTCAGGTCACACTCATGGCGGACAAATTTTTCCATTTTCACTCTTAGTATGGATAAATCAAAAATATATCTATGGACTATATAAAATCAATGAAAATATGCAACTACTAGTAAGCAGCGGTGCTGGACTATGGGGACCGCCATTTAGAGTTGGAACAAATAGTGAAATTGTATATTTAAAGCTGGGAGATTAATATGGATTATAATAAATTTTCAAACTATTTTGGCTTGGTCGCACACTATAAATTTCCAAAATGGCTTCAAAATGCTATAAATAGCTGGTATGTTAAAAAATTTAAAATAGATATGAGTGAGTTTAATCCAATTAATAGCTATGATAGTTTAAATGCTCTTTTTACTAGAAAATTACAAGCTCCAAGACCACTTGGCGATGGCTTTGTCTCGCCAAGCGATGGGCTTTGCCTTGAGTGTGCTAAGGGGAATAATCTAAAAGCTTATAGCATAAAATCCAAAGAGTATAAAATAGATGAACTACTAGGCAAATCACTTGAAGATAGTGAGCTTGATGGCGAATTTGACTATCTAAATATATATTTATCCCCAAGAGATTATCACCACTATCACGCCCCTTGCGATATGGATATTTTGAGTTTAAATTACACTCCTGGAACGCTATTTAGCGTAGCAAAAAGCGCTCTTTTAAAGCATGATAATCTCTATGCGTTAAATGAGAGAGTCGTGCTAAAAGCAAGGCTAAAAAATGGCAAATTAATCTGGATGGTCTTTGTAGGTGCTTTAAATGTGGGTAAAATGAAATTTGACTTTGAACCACGCATTAAAACCAACTCAAATCTAACCAAAGCTTTATATAAATATGATAATTTAAGCTTAAAAAAAGGCGAACATATAGGTAATTTTGATCTAGGCTCAACCATAGTTATAATCACTCAAAATAACGCTATCAACTACACAATCAAAAAAGATATGATACTCAAACAAGCTCAAAGCATAGCTAGTATATGCTAATTCTTAGCCTTTAATTTAACTGCTAGAGCTTGTAGATTTTTTATTCTATTTTCATGGCTTGGATGCGTGCTTAAAAACTCCAATCCACCATCGCCTGAGTGCTCTTGCATCTTCTTCCATAGTGAAACCGCACCATCTGGATTAAATCCAGCCATATAAGCAAGCTCAAGCCCTATCTCATCACTCTCATTCTCATGCGAACGGCTAAATGGCAGCGAAATACCCACATTTGCAGCTAAATTTGCAACCCCTAAAATAGTATTATCAACCCCAAAAATCGAAGCTACATTTATTAATCCGCTCTTTATCATCTCTTGGCTTTGCTGCTCTCTGACATGCTCTCTTAAGGCGTGAGCAATCTCGTGAGATAGGATAAATGCTAGCTCATCATCATTTAAATTTAATTTCTCTACAATTGCGGTATATACGGCGATTTTACCACCAGCTATACACCAAGCATTGATAGTATCGCTTGTAATTACATTTACCTCCCAATTCCACTTTGAGCTATCTTGTCTAAAATATGAAGTTTTAGCAATTAATCTATTTGATATATTATTTACTCTTTGTGTTAATTTTGGGTCTTTATTTAGCGTATTTGTCGCCCTTGCTTTATCAATTATCTGAGTATAAGCCTTAGCAGAAGCCTCATTTATCTCCTCGCTTGATATAAGCATCAACTGACCCCTATTAACTTCAGAGTGGCCTACATTTGTGGTATTTTGCACACAACCAAAAAGAAATATAAGAGTAAATACTAATATAAATTTTTTCATTTTAAACCTTAAAATTATTTTTGATAATTCTACCTAATTTTACTTTAAAACTCCCAGCTAAATATTAAATTTGCTAGAATTTAAGATTTATTTGGCTATAATCGCACATTTTATATAGAAATTTAAAGGTTAAAAATGAGTAAATGGAATAAAGATAGCTGGAGAGACTATAATATTTTACAACAACCTATATATCCTGATATTACCAAGCTTAGAGAGTATGAAGATAGACTTAGTAAGCTTCCACCACTTGTCTTTGCAGGTGAAGTAAGGAATTTAAAAGATGAGTTAGCCAAAGTTACTCAAGGCAATGGCTTCTTACTTCAAGGCGGGGATTGTGCTGAGAGCTTTGCTAATTTTAGTGCGGTTAATATTCGTGATATGTTTAAGATTATGCTGCAAATGGCGATTGTCCTTACCTTCGCTGGTGGCTGTCCGGTGGTAAAAGTCGGCCGTGTGGCTGGTCAATTTGCTAAGCCTAGAAGTAGCGATTTTGAAGAGATAAATGGAGTTAAACTCCCTAGCTATAGGGGTGATATTATAAATGGATTTGAATTTAATGAATCTGCTAGAGTACCAGACCCAAAAAGAATGATAGACGCATACTACCAAAGTGCTTCTACACTAAATCTTTTAAGGGCGTTTTCTCGTGGTGGTTTAGCTGATTTACATGAAGTCCATAGATGGAATTTAGGATTTATAAAGCGTGGTGAGCTAGATGAGAAATTTGAAAAACTTGCTTCTGAGCTTACTAACACTCTTAAATTTATGGAGGCTTGCGGGGTTACAACTTCCAATACTCCAACCCTAAGCGAAACTAAGCTATACACTTCTCACGAAGCACTATTACTACCATATGAAGAGGCACTTACAAGGGTTGATAGCTTAAGTGGAGATTGGTATGATTGCTCTGCTCATATGCTTTGGATAGGTGAGAGAACTAGAGGTATTAATGACGCTCATGTCCATTTCTTAAGCGGAGTTAAAAATCCAATTGGGTGTAAAATCGGCCCAAATGCCACAGCTGATGATGTGATAAAATTAGCCAACAAACTAAACCAAAATAACGAAAATGGTCGCCTAAATATCATAATTAGAATGGGTGCTGATAAGATAGAGAGCTACCTACCAAATATCTTAAAAAATGTTAAATCTGAAGGATTAAATATCCTATGGAGTATCGATCCAATGCATGGTAACACAGTAAAAGCCTCTAATGGATATAAAACTCGTGAATTTGATAATGTTTTAAAAGAAGTTAAAAGCTTTTTTGATATTCATAATGCTTGTGGCACTATAGCTGGTGGGGTGCATTTAGAGATGACAGGACAAGATGTTACAGAGTGTACTGGTGGTGCATTTAAGGTTACTCAAGAGGCTCTTGCTAGTCGCTATGAAACCCAGTGCGATCCAAGATTAAATGCCGATCAAGCCCTAGAGCTTGCTTTCTTAATCGCAGATGAAGTGAAAAAATCTCGCTCTTAAGCTATGGTATTTTAGCCATAGCTTTTAGAATATATTAAATTCAAAATAAATATAAGCATATTTTTGATATAATCCATATCTATTTTTACATAAGGTGATAGTATGGATTATCTACAAATCAAAGGTGGAAAAAATTTAGAAGGCAAAGTGGTAATAAGTGGCGCTAAAAACGCAGCCTTACCTATAATTGCTATGTCAATTCTAGCCAAAAATAGAGTAACAATCCAAAACGCACCACAAGTAGCTGATATAAAAACTTTGATAAAACTACTACAAAATTTAGGCGCTAAGGCTGAATTTACAAACTCAACCCTACAAATAGACACAATGGCTATAAACTCCACAAAAGCCACATATGATATTGTCCGCACTATGCGTGCTTCTATATTGGTGCTTGGCCCACTCCTTGCTAGATTTGGCCATTGTGAGGTTTCACTCCCTGGTGGGTGCGCCATTGGGGCTAGACCAATTGATTTGCATTTAAGCGCATTAGAGAAAATGGGGGCAAAGATAGAGATAAAAGATGGATATGTGATAGCTAGTGCAAATGATGGATTAAAGGGTGCTAATATCGTTTTTGATAAAATCACAGTTACTGGCACTGAAAATATCATAATGGCAGCAGCTCTAGCAAATGGCGTAACTAAGATATTTAACGCAGCCAAGGAGCCTGAAGTAGTCCAACTATGCGAAATTTTAAATCAAAATGGAGTTAGAATTGATGGTATTGGCACAAGCGAATTAACCATATATGGCACAAATAGAACGCTTATAAATTTAGATGAAATTAGAGTAATTCCAGATAGGATTGAAGCTGGAACATATATGTGTGCTGTAGCAATCGCTGGTGGAAAGGTTATAATAGAAAATATAAATCCAGATCACCTAGTAGCTATCACTTCAAAGCTTTATGATATGGGGGTTAAATTTGAGTTTAATCCTAACTCAATAAAAGTAATTAGCGATGGCAATTTAAAACCATGTAATATAATCACTACTGAATTTCCAGGCTTCCCAACAGATATGCAAGCGCAATTTATGGCTCTTGCTTGTGTGGCTGATGGAGTATCTAGCATTGATGAGAGACTTTTTGAAAATCGCTTTATGCACGCTAGTGAGCTATCTCGCATGGGAGCTGATATAAAGCTAAATGGGCATATAGCCACTATCACAGGCACAAAGCTAAATGGGGCTGATGTGATGGCAACTGACTTAAGAGCTAGCTCGGCACTTATCATTGCTGCTTTAAGAGCTAAGGGAACGACAAGAATTCACCGAATTTACCATCTAGATAGAGGGTATGAAAATTTAGAATCCAAGCTTACTGCCATTGGAGCTGATATAAAAAGACTTAGCGAGTAGATTATGAGAGTTGATGAGATATTTGAATTAGCTAAAGATTTAGAGCCACTAAATAGGAGCGAAATTTTACCCCTTAGCCAAGCTACTGGAAAAATCCTAGCTAGTGATATTATAGCTAGTAGGAGCTTACCAGCGTTTGATAATTCTGCTTTAGATGGATATGCTTTTGCTTACGCTGATATAGCTAGCCCTCTTAAAATTAAAGGGGTGATTTTAGCTGGAGATAAAAATAGCTATGAAATTAGTAAAAATGAGTGCTATAAGATTATGACCGGTGCGGCATTTCCTAAAGGCTCTGATAGCGTTGTAATGATAGAAAACGAGTCTTTTGATGAGAGTGGAAATTTAATAGTACCACCAGATACACCTAAAAATAATGCTAGAAAAATCAAAGGCGAAGAGATAGAGGCTGGAGAGCTTTTACTAGCTAAAGGCTCAAGGCTTACCCCAGCTAACATTATGCTCCTAGCAGCTCAGGGAATTAGCTATATTAATACTTTTAAAAATCCTAGAATTGCTGTTTTTAGTAGTGGAAATGAGATAAATGAGCCTTGGAGCGAGTGCGATAAACTATCTATATATAACGCAAATAGCTTTGGTATCATATCAGCATTAAGCCAAAATGGGTTTAAAAGTGAGTATAAAGGGATTTTAAAAGATGAAATTTCATATATAAAAGAGGCTATTAATAGCTGCAGTGACTATGATATTATCATCACAAGCGGTGGGGCTAGCAAAGGAGAGGCTGATTATATGAGTGAAGTATTAAACTCGCTTGATTTTAAGCCGTTATTTAGCTCTATCGATGCTCGTCCAGCCAAACCAACAAAATGTTATCAAAAGGGTAATAAGCTTATTTTTGTTTTGCCTGGCAATCCTATGTCATGCTTACTAGCTACATATATCGCCGTTATACCTTTTGTTAAAAGAGTTGCTAATTGGAGTGATTATCTACCTAAAACGCAGATTGCGAAATTTAAAGGTAGCTTAAAATTCAAAGCTAGTAGAGCAAATATTGTAATTGGTACAGCAAATAACGGCGAATTTAGAGCTACAAATGATAATATCTATAGTCCTTCGATGATAAGACCAATATCATTATCAAATTCTATATATATCTCTAATATCGGTCAAAGTGAAATTTGCGATAATCAAGAGATAAAAATTTATCAAATATCTTGACAAGTGGGTAAAAATATGATATTATTCCACCCTAATTTACAAAAATGCGGGAATAGCTCAGGGGTAGAGCACAACCTTGCCAAGGTTGGGGTCGCGAGTTCGAATCTCGTTTCCCGCTCCATATTTTTGCTTCTTATATTTTTTATTCCACTTTTTAGCGATACCTTAGTTGATAGACTTCACAAAACCATAAAAGATGAGTATCCCTCTATAAATATCAGCTCTATAAATATAGATAAGCCAAATGATTTACCAAATAATTTTAATGAATTTATACTAAAAGAGATTATTTTGCTTAATCTGCGTGATGATAGCGGGGCATTTCGAGCGATATACATAACGCCAAATAAGAGTAATAAAAGTATATTTTTTAACTTTAAAATTGATTTTAAACTTCAAGTATTAATCGCTAAAAGGGATATAGATAGAGATCATATCTTAAATTTAGGCGATTATGAGCAAAAATTTGTAAATTTAAAAGATTATGATAAACAAGCTTTAACTAATATTCCCAAATATCAGCTCATAACTAAAAGTAAGATAAAGCGTGGTAAAATTTTAACTAACCGCCACTTCAAAACCCTAAGCGATGTAAGAAAAGGCGATAAAATCACAGCCGTGATCAATGATGGTTCTTTAAAAGTTGAGATTATAGTAACAGCTCTTAGTGATGGCAATATAGGACAGATTATCAGCGTAAGAAATCAAAATAATCAAATTTTAAAAGCACAAGTAATAAATAAAAATCAAGCTATAATCAAGTAGAGGTAAAAATGAAATCATGTATATATCCAGGGACTTTTGATCCTATTACAAATGGGCATCTTGATGTTATTAAGCGTGCTAGTAATGTATTTGATAAGGTTATTGTAGCAGTTGCTTTAAATGAGAGCAAAACCCCATATTTTAACTACAATCAAAGAGTTGAATTAGCCAAAATCGCTACAAAAGATCTACCTAGCGTAGAGGTTATGGGATTTGATAATCTCTTAGTTGATTTTGCTAAATCGCTTAATATCAACACGGTTGTAAGGGGATTAAGAGCTGTAAGTGACTTTGAATATGAGCTACAAATTGGCTATGCTAATGCCTCTTTGTGGAGCGAATTTGAGACAGTGTATTTTATGCCAAGTCTTAAAAATGCCTTCATATCAAGCTCTATTGTTAGATCTGTTTTAAGTCATAAAGGGGATATTAGCTTACTTGTACCAAAAGATGTTTATCAAAAAATAAAGGATGAGTATGTTAATTAGTTTTGAAGGG
Organism: Campylobacter sp. RM19072; assembly: GCF_024723485.1. Taxonomy (NCBI): domain Bacteria; kingdom Pseudomonadati; phylum Campylobacterota; class Epsilonproteobacteria; order Campylobacterales; family Campylobacteraceae; genus Campylobacter; species Campylobacter sp. RM19072. The sequence continues at coordinate 282,140 of NZ_JANQCU010000001.1, forward strand.
GTCGATGGAGCGGGTAAAACAACGCAGATTAATATGCTAAAAGAGATCTATCCAAATGCCATAATCACCAAGGAGCCAGGTGGGACAGAGCTTGGAGCGATGATTAGATCGTATCTTATGAGTAATGCAAGTAAAATATCTCAAAGAGCTGAAATACTACTATTTTTAGCAGATCGTGCTGAACACTATGAGAAGATTATAAAACCAAATTATAAAAATTTAATCTTAAGTGATAGAAGCTTTATCTCAGGTCTTGCATACGCTATGGCAAATGATGATAATCTAGATATTAAAACCCTAATTGAGCTAAATAAATTTGCCCTTTGCTCGGACTTTGGGGATAAATTTATCTTTTTAAAAGCAAATAAAGAATTAATCCACCAAAGACTCTTTAATAGAGATTGTAGCGATGAGATTGAGAGTCGTGGGATTGAGTATTTAATGAGAGTTCAAGAATTTATGAGTATAATACTCACCGATTTAAAATTTGAAGTATTAGAGATAGACGCATCACTAGCACCAGAGATTATACAAGATAAAATAAGGAAATTTATATGATAACTGCTCTTCGTGGTATGAAAGATCTGCTTGAAAATGATGGCAAGCTATATAAATTTATAATACAAACCTGTGAAAGTGTAGTCAAAAACTACGGCTATAAATTTTGCGAGACCCCAAAGCTAGAAGAGACAACACTATTTAAAAGAAGCGTAGGACAAAGTAGTGATATTGTCGGTAAGGAGATGTATCAATTCATTGATAAAAGTGGTAATGATGTCTGCCTTCGCCCTGAAGGCACAGCTGGGGTGGTAAGAGCCTTTATAGAGAGTAAATTTGATAGAGTTGGTGGGATTAGAAAGTATTTTTATTATGGTAGTATGTTTAGGTATGAGCGTCCTCAGCGTGGGCGTTTGAGGGAATTTCACCAATTTGGCGTAGAGTGCTTTGGCGAAGCTAGCGTTTATGAAGATGCCTCAGCGATCTTAATGCTAAATGAAATTTTAAATAATCTAGGGATTAAAACAACTCTTAAAATCAACTCTTTAGGCGATGGCGAGTGCATGCCAACTTATAAAGATAAGTTGGTTAAATTTATAAATATAAACAAAGAAAATCTATGTCAAGACTGCCTAAGAAGGCTAGAGACTAATCCTATTAGAATACTTGATTGTAAAAATGATAGTTGTCAAAATATCCTAAAAAACGCGCCATTAATCACAGATAATCTAAATCAAATTTGCCAAGATGAGTTTAATAAACTTCAAGAGATTTTAAGAGCAAATGGGGTTGAGTTTGAGATTGACCCTAAGCTAGTTAGAGGTTTGGATTACTACTGCAAAAGTGCTTTTGAATTTGTAAGTGCTGAGATTGGCTCTCAAAGTGCTGTAGCAGGTGGTGGGCGATATGATAAACTTTGTGAGTATCTAGGTGGCAAACCTACTGCAGCAGTGGGCTGGGCTATGGGAATTGAGAGAATTATGGAAATTTTAAAGCAAAAAGAGCCACAAAATAGCCGTCAAGGGATTTATATATGTGCTTTAAATCCAAATTTAATAGATGAAATCTACAAAATCGCTCAAAAGCTAAGAAAGCACCATATAACAGAGATTTCATATGAAGCCAAAAGCCCAAATAAGCACCTAAATATAGCCGATAAAAGAGGGTTTGAGATATTTTTATGTCTTGGCAATGATGAGTTTAGCCAAAATCAAATTTGGTATAAAAATCTAAATGATAAGAGTGAAAAACGAATATCTATAGATGATTTATGGAGCAAAATATGACAAATGACTATGGACTTAGCCTTTGGGGTGATTCAAATTTTATAATTGATAGCGGTAAGGTCTGTCTAAATAGCGACTTAAAACCAGCATTAATCGATATAGTAAAAGAGATTAGAAATGATGGCTATAGAGGGCCTTTACTCCTTAGATTTCCACATCTTATAAAAAAGCAAATTGTCCAAGTCTATTCTAGTTTTGAAAGAGCCAAAAAGGAGTTTGGATATAGTGGAAGTTTTAATGCTGTATATCCACTAAAAGTCAATCAATATCCAGGCTTTGTAGAAAATTTAGTTAAAATCGGCCAGAGTTATGGCTATGGCTTAGAGGCTGGCTCAAAGGCTGAATTGCTCCTAGCTATGGCGTATAATAACTATGGTGCGCCAATTACCGTAAATGGATTTAAGGATAATGAGCTAATCGATATTGGCTTTATCGCTGCTGAAATGGGGCATAATATCACTCTTACAATTGAAGGGTTAAATGAGCTAAAATCGATAATCTCCACTGCCAAAGAGAGATTTAAGCCAAAGCCAAATATCGGACTTAGAATTAGACTTCATAGTAGCGGGACTGGAGTTTGGGCTAAAAGCGGTGGGATAAATTCCAAATTTGGATTAACATCAACTGAGCTAATTGAAGCGGTAAATTTACTAAAAGAGAATAATCTAATAGAGCAATTTACAATGATTCACTTCCATATTGGAAGTCAAATTGATGAAATTCACCCACTTAAAAAAGCTCTTATAGAAGCTGGAAACATATACGCAGAACTTCGTAAAATGGGAGCAAAATCCCTAAAAGCTATAAATTTAGGTGGCGGTTTGGCTATAGAGTATTCGCAATTTAAGGAAAATCCAAGTAGAAATTACACTCTAAAAGAGTATGCAAATGATGTTGTATTCTTACTAAAAACTATAGCAAATCAAAAAAATGAGATAGAGCCAGATATATTTATAGAAAGCGGTAGATATATTGCCGCTTCTCACGCTGTCTTGGTAGCTCCAGTGCTTGAGCTATTTAGCCAAGAATATACAGAAGAAAAATTGATATTAAAAAAAAATAATCCCCCTTTAATTAGCGAATTATATGACTTATATAGGAGTATAAAACCAAGCAACGCTATAGAGTATCTTCATGATGCAATAGATCATATGGAGAGCGTTTTAACCCTATTTGACTTAGGTTATGTAGATCTTCAAGATAGATCAAATAGCGAAATTTTAGTCCATCTAATCATGAAAAAAGCGATCTCGCTTTTAGGTAATAAGCAAAATTACGCTGAGCTTTTAAAAATTCAAGAAGAGGTTCAAGAGAGATACTTAGTAAATTTTTCTATGTTTCAAAGTCTACCTGATTTTTGGGGACTTGGGCAAAACTTCCCTATAATGCCTCTTGATAGGCTTGATGAGCGCCCTACTTTGTCTGCTTCTATTTGGGATATTACTTGCGATAGCGATGGTGAAATCAGCTTTGATGCGACTAAAAATCCTCTATTTTTACATGATGTGGATTTAGAAAAAGAGGATTATTTCTTAGGATTTTTCCTTGTTGGAGCGTATCAAGAGGTGCTTGGAATGAAGCATAATCTCTTTACCCATCCGACTGAAGCTACAATTATCCTTAATGAAAATGGCAATTATGAGATAAAAAATATCTTAGAATCACAATCTGTTATGGATATATTAGAAGATTTAGATTATGATATACACTCCATTAGAGATACTTTAAATGAAAGGATAGAAAACTCAACCTTGGTAGATGAGAAACAAAAAAAACATATCCTAGGTGAGTTATATCTATTTTTAAACGATAATGGCTATTTAAAAACTATAGGCTAAGAATGGGAATTTTAAAAACAATAATAGAAGATCTATCGCAACCAAAATCTCAAGATCCAGCATATCGTAGTTGCGTAGATCTGATATTTAACTATCCTGGTGTATGGGCTGTGTTTAATCATAGATTTATCCATGCTTTATGGGTTAAAAAATGGCATAAATTAGCTAGAATACTAGCTGGTATTAGCAACTTTCTAACTAGAGTTGATCTACATCCTGCAGCTGTGGTTGGCAGACGCGTTTTTATCGATCATGCAACTGGAGTTGTGATCGGAGAAACAGCAGTAATTGGCGATGATTGCTTAATATATCAAGGTGTAACTCTAGGTGGTGTAAGCTTAGATAAAGGCAAAAGGCACCCTACTTTAGAAGATGGAGTTGTAGTTGGTGCTGGGGCAAAAATTTTAGGCAATATAACTATTGGTAAAGGCTCTAAGATAGGTGCTAATTCAGTAGTAGTAAAAGATGTCCCACCTAACTCTACAGCCGTTGGAATTCCAGCTAAATGTGTTAGTGGCAACACTCGCCCATTAGAGCATAATAAACTACCTGATATTACAAAAGAGTTGCTAATATATCTCATAAAAAAAGTAGAAAATCTTGAATGCCACGGCGATTCTAAAATAGTATTAGACAAAAAATATCAAGAGTATATAAAATCAATCAAGGAGTAAAAAATGTTACTATCTCAAAGAATTTCTGTCCTAAGCGAAAGTATCACAATAGCAATTAGCTCAAAAGCCAAAGAGATGAAAGCAGCTGGGCTTGATGTCATTAGCTTTAGTGCTGGTGAGCCTGATTTTGATACACCTGAAGTTATCAAAAATGCGGTAAAATCAGCATTAGATAAGGGTTGTGGTAAATACACTCCAGTTCCTGGCACACCTGAGGTATTAGAGGCTATTGCTACAAAACTAAAAAGAGATAATAATCTAGATTATAAACCAAGCCAAATAATCACAAATGTGGGTGCTAAACACTCTTTATTTAACCTATTTTCTTGTATTATAAATCACGGCGATGAAGTTATTATCCCATCTCCATACTGGGTAAGCTATCCTGAAATTGTCAAATATTGCGGTGGAGTTCCAGTTATCATAGAAACTAGTGAAGATAATAAATTTAAATTAACTGCTAATCAGATAAAATCAGCCATAACCTCAAAAACTAGAGCAATTGTCATAAATAGCCCAAGCAACCCATGTGGTGGCGTATATAGTAAAGCTGAGCTTGAGGAGATTAGCGAAGTGTTAAAAGGGAGCCAAATCCTAGTAATAAGTGATGAAATTTATGAAAAATTAACCTACAATGGCGAATTCATCGCCTCAGCGTCAATTAGCGATGATATGTTTAAAAGGACAATTACCATAAATGGACTTAGCAAGTGTGGCGCAATGCCAGGCTGGAGATTTGGCTATATGGCAAGTAGCATTGATGAGCTAAATAAAGCCCTTAGAAAGCTCCAAAGCCAAAGTACGAGCAATATCTCAAGTATCGTTCAAGCTGGTGCTATCCCAGCACTTTTAGGAAAAGCTGATAATGATATAAAGTATATGAAAAGTAAATTTATAGAGCGTAGAGATTACGCAGTAAGTGCTATAAATAGCATAGAAAATCTAAGCGTAGTCTGCCCTGATGGCGCATTTTATCTATTTATCAATTGTAAAAATGTCGAGCCTAACTCAATGAAATTTTGCCAAGAATTATTAGAAAAAGCCTTAGTAGCCACTGTGCCTGGAGTGGGATTTGGTATGGATGGATACTTTAGACTTAGCTTTGCGTGTGATATAGATAGCTTAAAAATCGGTATTGAGCGCATTGCTGAATTTGTCAAAAATTATAAAAAATAAGCTATAGGAGTGCCATAAAGCACTCTTATTCAAACTAAATTCACAATCTTTAGCTATAATCCTAAGCTTATAAATAATAAAAGTATTAAAATGGGAAAAGATTTAGCAAAAAATAAAAAAGCATTTCATGATTATACCATCATTGAGAGCTTTGAAGCTGGTATAGTGTTACAAGGTAGCGAGGTTAAGGCACTTCGTGCTGGTAGAGCGAATTTAAAAGATAGCTTTGTGCGAATAATTCGTGGTGAGCTGTTTTTATTAAATGCTCACATCAGTCATCTCCAAACCGCTCACTCACACTTTCGCCCTGATGAGAGAGCGCCTAGAAAGCTACTTATGCACCGCAAACAAATCGATAAGCTCCTTGGTAAAGTCAGCACCGATGGCCTTACTATCGTGGTTTTAAGTCTATATTTAAATAATAAAAATATAGTAAAAGCTAATATAGCTTTAGCCAAAGGTAAAAATCTCCACGACAAAAGAGAAGCATTGAAAGAAAAACAAGCAAATTTAGAAGCTAGAGCAGCCCTAAAAAGATACATATAAAGGAAAAATATGAAAAATATTAAATTTATAACCCTATTTCTAACGGCATTTTTGCTACTTAATGGGTGTAGTAAAGATGAATCAAATACTCAAACAAGCCAATCAGAGCAGTATAAAACCGCAGATGAGATAGAGCTAACTAGCATAATTGGCACTAAAGCCACGCTAATACGCACAGAAAATGGATTTAAGCTCAAAGATAGCGATAAAATTCTAATGCTTGATATATTTGGTACATACTGCGCCCCATGCCAAAAAGAAGCCCCACACCTTATGGATTTTCAGCTTAAGAATGCAGATAAATTTATGTTAATTGGGCTAATTCACTTTGAAGATGTAAGCGATGAGTATGTGCTAGAGAACTTTAGCAAAAAATATAACGCCTATTATTTCATAGCAAATTCAAAAGAGAATAGCAAAATTGTAGATCAAATTCTAAATGATATTAACTACAATAGAGCCCTTTCTATCCCTTTTAAAGTGGTTTTAAAAGATGGAATATACCAAAGTCTAAGTGATAATATAGATGGCACAGTAGTTGGGAATAAATTCTACCTAGGAGAGGTTAGCACCAACACAATTAGCCAAGATATAGATAAGATTTTAAATGCAAACTAAAAGAACGCTTAATACTAAAACCAAGCTAAAAGAGTTTAAACCAACTCTTTTTAAGGTGATTTTATTAAACGATGACGTTACCACTATGGATTTTGTAGTTATGGTGCTTTGCGAAATTTTCAATAAAGAGCTAAGCCAAGCTGTAAATTTAATGATGCAAATTCATAAAAACGGAAGTGCGGTCTGTGGAATTTACACCAAAGAGATCGCACAAACCAAACAAAATCAAACGCTAAGCCTTGCTAAAGCAAATGGCTTTCCGCTAAAATGCGTTATAAAAGAGGATTAATGATAGAACAAAATTTAGCAATGTCAATAAAACAAGCCAATGACCTAGCCATATCTCAATCTCATGAGTATATTAGCTCAGAGCATATCTTATACACATTGACATTTGATAAGGAATTTATAAAACTTTTAGAAAATATCGGTATAAGCGATGTAGTAGCACTTAGAAATGATCTAATAAATATGTTAAAAGATACGCCAAAATCTAATGAGAAAAAGCCGCCGATACTCACTCATAAACTTAGCGAACTATTTTCTAATATCACTGAAGAAGAGAGATTTGGAGTAGAGGAATTTTTAGATGAAATTTTAGCTGATAAAAACTCCCAAATATATCAATTATTTGAATTTCACGGATTAAATTTAGAAGACAATGATCTACTATCTGTAGCCACAAATTTAAATGAATTAGTAAAAAATAATCAAATAGACCCAGTAATAAATAGAGATAAAGAGATTGATAAAGCACTACAAATCCTATGCCGCCATAAGAAAAATAACCCAATTTTTGTAGGCGAAGCAGGAGTTGGTAAAACCGCTATAGTCCAAGGAATAGCCCAAAGAATAGTAAATGGCAATGTCCCAGATAAATTAAAAGATAGTGTGATTTTTAGCTTAGATATATTTGCTATTTTAGCTGGAGCCAAATATAGGGGTGAATTTGAAGAGAGATTAAAAGAGATAATAAACCGCCTAAAAGAGAATAAAAATCACATAATTTTTATAGATGAAATTCACACAATACTAAACACAGGTAGCAATGACAATGGTCAAGACGCTGCAAATATCCTAAAGCCGCACCTAGCAAATGGAGATATTAGGTGTATTGGTGCGACTACTTATAGTGAGTTTAGGAATTTTAATAAAGATAGAGCCCTACTTCGCCGTTTTAATAAAATTGATGTAGCCGAACCAAGCAAAGAAGAGACTTTAGAAATTTTAAAAGGCTTAAGGCCAACTTATGAGAAATTCCATAGCGTAAAGTATAGTGATGAAATTCTAACTCAAAGTATAGAGATGGCTAAACGATATTTAAGTGATAAATTCCTGCCAGATAGTGCTATAGATATAATCGATGAGGCTGGAGCCGCTACAAATATTGAGCATAAAAAAAGCGTAACAAAAGCCAAAATAAATGAGATTGTCTCTAAAATGGCAAATCTATCTAATATCCAAACAAACTCTGATAACACTCAAATTTTAAAAAATTTAACCACCACGCTAAGCCAAAAAATATTTGGTCAAGACCTAGCTATAAAGAGCCTAAATGACGCTTTAATCACATCATATGCAGGGCTAAATGAGCCAAATAGACCTATTGGGGTATTTTTATTTACAGGAAGTAGCGGAGTTGGTAAAACTGAGTTAGCAAAAGAGTTAGCAAATGCTTTAAATATCCATTTTGAGCGATTTGATATGAGCGAATATATGGAGAAACACGCCGTAGCTAAGCTCATTGGGGCACCTCCTGGATATATAGGATTTGAAAATGGCGGTATGCTTACAAATATGGTAAAAAAGCACCCATATAGCGTGATTTTATTTGATGAGATTGAGAAGGCTCACCCTGAGTTATTAAATATATTTTTACAAATTTTTGATAACGCAACTCTAAGCGATGCAAGTGGAAATAAGAGTGATTTTAAAAACACAATTATTATAATGAGCTCAAATTTAGGCACCAAAGAAGCACCGATTATGGGCTTTAATAAAAGTGATAGCGATAAAACTGATAGAGCTGTGAAGGGATTTTTTACCGCTGAGTTTAGAAACAGAATTGATAAGATTATAAATTTCAACTCTTTAAGCCACGAAGTGCTTGAAAAAATAGTCCAAAAAGAGATAAAAGAGCTAGAAATATCAGCTAAAAAAGTTAAAATTTCCCTAAGCAAAAAAGCTATAAATGAGCTTATAAATCTAGGCTATAGTAGCGAATTTGGCGCTAGAAATCTCAAACGCACCATTAAGGATAATATAAATCTCAAGCTATCAAAAGAGCTTCTTTTTGGTGATTTAAAAAATGGCGGCGATGTTAGCATTGATTTTGATAATGGCGAGTTTAAGTTTAAATTTAGATCTAAAAATAGCCTATGAAATCCATCTTCCCAGATCCATCTAAAGCACCAAAAGATACGCCACTAGCTTATGGTGGCGATCTAAGTAGCGAAATTTTAATCGATGCTTATACCCATGGTATATTCCCTTGGCCTTGTGATGGAGCGATATTTTGGCATAGCCCTGATCCTCGTGCGATATTCTACCCGCAAAATGTTAAAATTCAAAAGAGTTTAAGAGCGTTTTTAAGGGATTATAGAGTTAAATTTGATTATAATTTTGCAAATTTTATAAATTTTTGCAAAATACAAAGAGAGCTTAAAGAGCCAACTTGGATAGACCAAAATGTCGTAGATAGCTATATCAAAATGCATGATCTTGGCTATGCTCACAGCGTGGAGGTCTATTATAAAGATGAGCTTATTGGTGGGCTTTATGGGTTGATATTTGGTAAGGTTTTTTGCGGTGAGAGCATGATAAGCAAGGGCAAAAATGCCTCTAAAGTTGCCTTGGTAACTCTAGCTAAAACTTTATCAAAGTATGATTTTATCATTGATGCACAGGTTATGAATCCTCATCTTGAGTTTTTAGGAGCAAAGAATATATCTAGAGATGAGTTTTTGGCTATTTTAAATATTAAGTCAAATCAACCTAGTGGATTTGAGAAATTTAGTGATTTAGAGCCAAATTTGGAATAAATTTTGCTTAATCAGCCTAATAAATTTAAAAGGATATCAGATGTATGCAGGTTTTAGCACTAGCAAGTCAAAGCAACTAGTTGATTCTGCTCTTAGTAGTAGGGTTACTCGCAACCAACTAATCGCCAGTAATATCGCAAACATCGATACTCCATTTTATAAAGCCAAAGATATTGATTTTGAAACTGCTTTGATAGAAAAAAGAAAAGAGATCTATAAGCTAGGCGCAAACGAGCCAAAGCTAGAGTTAGCTAGGACAAATGATAAACATTTTGAGGCTATTGATTTTCCATCATCAAAGATACCAACCATATATCTAAGAGACGGTCATATGGCTAGAAATGACGCTAATACCGTGGATTTGGATATTGAAACAAGCGAAATGAGTAAGAATGTTTTAATGATTCAAGCTCTAGATTCAGCTAGTAAAAAACATGGCGATATATTTAAAAGCGTGATAGACGCAAGCTCAAAAATCTAAAGGATAAGTGATGGCATATTTAAGTGATTTTGATATTAGCGGATATGGTCTTAGTGCTCAACGATTTAGAATGAGCGTAATTAGCTCAAATATCGCTAACGCTCACACCACAAGAACAGCTGAAGGTGGTCCATATCGTCGCAAAGAAGTTGTATTTAAAGAGATTGAATTTGACAAAGAGTTAAATAATCAAATAAATGCTAAAAATGATTTTTTAGAAAACGAAAATCCATTAGATGATATAGACGCACCAAGATTTCCAAAACCTGCCATCTCAACTGTGATAGTAGATAAGATTGTCCGTGATGATAAGGATTTTAAAATAAAATTTGACCCTACTCACCCAGATGCTAATGATAAGGGCTATGTAATGCTACCAAATATAAATCCAGTAATTGAGATGGCAGATTTAATAGAAGCCACAAGAGCATATCAAGCTAATGTATCGGCATTCCAAAGCGCAAAAGCAATCGCAACAAGTGCAATTGATATGATGAAAGGATAATTTAGATGAATATTAATAACATATCAAATTTAAACCAAATAGAGCAAAAAAATAGTAAAAATACAAATTTAACAGACCAAAGCTTTTCTGATATATTAAATAAAACTCTAGGCGAGTTAAATGATGTCCAGCAAAAAGCTGATAAAGCTGTAGCTGATCTAGCCACAGGAGAGGTAAAGGATCTCCACCAAGCAGCAATAGCAATCGGCAAAGCAGAGACTAGTATGAAATTAATGCTAGAGGTTAGAAATAAAGCTATAAGTGCATATAAAGAGATAGCAAGAACACAGCTATAATGAATCAAAATAGTAGCCAAAGTAAGGTTTATATAGTATTTGTATTAATAATACTTGGTATTTTTATATTTTTAACGGTTATATTTTATCGCTCCAGTATAGAAAGAAGACTTCCAAAACTCCAAAGTAGCGACTACACAAGTGCAATGCGTGGATCTATCTTAAGCCAAGATGGATTTAACCTAGCAAGTAGCCAAAAGCTATTTAAAGCTATGGTTGATACTAGAAATATCGATCCAAATAAAAAAGAGCTATTTATAAAGCTATATACTCTATATAGTGGCGATGATCCTAAAAAAATTCGAAAAATCTTAGCCAAAAAGGGGTTAGTTACCCTCTCATATGAGATTGACGCTAAGGGTGCTGCATATCTAAAAGAGTTAGCTAGAAAGCTATATAGAAGCAAAGTTTTTATAGCCTATCAAGATCCAAAAACAGGTATAGTCTCCACTCAAGGAATGAGTATAGTAGAAAGCGGAGAGAAAAGGCTATATATGGCAAGTGATGCTCTAACTCCAACTATTGGCTATATAAAAAAGATAGAGATTGATGGGATTACCAAGGTTGAAGGGGTAAAAGGTATTGAAAAAATATATGACAACCTACTCTCTTCTACTCAAGATGAGCTAACCAAAGGGCCAAGGGATTTAGCAAATACAATTATATTAAGCAAAGACGCAGAGCTCTCACGCCGCATTGATGGCTATAATGTCGTGCTAAATATCCCTTTAAAACTCCAAAAAATCTTAGAAAAAATGGCAACTGCAAAAATGAATGAGCTAATAGCAAAAGAGGTAATTATAGGGGTGATGGATGCTAAAACTGGAGCTATAATATCTCTAGTATCCACCTCAAGATACAACCCATCAAATATAACTAAAAAAGATTACCAAGCACTAAATTCAACCGCAAGCGAATATGCATATGAGATGGGCTCTGTTATGAAGCCATTTATATTTGCCCTACTCTTAAAAGCTGGTAAAATAGATCCATTAGAGATAATAGATGTATATGGCGGTAAGTATAAACTAGGCAAAAGAGTTATCACTGATAGTCATAAAAATGATAAGCTAAGCGCTCAAGATATTATAGTAGAATCTTCTAATGTCGGTATGATACAAATCGTAGATAGATTAAATGAATTTGAGCTATATAATGGACTTTTGGATTTTGGTTTTTCTAGAAAAACAGGGATAGATTTAAGCTACGAGCAAGTAGGCATTATGCCATCTATATCAAAATTAAAAAATAAAGTATATAAATCCACTTTAAGCTATGGCTATGGCGTTCAAGCTACATTTATGCAGCTTTTAACCGCTTATAACGCCATCACAAATGATGGTATAATGATAACTCCACGCATAGTAAATCACCTAGAAAAAGACTCCAAAGCATACAAATATAAAGAGCAAGAGCAAACCCAAGTCTTACCCAAAGAGAGCGCTCAAAAGATGAAAGATATCCTAGTAAAAGTAGTAGAAAGTCCAAATGGCACCGCTAGAAAAACGCAAATTCCAGGTCTTATAATAGGTGGTAAAACTGGCACCGCTCATATAGCAGCAAGTGGCGGATATAGTGATAAGAGATATAATGCTAATTTCTTTGGCTTTGTGCGTGATGCTAATGGCAAAGAATATACCATTGGGGTGCTAGTGCGTGAGCCTATGAGACCATATCCATACTATTACGCATCATGGAGTGCATTGCCAATATTTCGCTCCACAGTTGAATTAATGGTAGAAAATGGTTATTTAACACCAGCTAAAGTGGAGATAAAGAATACAAAAAGCAAAGAGACAAATGTGATATTAGACTAAAATTTACCATAAATAAAAGCTTTTTAAGTCACTTTAGCATATAATTTGAGTTTCATTTTTTAAGTAGAGTTGATTATGAATTTAATAGAAAAATTAGAAAATAACCAAAGATTAGAATTTGACGATGCTATTAAGCTTTATGATTTGGAGCTATTTACTCTTGGTAAATATGCCAACAAAATACGAGAGACAAAAAATGGTAAAAAGGTATATTTTAATATCAATCGCCATATAAATCCGACAAATTTATGTGCTGATGTGTGTAAATTCTGTGCCTTCTCATCTCATCGTCAAAATGCTGAGAAGAGCTATACAATGAGCTATGAGCAGATTATACAAGCAGTGGATAGAAGCGTCTTAAATGGAGCAAAAGAGATACACATAGTCTCAGCTCACAATCCAAATGTATCGTGGCAATGGTATTTAGAGATATTTAAAATGATAAAAGATAAATATCCAAATTTACATATAAAAGCACTCACGGCAGCTGAAGTGGATTATCTCCATAGAAAGCATAATCTAAGCTATGAAGAAGTGATAGAAAAGATGATTGAGTATGGAGTAGATAGTATGCCAGGAGGTGGGGCTGAGATCTTTGATGAAGGGATTAGATCTGAGATTTGTAAAGGCAAAGTAAGTAGCGATAACTGGCTTAAAATCCACTCCCTTTGGCACCAAAAAGGTCGCCAAAGCAATGCTACAATGCTCTTTGGTCATATAGAGAGTAAAGAGCATAGGATAGATCATATTCTTAGAATTCGCTCACTGCAAGATCGCTCACTTGCGTTAAATAATGGTGGCGGCTTTAACGCTTTTATCCCGCTAGTCTATCAAAGAGATAATAATTATCTTAAAAATATCCCATTTTTAGGCTCGGTTGAGATATTAAAGACAATGGCAATTAGCAGAATTTTACTTGATAATATCAACCATATTAAGGCTTATTGGGCCACTTCTACTTTGAATTTAGCTCTAATAGCACAAGAATTTGGTGCTGATGATTTAGATGGCACTATAGAAAATGAAAGTATTCAAAGTAGCGCTGGAGCAGCTAGCAAAAATGGCAAAAGTCAAAAAGAATTTATAGAACTTATCCAAACAAGCGGTTTTATACCCGTAGAAAGAGATAGTCTATATAATGAACTTAAAACATACAATTAGGAAAATCTTATGGATATATTTAAACTAAAACAAAATGGCACAACCATAAAAACTGAGTTAAATGCGGCTCTTACGACATTTTTGGCTATGTTATACATTGTCCCCGTTAATGCTTTGATACTAAGTGATGCTGGTATGCCAAAAGATGCTTTATTAGTAGCTACGGCGCTCATTACCATTATCGCAACGATTTTTAATGGATTATGGGCTAACACCCCTGTAGCACTAAGCACTGGAATGGGGTTAAATGCCTATTTTACCTATAGTATGGTAATTGGTATGCAAATTCCATGGCAAACCGCACTTGGGGCTATATTTATTAGCTCTGCGGTATTTACTATTTTAAGTTTTACTAATTTTCGCCTTTGGATTATCAAAAATATCCCACTAGATTTAAGGTGTGCTATAAGTGCTGGTATTGGTGCTTTTATATGCTTTATTGGCTTATCGCAAATGGGGCTTATAGTCTCAAGCCCATCAACCAAAGTAGCAATAGGCAATGTAGCAGATCCTAAGGTTTTAATCGGATTAATAGGCGTTATACTTATGATTATATTTTGGGCTTTGAAAATTCGTGGTGGATTTGTGCTAGCTATTGCTATTACTTCAATAACTGCTTGGGTATTTGGAATTTATAAAATTCCACAAAGCATAGTTTCAATGCCAGTTAGCATTGCTCCTATTTTTGGTGAGCTTGATATATTTTCAGCACTTCAAATTTCTCTACTTCCAGCTGTTTTAACACTATTTGTAACTCATCTATTTGATAGTATTGGCACTCTTACTGGGGTTGGAAATAGAGCTAATCTATTTAGTAGCTCTGAAGGAGAGAAAAAACTAGCTAGAAATTTAGAAAGTGATGCTATTGCTAGTATGGCTGGAGCCACTATAGGAACTAGCACTATAACTGCATTTGCTGAGAGTGCAAGTGGAGTAGAAGCTGGTGGTAGAACTGGGCTTACGGCTGTATTTATCGGAATTTTCTTTATATTTACCCTATTTTTCTTGCCGCTATTTGGTGCCATTCCTGCTAATGCGATATATCCAGTGCTTGTGATGGTGGGGATTTTGATGTTTAGCGAACTTGGCAAGATAAATTATAAAGACCCAGCTATTTGCGTATCTACATTTTTAACCGTAATTTTAATGCCACTTACCTACTCTATTACCATTGGATTAAGCGTTGGATTTATCTCATATTTTATTGTCAAACTAGCATTAAGAAGATGGGAAGATCTAAATTTAGGCGTGATTACCCTAGCTGTGATTAGTCTATTTGCCTTCGCTGCTAGCTCTATGCCAGATCTATTTCAATCCATAATTGGAGGCTAAAGGTGAAGTATTATAGTTTTAGCTCATTTGAGCAAGATGTTAAAATACTAGCTAAAAAAATCAAAAGTGATTTTAATCCAGATGCGATCTTAGGTATAGCTAGAGGCGGACTTACTCTAGCTCATTTTTTAGCAAATGGGCTAGATATTAGAGATTGCTTTAGCTTAAATTCCATTCATTATGAAAAAACCAAAAAGCTAGATACTATTGAAATATACAATATTCCAGATTTAAGCAAATTTAAAAAAGTTTTAATCACTGATGATATTGTAGATAGTGGCGAGACTTTGGTAGCTATCAAAAAAGAGATTAATAAGCTATATCCAAATTTACAACTTTGCATAGCAACTATATTTTATAAGCCAAAAGCCCTTATAATACCAAATTTTAGTATTAGAGAAGCTGATGATTGGATAGAGTTTTTTTGGGATTTGAGTTTGGATTAGACAATGAAACAAGCTGAGATTTTGCTATATTATTTTTGCACAGGGCTAACTCTATGCATCTTATACGCAACTCAGCCTATTGGACCTATCTTTGAAAGTCAGCTTGGTATCTCTAAGACCCAGGCTGCTCTATTTACCACTGCGATCATGACTCCACTAGCGTTTGCGGGGATATTTTATGGCTATTTGCTTGAGAAAATTCAGATAAAAAGCATATTGGTTATAGCATTTTTACTTCTTGGAATTAGCGAGATTATCTTTAGTTTTACCCACTCATATTTTTTGCTTTTAAATATTCGTGGATTTCAAGGATTACTAATCCCTGCGGTACTAACAGGAATTATGAGCTATATCAGCCAAATTTCATCTAAAGAGAGTGTCGCAAATGCCATTGGCGTGTATATTGGAGTGACTATAATTGGTGGATTTATGGGTAGAGCGCTTAGCGGATTTTTTACTGATATTTTTGGGTGGAGGGTGTTTTTTTTTATAATTGGTTGTGTAGCTATAATCGCTTCAATGCTTTTGCTTAAATTTAGCCAAAATATTAAAGCTAGTTATCTCAAACCACGCCTAGTAGATATAATCCACACGCTAAAAACTAGACACAATCTATATATATTTTTAATGATTTTTGGGATATTTTTTACATTTCAAGCAATGCTAAATTTCATTCCATTTGAGCTAGCTAAAATAGATAATGAGTATAGCTCATCAAAGGCTGGAATGCTATATATAGGCTATTTAGTTGGCGTATTGGTGGCATTTAATACTAAAAAAATAGTAGCCTTTTTTGGCGGCTCAATCAAGGCTATAACCGCTGGAATAATCATACTAATCATCGCTATTCAAATTTTTAGAGTAGATAGCTTTGAGTGGATTTTTATAGCTATGGTGATATTTTGCCTTGGCAACTTTATATCTCACTCAATTGCTAGTGGCTTTATAAACAAAATGGCAATTTCTCATAAGGGAATTTCAAATGGATTATATGTGAGCTTTTACTATTTTGGCGGTGCGCTTGGTAGCTTTGTGCCTGGATTTATATATATGCCTTTTGGTTGGAGTGCGTTATTGTGGTTTATTAGTGGTGTTAGCTTGATTTCGTTGATATTTATAATGGTGATTCGTGATATTAAAAATTAATATATATTGGCTCTTTGGAGCACTCATTTTAAACCTATCTCTTTTAATTTTTAGCCTAAGTGGATTAAGCATTAGCTATTATGAGGCTCAAATTTACTATAGTAACTCAAATTTAGGAGCAATACTACGCTATATTAGCTCTATTTTTAATAGCAATGAGACTATGCTTAGGGCAGTGTTTTTAACCTTACATATAGCCAATTCACTCCTTATCTACGCCATCTCTTTAAAGATTTTAAAACGACAAAGCGATTGCGTGATAGCTGCTATTTTATATATGTTTTTGCCTGGGGTATTAGTAAGCGCTCTTATCATCAACCAAGAGAGCATTGCTATATTTCTTACACTCATCATAATCCTTCTAGAGCAACACTCTAAGAGAATTCTAATGAGCCTAACTCTAGCCATAACCTTGCTATTTAGTGAGCCATTTATCGCCTTATATCTTGCTATTATGCTATTTGGAGTATTTAATAGAGATAAAAAAATGACAATCCTTGGGGTAATATTTTGTATCGCTTGGTATTATCTAAATGACTTTGATGCTAGTGGCAAGCCACGGGGGTATTTTTTAGATTCTATGGCGGTATTTGCTGCGGTTTTTTCTCCTTTGCTTTTTATATATTTTATATACACTTTATATAGAATCGCCATTAAAGAAAATAAGAGTTTTTTATGGTTTATTAGCACGACTGCCATTGGTGTGTGTATGCTAATCTCTATGAGACAAAGGGTAGAATTGGAGATATTCTTGCCATTTTGTGTGATTTTCGTGCCTGTTATGGTACGGACATTTTTTGCTTCATATCGCTCAAGACTTCCACAATTTAGAACAACACACAAAATAGCAACTATAGTAGTCCTAGCTACCTTAGCTATAAATAGCCTAACTATAATATTTCATCAATATCTATATCTATTTTTGGATAAACCAAGCAATCACTTTGCCTATAAATATGATATTGTAAAAGAGTTAGCAAATGAGCTAAAAAAGATGGGTATAACGAGCGTTAGCACAAATTCAATCCTATCACTTCGGCTTAAATTTTATGGTATTGAAAATGGCAAAGAGTATAAATTAAGCCAAAAATATCAAAAATCTTGTAAAAATATTAAAATATCTAAATTTAATAAAACCATCGCCACATTCTACCTATGCAAAAAATAAAAGCTTTTAGTATTCTTGAGCTTATAATTGTTATGATAATAATTGGTATATTTATATCCATCACAACTATAAATTTCAAAAATGATGAACTATTAAGAGCTGTAAATCAAGTAGCGTTTCATCTTAGATATACTCAATATCTAGCTTTGATAGATGATAAATTTAATCAAGATGATAAAGATTGGTTTAAAGGCAGGTGGCAAATATACTTTATAAAAACAATCGATAAAAAAAGCGTCTTACACTATGCTGTATTTAGCGATAGTGGCAAATATAGCGGAAGTCCAGATGGCTATGAAGTAGCCAAAAATCCGCTAAATCCAACCAAGGTTCTAGCCATCTCACACGCTGGGATAAGTAGTATAAACCCAACTGATGAGCTAGATTTGATGAGTAAATTTAATATATCTAATGTGGAGCTTTTAGATGGGTGTAGCTACTATAATTCAACTAGAATTAGCTTTGATAATCTTGGAAGACCATATAAAGGCAATCCAAAAAGTAGCTCTAACTCCACTCAAAATTTAATCACCTCCACTTGTAAAATCCGCCTAACCCATAAAAATGGCGAGTGCATCCATATAAATATCGCCCCAATCACTGCTCTAATAAGCATAGCAGAT
This sequence comes from Campylobacter sp. RM19072, assembly GCF_024723485.1. Taxonomy (NCBI): domain Bacteria; kingdom Pseudomonadati; phylum Campylobacterota; class Epsilonproteobacteria; order Campylobacterales; family Campylobacteraceae; genus Campylobacter; species Campylobacter sp. RM19072. The sequence goes on from NZ_JANQCU010000001.1 coordinate 300,792, forward strand.
CCGCAAAAAAATTGCAATTAACCCCATTATACAAAGCTCGGAGCATCATTACTAAATAAGATTAAATCCCCACTCATAGTATTTGATGATAAAAACTCACCCATTTTAGACTTATCAAATAATCTTACAATCTTAGCTTTTTTAATATACTTTGTTAGCTCATTTTCATTTAAAGCACTTGTAATTACCAAAATATCAAAAACATCATCTATAGCCTTTGAAAGCTCGATATTTACGCCACTTCCACCCTCTATAATACCTGGTGTTAATATAATTTTTCTTCCTTTAAACTCACTTACAAGCTTATAACTAGCTAGCATACCATTTAAATTTCCATTAAAGCTATCATCGATAATTACCTTGCCATTAGCATCAATCCTTTGAAGTCTATGCTCTACGCTTTTTATGCTATCTAAATTTATATTTTTAACCCCAGCAGCCTTACAAGCCAAAATCGCAGCGGCAAGATTATAGCTATTAAACTCACCAAGCAAATTCGCACTAAAATGCCTTTTTACCCCATCTAAGCTCATATCAAACCAAACCCCATCAAGGGTGCTTCTAACCCCACTTACTAGCTCATCGTAGATTATGGCTTTATCTTTTAAATTTGTAGAGCTGTGAGCTATACAAGTCTTAAGTCTATTTGAGTTTAACGCCTCTAACTTTACAGCCCTTACCCTATCAAGTGAGCCAAAATACTCTAAATGCGCCCCACCAATCTGCCCTATAATCACAATCTGCGGATTTATAAATTTAGCAATCTCATCTATATCGCCACTAAGTCTAGCCCCAGCTTCAACTATATAAAGCTCCACATCACTGCTTAAATTATCATTAATATCACGAATGATCCCAAGCAAAGTATTTACGCTTCGTGGGGTCTTATGAGTTTTAAGCTCCCCATTAGCGATATCATAGATAAAATTCTTAATACTAGTCTTGCCAAAACTAGCTGTCACTAAGATAATTTTTAAATTTGGCATAGATTTTAGCTTTGAGATGGCTTGATTTTTATACCAAATAGCTACTATTTTTTCGCTAAGAGTGCTAAATAAAATGGCAAAAATCAAGCTAAAAATCGTATGAAAAAGCCAATTCCCACTATAAGGACAAAAGATAAAAAGCCCAAATCCAACAATCAAAAAAGCAAAAAATCTCTTCACCCTAGCAGTTATCACAACCCTTTTATCTAATTTATAAGCCCAAAAAATAGTAGCTATCAGATACAAAATAGTAATTGAAATTTGATATATAAAATTATCAAAAATAGCTATCAAAAATAGCGGTAAAATGATAAAATATATATGCCACATCGGCTTAGTATAGTGAAAAATCACCCTTTTAATCTTATAATTAAACCACTGAAACGCACTAATAAAATAGTATCCAAGAGTCATAACAAAGATAAATTTAGCCAGCACCAAGAATATACTCACTTTAGCTCCTTAGATATGGTTTGAGATATAAATTTAGCATTATTTAAGAAAAAAAAGTGATCGCCTTCAAGTGGGTAAAATTTGCTATTTTTAATCAAACTAGCAATCTTTTTCCCACTACTAAGTGGCGTCGCATCATCGCTAATCCCCCAAAATATAAGAGAATTTGAGTTAAGATTAGCAAAAATGGAGCTAAAATCCTCATCTACAACGCTCTTTAGCGTCTCATACATAATCTTACTCATATTATTCACATCTTTAGTAGCAAAAAATCTCCAAAATCTACTAAATCCAAAACGCTTTAAAAGCTTAAAAATAGCTATCTTAAATCGAACACTAAGACGCTTTTTATGGATTATCCCAGCACTACTAAGCAAGATTAAATTTTTTGGCTCTAAAAGTGTAGCTACCTTCCCACCAAAGCTATGCCCCATAATAGCATCAAACTCAAATCCTAGCATACTACTAAATTTACTTACAATATTAGCATAATCACGACTATTAAGCGCTACTTCTAAATGGCTACTAAGCCCAAATCCAGGGAGATCTAAATATACACAATTATAATCATCAAAATATCTACTAAATGCCCTTTTCATCAGCTCCTTATTTGCTCCCCAGCCGTGTAGGATTAGGATATTTTTACCGCTATTTTGCCCTAAAATTTCGTAGCTTAACTCATACTTTAATCCATTATACTCTATCTGTTTTACCGCCATCTTAGCTCTCTTTTTTCTTATTATAAATCGCTTCTAGCAAGGTTACAGCTTCGCTTAATCTCTCATACTCATCCATATTTAAAAGCACAGCTTCAAAGCGATTATTTTTTAGTATAAATGCACGCTTCATCTTAGCTTGTGAAATATCGCTCAAAATCGAGCTAAAATTTCTTACAACCTGTGTAGCAGTATAGATCTCATCTTTGCTAAATTTTGCCATCTATATTCCTTGATGCATGGTTTTATGTAAAATTATACATAAAACTAACTTTAATAGCGATGAATTAAGGCAAATTTAAATAGCCAAAAGGCCATTTAAATTTAGGCTAATTTACCCTTATTGCTTGTGATTGAGTTGATATATTTATAATCAACTGGGATTTTTCTCTCTATTTTTACACTATTTGCTAAGCGATTTATAGAGCTTGTAAAGTCGCTAAATAGATAGTTTGCTAAGCTACCTGGATTTGGATTTATCTCATTTAGATAGACCTCATCATCAATAACAAAAAAATCGCATCTAATGATCGCCCCATCAAAGCCACCACCGATATAAATCCTATTAAATGCCTCTTTAATCTTATCTTTAATCTTATCGCTAATATCAGCTTCTTGTGAATTTGAACTTGAAAAACTCATATATTTTTGATTAAAATCTAGCATTTTATCCTTTTTTGGCTCTTCGATTATAGATAGCTCAAGCCCATTATCACTCATAAATCCAGCTAAATTAAACTCTCTAACACAATCTATAAATGGCTCAACCAAAATCTCTTTATCAAACTCAAACCCCACATCCAAAGCATAATCTAGCTCTTTTTGGCTAGATACCACGCTTACCCCAATGCTACTTCCAAGGTGCGAAGGCTTTAGGATATATGGCAAGCTTAAATTTGGCTTTTGACCTCTAGTTATCACCTCGTATTTAAGCGTTTTAACACCGCATTTTAAGGCTAAAAATTTAGTTAAAACCTTTGAGTAGCTCATCACACTAGCCTCAAGTCGTGGGCCTATAAATTTAAGAGAGTAAAACTCAAATAGCCCAGCTATCTTGCCATCTTCGCCATCGCATCCGTGAATTAAATTTATATAACAATCCACCCCAATACTCTTAACGCCAAAGATATTATGAGTGATGAAACCACCATCTTTTAAATATAGTTTTTTACACTTTTTATACTTTTTAGAGCTGAAAAAATTAGCCCTCATATCGCTAGGCTCGATTAGATAAAACTCCCTATTAGCATCTACAAATATAAATTTCAAATTAGCTTTTAACGCCCTTTTAATAGCTATAGCTGAGACAATGCTAATCTCATGCTCCCAACTTGCCCCACCAAAGACTATACCATAATTCATAACCAACCTTTAAGATAATATTTTAAGCGCCTCTTTAATCAAAGATGGCGTATCGCTACTGGTGCATTTAGATAGAGCTGCACTTATTTTATCTCGTTTAAAGCCTAAGCTCTCAAGCGCCATAAAGGCTTCACTACTAATACTATTTGAGCCACTTATATCGCCTAATTTAGCATCGCTTAACTGAGCTATTAGAGTTCTAGCACTCTTTGGGCCTATTCCTGGGACACGCTTTAGCACTCCATCATCACCATTTATAATAGCTGAGCTAAACTCCTCTGGGCTTAGAGATGAGCAAACCGCCATAGCCGTAGAAGCCCCAATGCCATTAACCTTTAAAAGCAATTCAAAAATCCTTTGCTCACTCTCATTTAAAAATCCATATAGCAAATTCGCATCTTCTCTAATAATTTGGGTGATAAGCAACTCGACATTATCGCCTTTATTTAATGAAGTGCTAGTAAATAGCGATATATTTACTGCGTATGTGATACCGCTACACTTAATGTGTATATTTGTTGGCTCCTTTTTAGTTATTAATCCCTCAATTGCCCTTATCATAGCTCATTTGACCTTTTTATCTCATATCCATTTATACCAGCCTTTAGCGTCATAACCCTTGCTATCTCATTCTCTTTAGTGCTATATGATATATCAATTGGCGGCTCGATTAATTTAAATTTAATCTCATTTAGCTCAGTCCAGCGATCTCTATTTATGATTTTAGCATCAAAGATTATACTCTCCATACTAATTAACTCATCTTTTAAGGTAGCTAACTCTATCTGTTTTGAATTTATGCGTTTTAAAATTTGATTATAATCAGCTACTAATCCTTGGAAATCTTTTAATTTATTTAAAAACGCAGCTGGTGGGGTAATACCCTCTTGTCTCATCTCTAATAATCTATTTTTTATCATATTTATAGAGTTTTTATTACTCTCTATAACATTCTTTTTATACTCTAGATCTTTTGGCAATACCTTTAGCTCATCTTCTAAGGCTTGGATTTTTTTATGATGTTTGGTTACTTCGCCATTTTGATCTAATATACTACTTACATCTACTATTAATCTATTATTATCGCCCTTTAGCTCATCTATGCTTATTAAGGTTGAAGCTCTTATAACTGAATTTGAGTGAAGAGTTTTTATATATATCTCATCAGCTTCTATATCGCCACCTAAAACACAACCTATATACGCCTTTTTCGCCTTTATCTTACCACCTTCTAATCTATCTATATGAGCTTCATCGCACTCCAAATAACCCATATGTAATGATATATTCGCATCTTGTGTATAGATTTTTGATTGGGCGTGAGTATTACCCTCTATTACTACGCTTTTAGCTTTGATTACTGCATCTTTAGCGACATTACCAATAGCTCTAACCTCGCTAGTTTCAACCTTCATACCACTACCAATAGCATCGCTTAAATAATCACTCTCTTTAATATTTATCCTAACATCAGAATCCAAGCTTGTAGTAATCGAGCCAGTAGATTTTAAATTTACAGACCCTACATCTATCTCCTCTTTTATATCATATTTATTACCCTCTTCAATTACATAGCCACTTTTAAGAGCTATATATTTGATATGATCTTCGCTCTCTTCTGCTTTGATATTTTGACTTACTATTATTTGATTCTCTTCAGTGTTTTTAGGAGCTTCTACTGGGATAATATCCCCTTTTAAGCTACGCCCACAAGAGCCAATAGTAGGCTTAATATACTCCATTATCAAATCACCCTCTATAACACCACTTAAAAATCCCCTATCAATATCTCTTCTACCCTTTTTTTTATCATCATTATTGCTATCATCATTATTATTTTTATAATAAACTAGCAATTTACCATCCATAGATAGCACTGGATCAATGCCAGTAGCTACAACAATAGTCTCTGATTTTTCTATCATCTCATTTATTCTTAAAATTGAGGTTAGCCTAGATACTCTCTTTTTAAAATCTTTACATCTTAAATCGATTAAAAATCCAGCCTTAAGCATTTTTTTATAAATTGTATTTATCAGCTCTTTTTCAAATGTCGGAGTATATTTAACTGAGGTATCTTCTTTTATCGTTGCTACTACCTTTGTGGAGTATTTATTTGCTCCTAGAGTGATCTTTGGAAGGTGTGGTCTAATATCTTCTCTAGTATCATAAAATTTAACCTTATAACTTTGCATGATGGATAAATTCTCATCTAAGAAAAACTCATCATCATCAAAAATAGACACATCTTCTGCTAGAGCAAACTCGGCTTGTTGATTATTTTTATAACTAGTAAATATCTCTAAAATATCAAAATCCAAATACTCTGGCGGTACCCCCATACTCTTAGAAACCGCATCAATATCTTGATATGGATTTTTGCTGTCTTCTACCATCTATAAACCTTCTTACAGATTTTAAAATAAACTTAATCGCAAAATTATATCTAAAAAAGATAAAACGGCTTTTAAGCCTAATTATATTATACTTCGCACAATCTAATTTTTGGAGCAAAATTTGAAACAAAAGCTAATCTTAATCGGTGCTTCTACTGGTGGTCCTGGTCATTTAAAGAAGTTGCTATCTGGTATAAGCTTACCATCAAATGTCTCTGTAGTTATAGCTCAACATATGAATAAAAATTTTGTTGGTTCATTTGCTAATGGGTTGGCTCAAGAGTTAAAATCAGGCGTAGAGCTACTAAATAATAAAATAACATTACAAAATAAAATTTATATTTGTGAGCAAAATAGCATAATGCTAAATCATCAGCTTTTAACGGCAAATATAGATCAAAGCGGAGTTACAACCACATATAACCCAAATGTAAATATGCTATTTAACTCCGCTGTACCACTATGTAGGATCGTTGATGTGATGGGAATTTTGCTTACTGGTATAGGCGATGATGGAGCTAGTGGATTAAATGAATTATATAAAGCTGGAGCTAAATGCATAGCAGAAAACGAACAATCAGCCATAGTCTATGGAATGCCAAAAAGAGCTAAAGATATAAATCCAAAATTAGAAATTGGCAATTTAGATATGATTAAAACAAATTTACAAAGGTTTATTGTATGAGAGAATTTGAGTGTAGCAGTAATGATATTTTAGAATTTATTGAACTAGCTAAAAGATTTAGCGGAAATGACCTAATAAGCAAAAAAGATATAGTTAAAAATAAAATAGCTAGTTTTGCTAAAAATAAAAATATAGATAGTATGAAAGATATATGTAGCAAATTTCAATTTGATAGAGCTTTAAGACAGGAAATTTTAAATTTAATTACAATAAATGAGACATATTTTATGCGTGAGTTAAATCAGCTAAACTCTGCCATTCAATATGCTAATAACATTAGTATCGGCACAAATAGCGTTAAAATTTTATGTGCTCCATGTAGTAGCGGTGAAGAGGTCTATTCTCTTGGAATTTTATCTAAAATTATAGGAATAGATAGGTATAAATTAAAAATTATCGGGATAGATATCAACTCGCAAATGATCCAAAAATGTAAAGAGGGCGTGTATAATGAGCGATCTGTTAAAAATTTAAGGCAATCGCAAAAAGAGATATACTTCAAAAAATATGAAAATGAGTATCAAATCAAACAAGATCTAATGCCGATGATAGAGTTTAAAACCATTAATATATTTGATGATTCTCTATTTTCTCTTGGGCAATTTGATGTGATTTTATCTAGAAATATGATGATATACTTTGATGAGAATTATCGACTTTTAACTATAGAGAGATTTGCTAAAATCCTAAAGCCATATGGTAGAATTTACTTTGGTAATGCTGATTTGGTACCTTATTGCGATCTATATAATAAAGTAGTTGATCTATCTAGTACATATTATGAAAGAGTATAGTGTCTATATACATAAAGGTAGTAAAATGCCCCAAACAAAAATATCATCGCCATCAAAAATGTAATCATAGCTAGACTCACACCACTTTCATATAAAAGTCCAACCACAAAAGATATGGTAGCAGATATAAAATAATACACCATATCTTTATAAGCTATAACCCTACCATAAAATCTCTTATCGCAATTATTTTGTAACATTGTAAATGTATATGACCACAAAGTAGAGGTACAAAATCCAGCCGCCACAAGCCCTATAAGCCCCAAATAGTAATTAAACTGCAAAATAGCCCACAGCCCAATCCCCAAAAATTCACCAATAAATAGCCATATGAGCGTTTTGTCATTTGTAAATTTGCTCAAAACCATAGGACCAACAACCAAAGAAACCGCCCTTGTCATATTCATAAATCCAATTATCAATGATATGCTCATAATCTCCTTATACTCGTATTTTGCCATAAGGGCGATTAAATTATCATAGGCCGTAACCCCTACAAATGAGTGTAGCAATATTATATGTATTAAAACTGGATTTGATCTAATATACCTTAACCCCTCAATCATCATTTTTAGGATATTTTGAGTGGTGGTTTTTATGATTTGTGGTGCTTTTAAACGAGTTAAAATCAGCATACCAAAGATATATAGCCCAAAATCAAACAAAAATGACGCCTTAATCCCAAAATAGTGGATAAAAATCCCAGCTAACCCCATTCCAGCAGTATATGAGACAGCCCAGATGATGGAGTGAATTTCATTTGCTAATTTTAGATTTTTCCTACTCATTAAATTTGGCAGCAGACTCATCTCAGTTTGAAAATATACAACCCCTACCCCCATACGCACAAAAATAATTATAAAAAGCAACCAAAGCAAAGAAATATCATCTATAAAAAGTAGCATAAAAACGGTAATAGTCTCTATTAATAGCATTATCATCATTAAATTTTTAGGGTTAAATCTATCTACAATCACGCCATTTATAGGGGCTAAAAGCACATTTGGGATAAAGGCCATCGCAGCAGCTAAGGTAATAGCCCACACAGGAGCTGACATCTGTATCAAAAGGGTAAAAATCCCAGTATGAGAAAACCACATTCCAAAATAACATATAAATTGTATAGAGCTTAAAATTCTCAAATTTGGCTTATAACAAAGCAATGCGTAATACTTTTTCACAACTAACCTAATGCTAAATTTAAAGCCAAAATTATAGCTAAATTTATATAAATAAGCTTGAATTTTGCCACTTTTTGATACAATATCGCCTAAAAATTTAAGGAATTTTCGTGAGTAGATTAAGCGTTGATGAGGCTTTAAACCTTATCAAAAATGGAGATTTAAGAGAGCTTGGAGAGATGGCAAGCGCTAAAAAATTAGAGCTTCATCCTGATAAAATCACAACTTTTATAGTAGATAGAAATATTAATTATACCAATACTTGCTGGGTGGATTGTAAATTTTGTGCGTTTTATAAGCATGTTAATGAAGATGAGGCTTACTTGCTTAGCTTTGATGAGATTGATAAGAAGATTGATGAGCTAATAGAGATTGGCGGGACGCAAATTCTCTTCCAAGGTGGCGTCCATCCAAAACTCAAAATCGATTGGTATGAAAAATTAGTCTCTCATATCGCCACAAAATACCCAAATATCGATATTCACGGCTTTTCTGCTGTGGAGATAGACTATATAGCTAGAGTTTCTAAAATTTCAATTAGCGAAGTCTTATCAAGACTTAAAAATGCTGGATTATATAGCATTCCTGGTGCTGGAGCTGAGATATTAAGCGATAGAGTTCGCGATATAATCTCACCTAAGAAGTGCTCTAGCGATACTTGGCTAGAGGTACATAAAGAGGCTCATAAAATTGGGGTAAAAAGCACGGCTACAATGATGTTTGGCACAGTTGAGAGCGATGAGGAGATAGTAGAGCATTTAGATAAAATTCGCAATCTCCAAGATGAAACTAGCGGATTTAGAGCTTTTATTTTATGGAGTTTTCAATCAGCTAATACAAAACTAATTCAAGAGATACCAAATATCAAAAAGCAATCTCCAAATAGATATTTAAGACTACTAGCAGTATCAAGGCTATTTTTAGATAATTTTGCTAATATCCAAAGTAGCTGGGTAACCCAAGGCTCATATATAGGACAATTAGCGCTTAAATTTGGTGCTAATGACCTAGGTAGCACTATGATGGAAGAAAATGTAGTCAAAGCCGCCGGTGCAAGCTATAGAATGAGCCAAGATCAAATGATAGAGCTAATCAAAGATATAGGCGAATTCCCAGCTAAACGAAATACAAATTACGATATTTTACAAAGATTTTAATTTGTGGCTCTCATCGCCACAAATCCCTTAAAATTTATGTGGATTTCCACCATTTTAGGTTATCAAAATGAAATTAAAATAGAGATTAATTACTAATCCTATCTAATTAGTAGAAATTTCAGCTGGTTTTACTAAGCCTTTTTTTAGCTTTCTTACTAGAAATCTCGATGGATTTAAGGCGTGTAATATCGATTTTTTAACACAAATTTGACGCCCCAAAACCATATCAAGCAAGATATTAGCACCCATAATTGCCGTGCTAAGCCCCCTTGAGCCATGAGCTGCACTGATTAAAATATTTGGGTGATAGATCGGATCTTGATGGGTTAGTTTGCCCTTTGTCCATAGAAGTGAGCTATAAATTTGCATATATCTACTCGCATTATGAACTCCGCCAATTATAGGAAATCTATCGCCACTATAGCCTCTAAATCCAACATTTGAGCCAATTATATCTATATCTTTTCTATCGATAAATTCACTCACTAAAGCCAAATTCCCATCATCATCGCTACTTCTAGGCAAGGCATACTCATCGCCTCTAGCATAGCTAGCACCAATTAGCTGGATTTTATCTACTGCTTTGGTTATATACCCCCTAGCACTAAGTGGTCTATCAAGCTTGATAAACTCACTAACTAATGTAGTCTGCCCTCGAACACTGCTAAGTTGCATATATGGGTCATTAAACTCACCTAAAAAAAGCTCCCTTGCCCTATTACCATTAGCAAAAATCACTAAATCCGCTTTAATAATATTTAAATTATTAAATTCAACCTCATAGCTACCATTTTGATATTTAAGGGATTTATACTCATAGCCATAGCAAATATTTAGCTTGCTAGCTAGGCTTTGAGAAAGATTTTTAGGCATAATTTGCATAGCAAGATCGATATTTGCCCTAGGATATATATCATTAAAAATGGTAAAAAACTCGCTTTTATGGTTAAATTTAGCCGCCATTTTATCACTTATCAAATACTCATCACAACCGCAAAAATCTACAAATTCACCACCAAATCTCTTATAAAACTGCCTTGATAATAAAAATGAGCTAATATGCATATCGCCTAAAATCACTCCAGGCTGAGTAATCAGTGGCGCACAAACACCAGCTAAATTTGAGCTAGCACCTTGAGCTGAGCTACTAGCACTCTCAGCCACAATGACATCAAATCCAGCTTTGCTAAATAGCGTAGCGATGGATAATCCAGCAATACCAGCACCAACTACCAAAACGCTTTTTGGCTTAACTATCTTTGGCGGCTCAAACCAAATTTCCCTTTTAACCCTACTCTTTGGCGTTACACAAATGGCTTGTAGCATCTCTCGCTTTTTATGATAGCCCTTAATCTTGCTAACTTCAAATCCATTTTGACTAAGTCTATCACGCACCACCCTAGCGCAGCTAAAGCTTCTAATAACCGCATTTTCACTAGAGTAAGCGGCTAAATTTGATAAAAACTCTTCGCTCCACATTTGGGGATTTTTACTTGGAGCAAATCCATCTAAATACCAAATATCAGCCCTAAACTCGCACTCATCTAAAAACTCCAAAATATCGCCAAAATATAGATCAACAATAATGGTTGAATTTAGCAAATATATACGCAAAAGCGAATTTTTGACAATATAATAACTATCTAAAAACTCATCATAAATATCGCCACCAAGCCCAAGCTCTCTATATATAGTAGTTAGCTCATTCTTGCTAAATGGATACTTCTCAACTGCGATATAGTGAAGGCTTTTTTTGTTTAGGGTTTTGAATTTTTCAATAGTGCAAAAGAGATTTAGCCCCGTGCCAAATCCAGCCTCAGCTACTACTATTTCATCATTATCAATCTGCTCCAAAGCACTACTATAAGAGTATTGGCACTCCTTAAGCGGCTCATAAGTATTAAAGTATATATCATCAAATTTAGAGCTATAAAGCGTATTATTGATATACTCAATCATTGATTTTTCGCAAAATAATCATCAATTCCATTTGCTATCCCAAGAGCAATTTTGTTAGTGTAGTTTTTATCCGATAGCAATTTATGGTCATTTGTATGGGTTATATATCCAGCTTCTATCAATACAGCAGGCATCAAAGCCCCCACCAAAACCCAAAATGGCGCCTCTCTTACCCCGCCATCTACTACTTTAAATTTAGATTTGACCGCACCTAAGAGATTGGATTGAACATCAATAGCAAGCTTATTAGAAGCGATAATCTTCTCTCGGTTTAAAAAATTTAGATAACTAATTTTGGTAAAATAGTTCATCTCATCGGTATCAGCTTTATTCTCTAAATTTGCAGCTTGCATGCTTCGCTCACTTCTAGTTGGACTTAAAAAATAGGTCTCAATGCCTTGCATCTCTTTAGCTTTTTTCTCATTTGGGGCGGCATTTGCGTGGATTGAGATGAATATATCAGCTTTTTTCTCATTAGCAAAGCTTGTGCGATTTCTAAGATTTATAAATTTATCGCTACTTCTTGTATAATACACCTTATAACCACGATTTTTTAAGATCCTTCCAGCCTCTAAGGCTATATTTAAAACAACATTTTTCTCATATAATTTATTTTTACCTACAGCTCCAGCGTCCTTACCGCCATGTCCAGCATCTAAAACTACAATCTTATTTTTACCTGAATTTGTCTTTATGGTGGCTTTTTGAGCGTTATCGCTTTTTTGTGTAGATTTTTTTGTGGTGGTGGCTTTTTGCGTAGTTGATTTTGTGGTGAAATTTGAATTTTTAGCTGATTTTAGGGTAAAAATCACACTATTACCGCTTAATTTATACTCAATATCTTGCGATTTATCATCAGTGAAAACAACCCTAACTATCTCTTTATTAAACTGAGCTATTCTGATTTGATCTGAGATTTGATCCTTTTTATTCTTATAACTTGTAGTTAATACTCCATTAAAATCAAATATTTTGCGATATGTTTTATTCTGATTAAGCTGTGATGATTTGATATTTAAATCACTACTATTACTATTTAAATTCAAAATAAAAGTGGTTTTAGAAGATGATATAGATAGGACTTTATAGGTTATATCACCACTTTTATCTTTTTGATTATTTTTTTGATTATTCTTGCTCTCTTTAATGCTATTTTTAGTGGCGATTTTTGGCTTTAGACTATCTTTGATTGCGGTATTTTGGGCTTGTATGCTACTTAGCTCCTTAGCATAAACGCTATAATCTACCTTAAGAATCTTCCCGCCACTAACTAATCTTTTTAAGCTCTCTAATTTTAATTTGTCATTATCATTTAATATAGAATTAAGATATACGCCCTTTAGCTCGTGGTAAATTTGAACTCTATCTTGTTTATTTGCCTTAGTAAATTTATTATCGAAATCATCAAACACACCACCAAAGGCAAAAATAACAAGAATAAATGGCAATAAAAGCTTAACTATTTTCCCCATAAACCAACTTTTTTATAAGCTCTTTAACGCTAATTATCTCATTTAATCTATACCCATTTGCCCCACTGAAAAATAGCCCAGTCTCCTTATTGCCACTTACAGCGTCATATAGCCTATCAGCGATACAATATCCAACTTGCTTAGCCTCTTTGCCTCTTTGACATGGGGCTACGCAGTTGCTTATACATTGGATTTTTGGTCCAGCTTTTTTATCTACTAAATCAAGCAAATTTGTCTGAATTCCACGAGCTGGGTATCCAACTGGGCTTTTAATAAGCCTAATATCCTCTTTTTTAGCAGCGAGTAATACCTCTTTAAATCCATCCGCAGCATCACACTCATAGGTTCCTATAAATCTAGTTCCCATCTGAACGCCACTTGCTCCAAGATTAATAACCTTAGCAATATCATCATGATCCCAGATCCCACCAGCTGCTACTACTGGAATTTGCTCTTTTTTTATATCAGCCCATTTAGTCGCCTCATCAACTACTGGCTTAATCAAATTCTCAAGCTGATAATTTGGATCTAAGCACTGCTCATATGTAAATCCTTGATGTCCCCCACTAAGTGGCCCTTCTAGCACAACCGCATCAGGTAGTCTATTGTAGCGATCATACCACCTTTTACAAATTATTTTTAGAGCTTTAGCAGAGCTTATAATTGGCACCAAAGCTACATCAGCAAACCCCTTAGTAAGCTCAGGTAAATTGGTAGGAAGTCCAGCCCCTGAAATTATGATATTTATACCATGCTCACAAGCATCTTTTACAATCCTAGCATAATCATTACTAGCACACATTATATTTGCCGCTAGCGGTCTATCGCCACAAATTTTACGAGCGTTATCGATTATAGCTTTAAACCCCTCTCTAGAGTAGAAATTCACACTATCATATGGCTTTGAATTTAACTCTTTGGTGATATGAGCTCTATGCTCATAATACCCAGTACCAACAGAGCTTATAACGCCCAAACCGCCATTTAAGCTTACATTACCAGCTAATTTATTCCAGCTTATACCAAGACCCATACCACCTTGAATTATGGGATATTTGATTACATATTTTCCGATCTTTAAACTCTTTAATTCCATTATTTTACCTCTAATCTAGCATAAGCTTTTTTACCAACTTGTAATACATACTCACCCTTAGAAAGTCTAAGCTGTTCATCGCTAATCTTAGCTTGATTGATGCTTACAGCATTTGCCTTAATGTGGCGACGAGCATCTGAATTTGACCCAACTAACTTACATAAACTAAGTGCTTCTACTATCCAAATATCATCAGCATTAATCTCAAATTTAGCCATATCGCTTGGCAATTCGCCCTTAGCATGAACTCTATTAAACTCCTTCATAGCTTCCATAGCTGCTTCTTTAGTATTAAATCTAGCTGCTAACTCTAGGGCTAAATTCTCCTTAGCAACCTTAGGGTGTAAAGCTCCACTTTTTACATCACTTTTAAGCTTATCAATCTCATCGATACTTAAACTACTAAGTAGCTCATACCAAACCCACATAAGATCATCGCTAATGCTTAAAGTTTTAGCAAAAATATCACTGGCTGATTCAGTAACACCAATATAATTACCAAGACTCTTACTCATCTTATTAACCCCATCAAGACCCACAAGAAGTGGCATCATAATGATAGCTTGCTCTTTGCCGATATTATATGTTCTACCAAGAGTTCTGCCCATTAAGAGATTAAATTTTTGATCCGTTCCACCCATCTCTATATCGCACTTCATCGCTACGCTATCATATCCTTGTAATAATGGATACAAAAACTCGCTAATAGCAATTGGAGTCTCAGCCTTATATCGTTTAGTAAAATCATCACGCTCAAGCATTCTAGCTACATTAAATGTGCTAGCAAGTGCGATCAATCCATCAGCTCCAAGATCATTTAGCCAAGCTGAATTAAACATAACTTCAGTCTTATTCTCATCTAAAATTTTAAATACCTGCTCTTTATAGGTTTTAGCATTTTGAGCTATAACCTCATCGCTTAAAATCTTTCTAGTAGCACTCTTGCCAGTTGGATCTCCAATTTTAGCAGTAAAATCCCCTATCAAAAACTGCACGATACCGCCGTGCTCTTGGAGCAATCTCATCTTATTTAGCACCACTGTATGACCTAAGTGAAGATCTGGAGCTGTAGGGTCAAATCCAGCTTTGATATAGAAATTTTTGCCATTTTCATAGTAATTTTTGACTAATTTCTCAATACGCTCATAATCAATTATCTCAGCAGTTCCACGCCTAATTTCACTCATAATTTTAGCTATCATAATCTTCCTTAATTTTTATATGCATCACTTAGTGAGCTAAATTCAGCTATCTTATAGCGATCTTTTAGCTTATCTTTAATCACTGAACTATCTAAATTATCACTAAGCTCTATTACCACATCAAAATAATCAGCCGCTATCAAATCATCACTTTCACTAAGCGTAATAGTAACCAAATCGACATTTAGCTTAGCCAAATAGGTTAAAAATTCAGCCAAACTTCCCCTTTTATTTTCAATGCTTAAAATAACCTTATATCTATGTGGAGCATTTCTTGTCCATTTGACAAAGATCATCTCCTCTTTATCACTCATCAACTTAGCAGCTCTTTCACATAGCTTGTGATGAACTGTAACATTACTACCATTTCTAAATCCTATAATATCATCGCCCCGTTTTGGATTACAACAATAATCAAAATCCACACTCTTAATAGCGAAATTTGAATATACCACTATATTGTCAAATTTCTGCTTTTTAATCTCGTGTTTATCACCAAATTTAAGAGAAAATAGCTTATCTTTTTTAGAGTGCGTATCTAGAATTTGAACAACCTCTTTTAGATATACAGAATCTGTAGCAATCTTAGAAATCTTCTTACTTAATCCTTCTTTTTCTAACCAATCTAAAATTCTATCATTGCTAACATTAAATATAGCAGATAATATATCAATCGATACTTGATAGTTTATATCACGCAACTTTTGGCGACAAAAACTTCTAATAGTCGCCCTAGCCTTCCCAGTCTTAACACTATCAAGCCAACTACAACGATATTTGGCCTCATCTCCTGTGACAATGCGGACTATATCTCCATTTTTTAACTCGGTTAATAAAGGGACTTTTATCCTATTTATATAAGCTTCTTTAGCATGCAAACCAACTTCGGAGTGAATTTCATACGCATAATCCAAAGCCGTAGCACCCCTAGGAAGTGTGAAAATCCCACCTTTTGGAGAATATACAGCGATATCTTCTACATATAAGCTATCCTTAGCATACTCATATAGATCCTCAATGCTCTTATCATCGCTCTCTTGAGCTTTAATGTCACTTAGCCAATCAAGCTTAGGCGATACCAAGCCACCGCTTTTATACTTCCAATGAGCCGCCACCCCATACTCTGCGGTTTTATGCATGTCAAATGAGCGAATTTGAGCTTCTATAATAGATTTATCATCAAAGATCGTTGTGTGGATAGTTTGATATCCATTTTGCTTTGGCAAGGCGATATAATCTTTAAATCTTGATATTAATGGATTAAAATTCATATGTATAATCCCAAGTGCTAAATAGCAATCCTTTGGATTATGGACTAAAATTCTAACGGCTAAAAGATCCAAAACCTCTTCTAAGCTTATCCCTTTTCGTTGCATTTTAAGATATATTGAGTAGTAGTGCTTAATTCTCTTTTGCACAACAAAGCTATCTTCAGAAAAGCCATTTGCCAAAAGCTTTTCGCTAACCTTTTGGCTAAATGAATTTATCTTTAATTGAAGTTGTTGCTTATGCTCATTTATATATGACTCTATCCCGGCATACTCTTTAGGCATAACATATTTAAAGCTTAAATCCTCTAATATATTCTTAATAGATGATATACCGAGTCTATGAGCAATTGGCGCATACACCACCAAGGTCTCTTCTGAAATTCTCTTTTGCTTTTCTGGTCTTAATACATCCAAAGTTAGCATATTGTGTAATCTATCACAAAGCTTGATAATCAAAACCCTAACATCTTCTATAGATACTAAAAGCATCTTTCTAAATGTCAAAGCTGAAGCTGCTAACTTCTCATTGGAACTAGAGCTAATAAGCTCATTTTCTCTAATTGCCACAATCTTCGTAAGACCACGCACAAGCACCGCAACCTCTTCACCAAACTCAAATTGCAACTCCTCTTCAGTGCATTCAGTATCCTCTACCACATCATGGAGTAAAGCGGCAATAAGCATACTCTCATCGCCACCCATATGTGCTACAAATGAACATACCAAAATAGGATGAATGGAGTATGGCTCACCACTTTTTCTAAACTGCCCATCATGCAATCTAACGCAGTAATCAACAGCCTTTAAAAGCATTCCAGTTGGCTTAGCCACAGAGTATAAAACATCTTTTGCCGATTCTATGCTTTTAGCACAGACAACATCATCAATAAGCTGCTCTAAGAGCTGCTCGCTATCTATTTGATTCAACTATTCCCTCTAAAGCAATTTTACCATAAGCTATCTCTAAAAGCGCAATATCAGTATATTTCATCTTTTGTGTGTTTATATCTACTAAAATTTGCGCCCCATTTGCTAAAGCTTCAGCTCTTTTAGCCACTAAAAGTGCTAATTTATATCTATCATCGCCCACAGCTTCTAAAGCCTTAGCCGCTATCTCTTCTATTCTCATTATCTTCCTTTCTTATAAATTCTTAACTATCGAGCAGTTAGTATAATCTCCGTTTGCAATTTTCAATAAATTACCATCTTCAAACATATTACAAACTATAATTGGTAAAGAGTTATCCTTAGCTAAAGCAATAGCAGTATCATCCATAACCTTGATATTATCCTCCATAGCTCTTTCATAACTTAGCTCATTTAGAAGTTTTGCGTCATTAAATTTCATCGGATCCTTATCATATACGCCATTTACCTTTGTAGCTTTGATAATCATATCTGCATTTATCTCAATTGCTCTTAAAGTCGCAGCAGTATCAGTAGTAAAAAATGGATTTCCCGTCCCAGCAGCAAATATCACAACCCTTTTTTTCTCCAAATGTCTTTGAGCCCTACCTGTAATAAATGTCTCACAAATAGCCTCCATCTTAATTGCACTTTGGACTCTTACATCAAGCCCAGAGTGCTCCAAAGCTTCACGCATAGCAATAGCATTAATCACAGTAGCTAGCATACCCATATGATCGCCACTAGTTCTTTTAATGATACCGCCCTCAGCAGCACTCACACCACGAATTATATTGCCACCACCAATTACAATGCCAACTTCGATGCCATTATTAACTAGCGACTTAATCTCCCCAGCAATATATCTTAAAATATGAGAATCAATCCCAAATCCATTACCGCCAGCTAGTGCTTCCCCAGAAAATTTAACTAAAATTCGCTTATTCTTACTCATTGCTATCTCCATAAAATTTGGCAATTATATCTAAAACAAATTAAAAAACGCATTAATTAATAATCAAATTTAAATCCATCAATTCATAGCGATCAGCTCTAGCGGATTTATGTGATAATTTTTCTGTGTTACTTCAAATGTCAAATCTTGCTTAACTCGTCCAATTACATAGCCTTTTTTCACCTTTTGGCCTACTTTGATAGTAGGAGCGATCTTATCAAGATGTGCGTAAATAGTATGAATTCCATTACCATTTTCTACTATTACAACCTTATCAAGCACAGGTGTTTGCTTAGCAAAAACTATAGTCCCAGCTAATACATTTTTAACCCTAGCATCAGTAGTAGCTGAGCGTAATACAACAGATTCATTAAAAATTTTAATATTATAAACTGGATCTATATAATCGCCAAATTTCTGTTTAACGCTAAATTTATCCAAAGGCGCAATAGTTTTAGCCCCATTATATCTCTTTACATTTCCAGCTTGATAGCTTGAGCCTATCATTCTGACATCATCGCTTTTAGCTGTAGTTTGCTCTTTGGCTTGTTTTTTAGGCTCCTCTTTTGGTTTTGCGGCTAAAATTTGTAAATTCTCAAGCGTCTTTCTCATCTCATCTTGTTGCTTTTTAATATCATTTAACTTCTTAGAGTAGATATTTTTATCTTGATTTAAAATCTCTAACTCTCTTTTTTGCTTATTTTGCAAGGATTTGAGCGAAGCTTGTTTTTGGCGAAATTCTCTAAGGTCAAATTTTATAGATTCTATCTTTTTTGATTGTGATTTTATAAGATTAGTTGTCTCTTCGTAATCTTGAGCTAATTTTTTAAACTCACTACTCATCACGCTATTTAAATTTAGCAAAATTTCAGTAGCGATAATGCTATCTTGGCTCTCTGAATAATCATTTGGCACGACAAGATCATAAGCAAAATCCTCGCTAATAATCTTTACCATCCTAAGCTCCATATCTTTTTGACTCTTAATAAGCTCCCCATTTTGGCTTGTAAGCTTATCAAGCTCGATATTTGCACTATGAGCACTATCTTCTAAGGCTTTAACTTGCTGCGATAGCTCACTAATTTGCTTAGCGGTATTCTCTACAGCCTTATTACCAGCGATAATATCGATAGCTAACTCTTCTAGTTTTTTATTTATCTGATTTTCTAATTTTTTAGCTGAGCTTATGCTATCTTTTTGATCTTTAATCTTTTGTGAGACATTTGAGGCAAAAATAGCATTAAAAAATAGAGCAATAAGTAGTAAAAATCGCATTATCTACGCCTTGAAAACATCATAACCAAGCTAACTGCAACAATAGAAACCACAACTGATGCACCAAATAAAATTGCCGCATCACTTAGCAAATCTAAATTTGGCTGGTCAAATCCAATGGCAAAAATCGCACTTTTAAAGCTTGGAAGTGCTGGAAAAATAGCATAAAAGATCACAACAAGAGTAGTGGCTATAATGCTATCTACAATTGCAAGTTTGTAAAGCATAGCTGATTTTAGCCAATATGGCGCACCAAAAAGCGTCATAATCTCAACTCTCCTACGATGCTCATAAAGCCAAATTCTCATCTGCTTAAATACCAAAACAAGCCCCAAAAGCCCAACCAAAATAGCAAAATACCCAGCTAGGCTTTTAGATAAAATTAGCATATTATAGACTTGATCGTGCGTTTTAGAAAATGTCTCTACTCGCTTTATGCCTTGGATTTTAACTAAATTTGTCTTTATATCCATCATAGTTTCCTTAGATGGAAATTTAGTCAATTTAAGGGAGTAAAATCTTGGTAAAACGCTCTTTAATACGGATATATTTTTAGCTGATATATCATTTTTAAGACGATTTAAAACCAAATTCGCATCAAGCGTAGAAAGTGAAGCAAATGTCGGTATAACCGGAATTAGCATATTATCATTTAACTCCACTTCTGATACAACTACTATATTATAATCATTTGCCATTTTTAGCTCATAATCACTCACAAATTTACCAAGCATTAAGCTAAATTCAATAGCAAAAAGCAAGATAAGAAGTGGGAAAATAACGCTAATATGACTCTTAAATGATCTCATTTATCTCTCCATTAGATAGCTCAAAATGGCGATAGTGCATTCTTAAGCCTGAAGGGATCTTATGTGTAACAACCACCACGCAAGTCCCAAGCCCCTCTTTTGCTGAGCGAAGGAGCGACCAGATAACATCGCTTGAATACTCATCCAAGCTCCCAGTAGGCTCATCGCATAAAAGAAGTTGAGGATTGTGTGCTAAGGCTCTTGCCATCGCTACTCTTTGCTGTTCTCCACCGCTTAGCTCAAGTGGAAATTTATCAGCTTTATGAAGTAAATTTACATGATTTAATAGCTTTGCAGCCTGTTTTTTACACACGCTTTGATTGTAGCCTTTGATTATTAGCGGTAGCATCACATTTCGCTCTACATTCCACTCATTTATAAGTCTAAAATCTTGAAATATTATCCCAACCCTTTGGCGAAGAAGTGCTAAAGCAGATCTACTAATACCCTTTAGCTCACTCAAACAGACATTTAAGCTACCCCCACTAATATTCATATCCCCATACATTGAGCGGATTAAGGTGGATTTGCCACTACCACTTTTACCAGTTATAAACACAAAATCATTTACATTTATATTAAAACTAGCACCATTTATAACCTTAAAGCTTTTATCATACTCTAAAACCAAATCTCTAGCTTCTACAATGTGACGCATCTTAGCATATCCTCTAAATTCTTATGAGCTTTGATATTTTCTATGGTTAGTAATGGCTTTTTAAATAGATATGAGATACTATCTTTTGTTATTATTAAATATCTATGCTCGGGTCTATAAAATGAGCCAAATGCCACCCTTAATAAAATAGATCCATCACAAAGCGTATAAATTCGCTCTAAATGTATAAAATGATCGCTATTTTTGATAGTTTTATTGGTAAAATTTGATTTTATCTGCTCCAAATTTGGCCTATCAAACTCAAATTCACACTCCAAATTTAGCTCATCACTACTACCATAAAATGAGTAGATCACATCATAAATATCCTTATTTTGCCTTATCCATCTATCTTCATATTTGCTTGATATTTCTAAAAATCTATTTTTATATATCTGTATATTTGAAATTTGTAAATCCATAAAGCAACTAATGGTATAATCACTATACTCTCTATCATCACTTCTTAGCTCAAATTTGCCACCATCTTTTAATATACGCTTAGTCTCCATAGCAAATTGTTCGCTTACTACTCGTCTCATCTTACTCTTTGTCCATGGCACTGGAAAGTGTAAAAATAGCCTATCAATGCTATTTGATTTTAATAAGCTCATCACAAGTCTAGCATCTAAATTTAGTAATAAAATATTATTTAACCCATTAATTCTAGCTAAATTTTCTACTTGCATACAAGCTGGTTTATACACCTCTATACCTATTATTAGTTTATTTGGGTTCTCTTTAGCTTGATATAGTAGATGCCTACCACTACCAAATCCAATCTCTACAAAAATACTCTTATACTCACAACCATCTAATCTGCTTAAAAGCTCATCGCTGCTTATTATATACTGATTATAACTGCTATTTTTAGACTCTTTTAATGCTATAGCCTGACTAATAACATCAGTAGCAAATAGATCTTTATATGCTATTAATGCCTTTTGTATAGCCTTAAGATTGGCTGGTCTTGAGAGTTTATCGCACTTAATTACATATTTGTCGCCGCTATTTTTTACCACAAGGCAAAATTCACAATCTAAAGCTTTAGTATATACTAACTTCTCATCGCCATTTATAGCCTCCCAGATAAACTCCACCCCATCCAATGATACTGGAAGTTTAATATCTTTTAAATTCTTAGCTAAAAAATTTGGCATTATTTAGTTATCACCACTGCTTTTTGACTATATTTAGACTCTAAGCCAAACTCATCTATGGCTTGAATTTTATATGTATATTCTACGCCTCTTCTAACTTCAAAATCGCTATAAGTTTGAGAATTTATATCATAAATTATATTCTCGCCTTCACTGCTTGATTTTGTAATTTTGTATTTTACAGCTCTTAAATCACTACCTTGATTCCAGCTAAGCTCCACAGATGAGCCATTAAATCCAGCTGAGCTAAATAGCGGCTCTTTAGGGGCTGGAAGAGTTGAGCCGACTACTGCGTTATTTTGGCGTGGGCTTTCTAAGCCATCACTATCTACAGCTGTAACCTTATAATAATAATTCACCCCATTATCATTAATCAAATCCTCATATGCCGTATCTAAAGTGGTAGCAACCTTTGTCATAGGAAATATATCATTTGTAGCACGGTAAATAGCATAGTGATTAAAATCATCATTTGAATTTGGATCCCAAGTCAAAATAATTTTTTTAGGTAAATTCACACTAGCACTTAAATTCATAACCATATTTGGTAACGCCTTTGTCTGTGCATCTACTACCTTACTAGGAGCTGATATGATACCGCTATAGGTTTTGACTGAAATTCTATATCTATAATTCTGCCCTGGCTCAACACTATTATCTATATATTCTACATTTAACCTGCCATTTATACGAGCTACTTCGTGCCAACTATCACTAGATAGTGAGCTTTTTTCTAATATATATGAAGCCACCCTAAGGTCTGGATGGGGGCGCCATAAAACTTTTATCTTATTTGGCAAACCATAAAGAGCTTGAATAAATGTAACTGACTCAATAAGAGGCTGAGTTGTAGCACTGATTCTTTGTCCTTGTGCTGAGATATTGCCTAGCTCATTATATGTCCTAAGCTCATATAGATACTCAGTTGATGGAGCTAACGCACTATCTACATAATGGGTGGTGAATTTATCATCAAGCTTAGCTATTACATTTAGTTGATTATTATCATTTGGATTTGAGCGATATAGGTAGTATCCGCTGATATTTGCATCAGCCATCAATAGCCACTCAAAAGCAATCTCAGTCATATCGCTAATAGTTTTTAGCTCATTTACTATAGGCAAATTCGGATCTATCTGCGTTGCTTTATTCGTAACACACCCAGCAAGAAATATCCCTAAAAACATCACACAAAACACCAATACTCTCATCTACTATCTCCTTATTAAATTCCTTACCAATACGCTCATAAAATTCATTAGGCAAAGGGGCTTTAAATTCCATAATTTGACCACTTCTAGGATGAATTAATCTCAAAATATATGCGTGTAAAAAAATTCTGCCTATTTTATCATTATTGCTCTTAAAACCATATAAATCATCTCCTAAAATATGACGATTTATACTTGCTAAATGCACCCTAATCTGATGAGTTCGCCCAGTAAATAGCTTCGCAGCGATCAAATTTACCATCTTATTTTCGCTTGTTAAAATATTAGCAAATGCTGATTTAGAAGGCTTTGCACCACTTATTACGGCATTTTTTAATCTATTTTGCATATGCCTACCAATTGGTCTATTTATAATACAATTTTCCTTAAGAGGCAAATCACAAAGTGCTAAATAAATTCTACCCATATCTCTACTGCTTAATTGAGAGCTTAAATTTGCGTGAGATTCATTATTTTTAGCCACTACCATCACTCCGCTAGTGCCTTTATCTAGCCTATGGACTATTCCAGCACGCTCTTGAGAGGCTAAATTTGAAAGCGTGTAGCCATTTTGCTTTAGCCACTCTACAAGCGTGGCTTCTTTGACGCTTGGAGCTGGATGGACTGTGATATTAATTGGCTTATTAATTACCAAAATATCATCATCTTCATATATGATTTCTATATCAAACTCAGCTTTAAATTCGCTTTGAATTTGAGTGATTTTAGCTTGATTTATCGTGATTTTATCGCCTAAATTTAGATTAAATCCAGCTTTTTTTACCACCTTATTATTTACGCTTACATTTGCGCTTTTGATTAAATTTATCACTTGATTTCGTGAAATATTAAGATGAGATGTCAGCTCTTGGTCTAGCCTTGCGATATTTGTAGATATAAATTCAGTCAATATTAACCCTTTTTTGGCTAGAATTTTAGCCAAATTTTGCTTAGGTTTGAATTTTGATACTATTAGATAAGAGAATCTTAACACATTTTGACTATGTTCAACCAGCACTTATTTTGCCAATCATATTTCTTTCATATAGCCTAATAAACGAAGCTAGCGATATGCTCTCAGCTAAGATGGTGGCATATTTGATAATTGGCTTTGGGGCGTTTTTGCTATTTTTTTTATTACCAATTCGCAAACTTGAGTGGCTCATCCCTAGCGTATATTGGATAAATATAATTTTGCTACTAAGCGTAGAATTGGTCGGCGTTAGCAAGCTTGGAGCACAAAGGTGGATTGAAATTCCATTTATCAACTTTACAATCCAGCCAAGCGAGATTATGAAACCTGCTTTTGTCTTAATGCTTGCTTATATCATCAAAAAAACTCCACCAGATGATGAAGGCTATAATCTTAAGCAATTTATCAAAATTAGCTTTTACATACTGCTTCCATTTGTTTTAATATTAAAAGAGCCAGATTTAGGCACGGCACTTATGCTATTAATCACTGGATATGGAGTGCTATTTATAATCGGAGTAAATCGCAAAATTTGGATTAGCATAGCCCTTTTAATCGGGATTTGTTCGCCAATATTATACGAAAATTTACACGATTATCAAAAAAAGAGAATAGCTGATTTCATAAGCGAAAAACCAAGTTATCAAGTAAGACAGAGCATTATCGCAATCGGAAATGGCGGAATAACTGGTAAAAGCGTAGATGAAGCAACTCAAACTAAATTTAAATTCCTACCAATTGCTACAAGCGATTTCATATTTGCTTATACGGTTGAGAGATATGGATTTATCGGTGGTGCTGGGCTTATTATGCTATATGGGTTTTTGATTGTCCATCTTTTGAGCTTAAATTACAAGCTTAAAGATGAATATTTCATCAAAGTCGCAGTAAGCGCTGTGGCGCTTTTGATATTTATATATGTTAGTATCAATATCTTTATGACTATAGGTTTTGCGCCTGTTGTAGGGATTCCACTTCCATTTTATAGCTATGGCGGAAGTAGCTTTATAACATTTATGTGTCTTTTTGGAATTTTGCAAAATCTATTAACATTTAGATTTGATAAAACAAATAGATTTGTTAAGATTAATTTTTAGTCAATCCCAAAATCTCTTTTCTTATCTCATCTTTGGTTAAATTTGAGATCTCTTTATAAAATTTTCCATCTTTTTGAAATAGATAGAGTGAAGAGCTATGAGCCACGCTATAATCCATAGCTGAATTTTGTAAATTTACAATCTCATATCTAGCGTTATAATTTCTCACTACCCTTTTTAACTCATCATCTGTCATCTTTAAACATACTGAATTTGGATAAAAATATTTAGCAAATTCATCGCACTCCTTTTCACTATCTCTTTGTAAATCTAGTGTAACAAACAGAACTTTAATCCTATCATTTAACCCCATTTCATCGATTACTGATGAGAGAATAGTAAAAGTAGAAGGGCAAATATCAGGGCAGAATGTATAGCCAAAATATAAAATTTTATACTCATCTTTAAAGCTTGTTATATTCACAGCTCCAAGCGTGCTATTTGCGTCAAAATTATATTTAGCAATTTTTAGTCTATTATCTACCAAAATATACGCACCAAGTGCTAATACAATTAACAAAACAGCATACACCAATCTTTTCATAAGTGCTCCTAAAATTTGCTTAATCAAAATTTCCTTGCAAAGATTGAATTTGCAAGGATGAAAAAAGTGGGGAAGGGGTTATTTATTTGCTCTTTCTATATACTCGCCACGCACAGTATCTACACGAATTACTTCGCCCTCAAGCACATGAAATGGTATCTGAACTACAGCACCGCTTTCTAGAGTTGCTGGTTTTTTATTGCTACCTTGAGTGTCGCCTTTGAAATTTGGCTGAGTTTGAATAATTTTAAGCTCTACAACTTGTGGCACCTCTACACCAATTGCCTTGCCATTGTGGAATAGAATTTGAACCATCATTCCATCTATCATCCATTTTTTAGCTTCACCTATCTCCTCATCAGCAATGGCTACTTGCTCATATGACTCAACATCCATAAATTGAGAGTATTCACCATCATCATATAGATATTGCATCTCTTTTTCTACTAAATTTGGAGCCTCACACTTATCGCCTGCGTGGAAAGTTTTTTCTAATACCTTACCATCAACAAATGATTTGATTTTTACACGCACAAATGCTGCACCCTTGCCAGGTTTTACATGTTGATACTCGACAATTTTATAAGGTTTGCCATCAATTTCGATTTTTAAACCCTTTTTTAAATCTCCCATAGAGTATGTTGCCATATTTTCTCCTTTTAAATTAATACTGCATATCTAGCCCACACACACGCATCAAGTGCATTTAGCTGGTCTAGTATATCTTTGTTAATATCCTCATCTACTAATATAACAGCTAGGGCAAAGCCATCATTATCCCTACCTAATCTAAAATCAGCAATATTAATCTTAGCTTTTGCTAAAATTCCGCTAATATCGCTAATAACGCCTGGTATATCACGATTTTTAAATACTATCATTCTGCCTTTTGGCTTAAAATCAGTCTTAAAGCCATTTACACTTACTATTCTTTGCTCTGTTTCGCTAAATACAGTGCCACCTACGCTCACAGAGTCCTCATCTGTGATTAGCTTGATTGTTAATTTGCTCTTATATCCACTTGTTGGCACTACATTAGTAGATACTTCAATACCCTTTTCAGCTGCTTTTAGCGTGGCGTTTTCATAATTTATAGTATCACCTAAAACATCTTTTAAAGCACCAGCGATGCCAAAAGATAGCATAGCTTCAGCGTAATCTGATACCTCTCCTTCAAGCTCCAATCTAATAGCTTTAATCTGCTTTTTACCGCTAAGCTGAGAGGCAAAATATGCCATCTTAGGTAAAAGCTCTGTATAAGGAGCCACAAACAAAGGTAAATCCTCTACTTTAATAGGTAAATTTAGAGCATTTGGATAGCAAATACCCCTTGCTGCGCTAATAGCCTGCTCTGCTGCATCAATGGCGATATTTTTTTGTGATTCATATGTGTTAGCACCTAGGTGCGGAGTAGCACTTACATTGCTAAGCTCTAGTAGCTGATGGTCATTGCCAGGCTCTTTAACAAACACATCGATACCAGCATATGTTATTTTACCACTTTTTAAATTCTTATAAAGAGCCTCTTCATTATATAAGCCACCACGAGCGCAATTGATAAGCCTTACTCCATCTTTCATCTTAGCAATCTGCTCTTCATCTACCATATTTGTAGTCTCTTTATTTTTTGGTGTGTGAATAGTGATGAAATCACAACCCAAAATATCATCAAAATTCGTAGTATATGTAGCCCCCATATCTGTAGCCTTGCTAGGATCGATATATGGATCATAGGCTATAACCTTCATACCAAAAGCAAGACTTCTATATGCTACTCTTGAGCCGATATTACCAAAACCAATTACGCCTAAAGTCTTGCCATAAAGCTCATTACCATACCATTTTTCACGCTTCCAAACACGATTTTGCTGCAAGTCATTTACTGAATTAATATAATTTCTAGCACTATTTAACAGATGGCACATAGTCATTTCAACAGCCGCAATTGTATTTGCAGTTGGTACATTCATAACTATAATGCCCTTTTTAGAAAAGCCATCTATATCAACATTATCCACGCCGACACCAGCTCTAACTAAAGCCTTCAATTTTGTAGCTGCGTTTATAAATTTCTCACCACAATCAGTTGAGCTACGAGTAATAGCCACATCAGCCTCACCCAAAATCTCTAAAAGTTTATCTTTTGGCATATCTACAGCATCGATAACTTTTATATCACTTTGAGCATTTAAAATTTCAAAACCAACTGGATGGATAGCATCGCACACTATAACTGTTTTCATAGGTTAATTTCCTTTAAAGTTGTATGAATATTATATTTTTTGAGTCCATTAACTACTTTTAAAGCCATATCTTTATCATCTGTATCCATATAAATAGTAGCTATATCGCCATCTTTTACCACTGTAAAATTTAGATTAAAATCCTTAAAAACTCTATTTATACAAAACATAGAATAAAAATCACATCTATTGATAATTAATATATATTGTTTAGTAGGCTTATTATCAGCAATCTTCTTATCATCTATCTTAATTATCATTAAATTTGTAGGCAATACAGAGTTATTATTTTTAAACTCTGCAATCTTCTCTAGCCAATTACCTGATTTTTGATAGTTATACTCTAAATTTATATCACTACTAGTAGCTGTCGCTAAAGGAGAGGATAGCCCCGAATTTGCATAAGCAAACAAGGCTATCAATCCACCAAAAACTACTACAAATATAACAGCTAAAATAAGATAAAGGCTGTTAGTTTTCATAACTCAATTATGCTAACTGCTCTTTAATAATATCACCGAGCGTCATTTTATCATCATCATTAATCTCATTTAAGACTTCACGCTCTTTTTGTTTAGCTAATCTTTTTACGCTTAGGCGAATTCTATTCTTTTTCTCATCAATAAAAGCAATAGCCGCCTCTATGCTATCTCCAATTTTTAAAGAATCAATATCAAGTGAGCCTATATCTTCTTTTCTAATTAGAGCATCGACATTGCCATCTAAGCTTACAAATATACCAAAATCTTTAATATCTCTTATAGTTCCACTTACAATATCGCCTATAGAGTGAGATCTAGCATATTCCATAGCCGGGCTAGCTTTTAAATCTTTTTGGCTTAAAGAGATTTTTTGCTCTTTTGGATCAATTTTAATGATTTTTACCTCTACTTCATCGCCAGCTTTAAACATATCTTTACACTTATCATTTCTATCCCAAGATGAGTCTTCATTATGTAATAAGCCCTCTAATCCGCCTACTCTTACAAAAGCACCAAAATTAGTAAGAGTAGTTACTATACCTTTTACCACATCTCCTTCTTTAAATTTAGAGCTAAACTCATCAAATGGTTTTGGTAATAAATTTTTAAGACTTACTCTTAGGCGACGACTAGCTGGGTTAATCTCTATAACCTCTACATCTAACTCTTCATTTTCTTTGATGAAATCTTTAGGATTTTTTATATTTTTATCCCAAGAAATTTCGCTAATGTGTAAAAAGCCTTCAATATCATTACCCAAATCAACAAAAGCCCCATAAGGCTCGATATTACTTACAGTTACCTTAATAGTATCTCCTACCTCTAAGCCATCTTTGATCTCTTCCCATGGGTCTGGAGCCGCTGCTTTAATAGATAGCGATAGATGCTTTTTCTCATTATCATATTTAATAATTTTGACATCTACCTTATCACCCTCTTTATATAGAGTATTTGGATTTACTGGACCTTTATAGCTAATCTCGCTATAATGGACTAAGCCATCTATTCCACCTACATCTACAAACATTCCATATGTTGTAATTTTTTTGATTGTGCCTTCTATTATATCTTTATTTTCTAAGATTGTAGATACTATCTCTTTACGCTTTTTTCTATCTTCATCAACTAGCTTTTTGCGTGAGACTACAATGCTTTGATTTTCCTTATCAATCTTAATTACTTTGACTTTAAAGCTCTTATTCATAGCTTGATTTGGGTCTTTAAATCCGCTTTGCGATCTAGGCATAAAAAACTCTATACCATCATCATTAACAGCGACAAAACCACCTTTATTTTTTGATATAATCTTTACATCAAATATATTCTCAGCATTCTCATCAAAATTATCTATAAATGCCTTTACCTTCTCTTTTCTAAGAGCTTTTTTATGTGATACGCTAGGTCTGCCATTTTTAGAGCCTGTTACTGCTACTTTAATGCTATCACCGATATTAAATAGCAAATTTCCATTCTCATCAGTGATCTCAGATATACTCATCACTCCTTCTGATTTTTTGCGTATA
This sequence comes from Campylobacter sp. RM19072, assembly GCF_024723485.1. Lineage (NCBI taxonomy): Bacteria > Pseudomonadati > Campylobacterota > Epsilonproteobacteria > Campylobacterales > Campylobacteraceae > Campylobacter > Campylobacter sp. RM19072. Next base: position 331,358 of record NZ_JANQCU010000001.1, read on the forward strand.
TCTACATAGACTTCATCATCTTTGATATTTACGATTACACCATCGCACACGGTAGCTTCTTCACTCTTTAAAGACTCTTCAAACATAGTAGCAAAATCTTCTTCTAGCTCGATTTTGTCAATGTCATTATTAACGAATTTATTCGCCTCAGCCATCTTGTTCCTTTTATCTATAGATTTCTTTCTGCTTTACAGCATTTAAGTGCTAAATTCTACCTTTTTTTAGCTTTATATTATATTAACCATTACAAATTTTATCGATATTTTCAAGCTCTTTTATCACATTTTGTATAACCCACTCAGGTGTGCTAGCCCCAGCACTTACGCCACAATATTTCTTATCTTTAAACCAAGATGAATTTAACTCATCTTGACTCTCAATCAAATAGCTATCCTTGCATAAATTCTTAGCTATTAAATATAACTGCTTGGTATTTGATGAGTTTTTACCGCCTACGATTACCATCACATCTGCTTTTGTAGCTAACTCTCTTACGGCCTCTTGATTTTCTAAGGTCGCATTACATATTGTATTAAAGACTCTAACCTCTTTTACTCTTTGCATAAGGTAGGTTACAATAGTCATAAAATCTTCAATTTTCTTAGTAGTTTGAGATATTACTGCTACTTTTTGAGGTAGTTTAGCACTTTCTAATTCATCTTTAGACAAAACCACATGAACAGTCTTAGTCGAATAGCTCATAACGCCTCTTACTTCAGGATGATTAATATCCCCAAATATCACTATTTCATAACCCTCATTACTCATTTTCTCGACGATATTTTGCGGTTTGGTTACAAATGGGCAAGTAGCGTCTATTATCTCTATTCCAGTGGTTTTAAGCCTTTGCAAATCACCTTTTGTAATGCCATGAGTGCGGATAATTGCCTTTTTCTCATCAGTTAGCTCATTTATATTTTTTAAGGTTTTTACTCTAAATTTATCCTTTAACCTATCAATTTCTAAGCTATTGTGTATTAATTCTCCGATTGTGGCTGATGTGGATTCTTGCGAACCGGCTGAATTTTCAGCTATTTTAATAGCTCTTTTAACGCCAAAACAAAATCCATAATTTTTAGCAAGTTCAATCTTCAACCTTAGCTCCTAAAACCCTTAAAAAATGGCTAAATTTAGGAAAAGATGTAGCTATAAATTCGCTCTTTGATATATTCATTCCGCACTTTAGCCCAAGCACCGCAAAACTCATAGCAATTCTATGATCTCCGTGGCTATCTATTAATGCCCTATTTGGTTTAGATCCAACTACCCAAAATCCATCATCATACTCTCCAGCCTCTATACCACAAGCCTTTAAAGCGTTGATAGTTACGCTAATTCTATCGCACTCTTTTACTCTAAGCTCAGCCGCATTTTTTAATTCGCTCTTACCATTAGCACAAGCAAAAGCAATAGCAAGGGCTGGGGCTTCATCTATTAGCCATGAGATGTTATCATCTACGATAATGGAATTTAATTTATCGCCGATAATTTCAATATCTCCTATATCTTCATACTCGCTATTTGTCAATGTGTAGCTAACTTTTGCACCCATTTTTTCTAAAATTTTATAGGCTTGAATTCTAGTTTTATTAAGTAGTATATTTTTAAATTTAATCCTAGCCCCAGGAGTTATAGCCGCAGCCACAGCGTAAAAAAAGCATGAGCTAGGATCATTTGGCACACTCATAATAAGTGGCTTTAATTTTTTGGAATTTAGTGGTTTTACTATGATTTTACCATTTTTATAGCTGATATCAGCGCCCATTCCTTTTAGCATTCTTTCACTATGATCTCGGCTCAATTCTGGTTCGCTAAATTCACAACCCTTCGCACAAAGTCCAGCTAAGATTAAGGCGCTTTTGACCTGTGCTGAAGATATCTTAGAATCGTAGCTAAAATAGTCTAAGTTTCTACCTCTAATAGCGATCGGTGCTTTATTAGCACTATCTCTACCATCGATAGTAGCACCAACTTTCATAAGCGGTTCAGCGATTCGCCTCATTGGGCGTTCATTTAGATACTCATCGCCACTTAATACATAAAATCCATCGCAACCTGCTAAAAGCCCCATATATATTCTCATCGCAGTTCCAGAGTTGCCGCACTCTAAAACTGATTTAGCCGAGCTAATTTTGGTTGGTGGAGTGATATAGTATTTATTATCAATTTTTTCGATTTTGGCGCCAAGTTTTTTAGCAATTTCTAATGAATTTAAAGTATCTTCAGCCTCAAGATAATCGCTAATTACACTCACCCCATCACTCAAAAGCGAAAATATCGCACACCTATGGCTAATGGATTTATCTGTTGATACTAGGTCAAACTCTACATCAAATTTTGATTTTAAAGGCTCTACTCTCATCTTAATCCAATACCCAAATTCTCTTTTAATGCTCTTAAAATACTATCCATAATAGCTACAATCTCTTCATCTTCAAGGGTTTTGCTATCATCTTGAAATGTAAATTTAATACTCAAACTCACGCTATTGCCTAAGCTCTCATCACTATAGATATCAACTGGTAAAAACTCTTTTAAGCTCTTAATTTCTAACTTCTCAATTGTCTCTTTAATGCGGATATAAGGCATATCTTTTGGCATTATGATGCTTAAATCTCTACTTAAGCTTTGGAATTTAGAGTATGGATTTGCTAATTTTTTTATAGGTTTTAAATTGTCAAAATCTATCTCACAAACATAGGTTTTAAATAGATCTCTGCTTTGTTCTATTGTAGCATTTACTCTACCAATATAGCCGATATAATCACCATTTTGATAGACTTTTGCTTGTTCAAATTCGCTTAGAAATTCAATATCACTTGATTTTCTTAGCTCAATTTTACCTAAAATATTTTGGATTAAATTGGCAAAATGTATAAAATCAATAGTAGCTGGTTTAGCCCCATTTAACAGCGTTGGCTCACCTATAAGTCCGCTAAAAACAAAGCCAAATTTAGCCCTTTGAATCCCATCTTTGCTAATAACATCGCCAAATTCAAATAACTTAATTGATCTTTTTGAGTTTTTGATATTAAAGCTTGTTGCGTTTAATAGATGATTTATAAGAGTTGGCTTTAAGATGCTAAGTTCGCTATTTATCGGATTTAGCAACGCTTCAGATGAGCAAGGCACACCTAATTCTTTTAGCTCGGCTGGATTATCAAATAGATAATGCACACTTTCAAAAAATCCTAAATTCGCAGCTTTTTGCCTAATATCACGAGATAATTTATATCTATTATATGCTTGATTTGTGCGGTTTTTTTCGCTATATTCTAAGGCTTTTGATAGGATATTATCAATCCCAATTATTCTTACAATCTCTTCGCAAATATCATGAGAATTTAAGATATCATGTCGATATAATGGGACTTTAGCATATATCTGCTCTTGTTCGACATTGGCATTAATATCAAATCCAAGCTTTTTAAGGATTTTAACGACATCGCTGCTACTTATTTGCATTCCGATCATTGAGCTAATCTCAGATGCGCTAAAGCTGATCGTTAGCTGCTCTTTATCTAGTTGGACTTGTTGGGTGCCAGAATATGGCGATATATTGCTATCTTTGGCAAAAATATTAAATAAGATATTCATAGCATAATTTAAATTTGGCTCTGACCCACGAGCTGTTCTGTAGGCGAATTCATCTTTTGATATATTTTTGTTATCGCCTAGCAACTCCAATACTAAATTTGGGTCTATATAACTAGCTTCTATTATCGCAATTTTGGTATTTTCATCCACTCTAGCTTCACTGCTTTGAGAGATTCCTGCTATACTAAGTATCTTATCAGCAGAGCTAATTTCATATAATTTATTACCTGATTTTTTGATTTTTATAGCGATTTTTTCATCGCTACTACTTGCTAATTTACCATGATCATAAGCTCTAAATATAACCCCTGTATGGTGGGTGATATACTCCAATACTCGCTCTAAATTTGTAGTTTTGTTTGAGCCTATCATCGCAACTCTAAGAGCAAGTTTAAGACTTTGATTAAAGCCTTGTGAGATACCAATGGCTCTATAAGCAAAGGCTCCATCTATCTTATCTTCGCAATGTATGCTAAGCAAACGACCAATCCCAAGCTGTCTATCATCTTCGCTAAGAGATTTTTCATCTCTCATTGCGATATCAAAGGCCGCAGATAGATCCCTAGCTACACCATAAATACTTAGACAATCTCCACGATTTGGTGTTAGCTCAAGCTCTATAATATCATCATTTAAAATATCATATTCATTAAGAGCTTTGCCAAGTTCTAGCTCTCCAATGCTATCATCTAAGATCATAATCCCATCATTGATCTTAGGTAAGCCTAATTCAGTTGATGAGCATAGCATTCCGCTACTTTGGACGCCTCGTAATTTAGCCTCTTTAATCTCCAAGCCATTTGGCATAATAGCACCGACCATAGCCACAGCTACATATATATCAGAAGTTGCGTTTTTAGCACCGCAAACTATCTGTAAAACTCTATCTCCTACATCAACTTCACAGAGATGTAGATGGTCGCTATTTTCATGCTTTAGACAGCTTTTTACATAGCCAACAACTATATTATCTGGAATTTTGATATTAGTAACACTATCTACTTCTAATCCGATTGAATTTAGCTTAGCACAGATCTGCTCGGTGCTAAAATTTGAAAAATCTATAATCTCATTTAACCACTTTTTGCTTATTATCATTTAAACTGCTCCAATAGTCTAATATCCCCTTCAAATAAGCTTCTAAGATCAGGAATTCTATGAAGCAACATCGCAAAACGCTCCACTCCAAGCCCAAAAGCATATCCGCTTACATTTTTATACCCTACAGCCTCAAATACATTTGGATCAACTACCCCACTACCAAGGACTTCTAGCCAACCTGTTTGCTTACAGACTCTACATCCGCACCCACTACAAAAAATACAGCTAATATCCACTTCTGTGCTAGGCTCTGTAAATGGGAAAAAGCTAGGTCGAAATCTAACCTTAACATCACCAAACATATATCTCAAAAAATCTTCTAAAATATATTTTAAATTCGCAAAGCTAACTTTCGTATCTTCTTCAACGACTAAGCCCTCTACTTGATGAAACATCGGAGTGTGAGTAAGGTCTAAATCCCTACGAAAGACTGACCCCGGCGCAATCATACGGATCGGTGGCTTTTGATTTAGCATGGTGCGGACTTGGACTGGGCTAGTGTGAGTTCTAAGAAGTCTAAAATCTTTTAAATAAAATGTATCTTGCATATCCCTTGCTGGGTGGTATTTGGGTAAGTTTAAAGCTTCAAAATTATGAAAATCATCTTCAATAAGCGGCCCGGTTTCAATACTGAAATTTTGTGCTACAAAATAGTCAATAATCCTATCCATTGTCTGCATCACTGGGTGTAAAGCGCCAGTAGAAAGCGGCTCATCAAATAGCGAAATATCAATGGCTTCGCTTTTCATTTTAGTTTTAATATACTCACTCTCAAGGATTATTTTTCTCTCATTTAGCTTGGCTGTTAGAGTGTCTCTTTTGATATTTAAGCTTTGAGCATAAGCCTTCTTATTTTCAGGCTCAACATCTTTTAATCTATTAAATTCAGCCGTAATGCTACCCTTTTTGCCAAATAGCTCAAGCCGAATTTGCTCTAATTCATCTAAGCTTGCAGCTAAGTCAATCTTACTAATAATATCTTGCAAACCATATTCCTTAACTAATTTTTAGATTTATTGTATCCAAAATTTAATTAAAAAAAATTGATACTGATAAGTTAAATTTATTAATCCATCTAATACTAAAATGAGTTATCATTTGAATATTTAAACAACTTTAATAAAAATAGAAAAATTATCAAAATTTATAAGGAATTATAAAAATTATCTGATATAATTATGAATAATTTCACATAGGAGTTTAACAATGTCTTGTATTTTTGATAAAATTGTAGCTGGTGAGATTCCATCAAATAAGGTCTTAGAAAATGATAAATTTCTAGCATTTCATGATATAAATCCTAAGGCGCCTGTGCATATCTTGATAATACCTAAAAAGCACTATGAAAATTTCCAAGAGATGGATCCAACTCTAATGGGAGAGATGACAAAATTTATCCAAGAAGTGGCAATAGCCATAGGCGTGGATAAAACTGGATACCGCCTAGTTACTAACTGCGGAGAAAATAGCGGTCAAGAGGTGCCACATCTACACTTCCATATGCTAGGTGGCACAATGCTTAAATGGACTGACAATCACCAACACGACCCAAAAAGTAGCTTCTAAGCTACATAAATACCGGCACTGGAGTATTTTCTAAAAAGTACTTCGTGCTACCACCTAAGAATATCTCTTTTACCCCATTTTCGCCATAACTACTAGCTATAACCATATCAAAATTGCCTTTTAATGTATTTTCTAGCAAGGCCTCACCTGGAATATTTGTAGTAGTTACCACCTCAAATGTAGCATTTACATCATGATACTCTAGATAGCTAAGAAGTCTGGTTTTAATATCCAAGACTGAATTATCATATTTTTTAGTTACAATTATATGAATATTTTTAGCTTTTTTTAATATACTCATTGAGTTTGTAAGACTTCTTGATATGCTTGTTGTGCCATTCCAGCCAATTAGTATATTATCCATACTAAATTTTTTCATTGAATTTGGCATTATAATTGCGTTTTTACCGCTATTTATCACAGCTGCGTCAAATGTCGATGTAGCCTCGCCTTTTATAGGACAAGCTGTAACGACTAAATCACAAAATTTAGCCTCATACTCATAAACACGACTTCTAATACCATTTTGTGTCTCAAAATTCGCACTTGCCACACTAGCGATATTGCCGATACTTATACCTAAATCATCGCAAACTCTTTTAAAAATTTGATAATTTTTATTTTTTTGTTCATTTAGCTCTGTGGCAAATGCACCCTTTAATGACTCAAACATATTACTTCTACTAATAGTCATATCTAAAATCGACTCAAAATCCATTTGCGAAGATAAAAAGTCTATATGAGCCTCAAATTTCTTAGCGATAAGCAAACCGCCATATATATCACTTTCTATCTCATCAGTGCGAATCAATGGACAAAATATCTTTTTAATATTCATAAACTCTCCTTTTAAACTAAATCTAATGAGATTTTACCAGACTTAATCTCGCTTACTTTTACCTTAAGACGCTCCCCTTCTTTGATTGGAGATTTGATTTTTGAGATATGTAAAAGCCCATCTACGCCATCTCTTAGTGAGATAAATGCACCAAATGTAGCTATCTTGATAATCTCTCCTTCAAATTCATCTCCTATTTTAAAGCTATCAATATTTTTGCTATCTTTTTTACCGCCTCTTGGTTTATGATCTTTTTGCGTAATTTGGATTATATACTCTTTTGCCGCTTCTACCTTGCCTTTTTGCGCCCCAGATACCTTAACTTCGCCTTTTTCTCTATCTAAATCAATGCTTACATCAAATTTCTCAATTATCTCTTTTATTGTCTTACCAGCTTGACCGATAATATCTACAATCTTTGATGGATCAACGCTAAATAGCTCTAGTTTTGGCAATATATCCTCATTTACCACTATATCATCATTTGCTTTTTGCATAATGTTTAAGATATGCTCTCTTGCCTCTTTAGCTTGTAAAAGTGCCTCTTTTAATACCTCTTGGCTAATTCCACCAAGTTTAATATCCATCTGAAGTGCCGTAATGCCATCTATGCTACCTGCTACTTTAAAATCCATATCCCCATCGTGGTCTTCTAATCCCATAATATCAGTTAATATCGCATATTTATCGCCTTCAAATACTAGCCCCATAGCCACTCCAGCTACTAATTTAGAGCTTTGTACTCCAGCGGCTCTAAGTGCTAAAGAGCCACCGCACACACTAGCCATAGAGCTTGAGCCATTACTTTCTAAAATTTCGCTAACAAGCCTAATAGAGTATGGACTATCTAGCTCCACGCTTGGATATAACGCCCTTTTGGCTAAATTTCCATGACCTAGCTCTCTGCGACCTGGAGCCTTAATGGCAGATGCTTCCCCTACGCTAAATCCAGGAAAATTATAATTAAACATAAATTTATCTGCTACAACGCCTTTTTCTGTTAGTAGCTCACTCATTTGAGCATCGCTATCAGTTCCCAAAGTCGCCACGACTAAAGCTTGAGTTTGCCCCCTTGTAAATAGACAGCTTCCGTGTGCGTTTGGCAATATATTTGTCTCAATGCTAATAGGTCTTACATCTCTTAAACCTCTACCATCAGCTCTTAAACCTTGATTTATTATCTGCTCTCTTACAATTTTTTTCTTATATTTACTTAAGATATTTAAGATAAGCTCCTTGTCCCAAGACTCGCTTATAGCAGTATCGCTAGAGGCTATTTGACTAGCAATTTGATTTAACTGACTAGCTCGCTCACTTTTTGCCATCTGATTTATAGCATTTTTGACCTCATCTTTATAAAATTCATCTACATAAATGGCAATATCTCTATTTTCTATCTCGCTTTTATACTCTAGCTGCGCTGGTGCTTTCTTATACTCTCTAAAGGCCTCTTCGTAAGCATTAGAGCCATTTAGTATAGCTATATTAGCAAATTTAATCGCTTCAAGTATCTTATTTTCATCAAATTCATTCATAGATTGCTTTTGAATAAAATCACTACAAAGCCCCATATCCATCACTGGATCTATAATCATCATAGGTGCCATATCGTTTGAGATGTTTGGCAAGCTTCTCATCTCTATCATCAAAAGCTCATCTTTAACACCAGCTACATATAGATCAAGGGTGGATTTTTTAAGCTCAGAGTTGCTAGGATTTAAAATAAACTCACCATCAATATGCCCAACTCTAACCCCACACACAGGACGCTCAACTGGAATATCGCTTAAATATAGTGCCACGCTTGCAGCATTTAATCCAATAACTTGTAAATCCACCTCTGGATCAGCACTCAATACCATCACTACTATTTGCGTAGGATAAGCATAGCCCTTAGGAAATAGCGGACGAAGGCTTCTATCAATTATGCGACTTGTAAGGGTCTCAAAGTCACCTGGCTTTGTCTCACGCTTAACATATCCGCCTGGAATTCTCCCAGCTGCGTATTGCTTTTCTATATATTGGACAGTTAAGGGTAAAAAATCTTCTTCAACTTGTGTATCTTCTCTTGCTACTGTAGCTAATACTACACTATTTTTTACTCTTAAAAGCACCGCTCCACTAGCTTGTTTAGCGACCTTGTTTAGATCGAAAATTTGAATTTGATTATTTACCTCTATACTGCACTGCATCTATATCTCCTTTGATTTTTGTATTTTTTGTAATGGTAGATAGTGTGGGCTATCTTCTAAAATAGACATAACAGAATCCACCGCCACCCTATCACTATAATAAAAATCCACATCCACAAAATTACTTATCTTCTTAGCATAATATAAGCTATCAACTAAGGTATTAAAATATGATAGTATATCAGAAGCGATTAATGGTGTGCCATACACTATGGATTTGACGCCTAAATTTATTAGTGATTTTATACACACTAAAGCTGTAATCCCTGTTTGACATCCTAAATCAACTAATAATATATTTCTACCTTGAAGATTTTCTAATAACTTGCCTTTGCGATATTTATAAACATTTTTTAAAATTTTCTCTTCATATTTACGATGAGCCTCTCCATATATAAAATCCAAGCTTATATCAAATGCATTAACTAACTCACTATTATAGACAATCTCCTCAATCTCACTTACTATAGCAATCTCGCATTCAGGGTTATTTGGAGCGTATAATCTCTCACTAAAAAGCAATTCATAGCTAAGCTCAAGTCTATTAGCCAACTCATCAGCTAGCACTACACTATCTAAAGATGAGCAAACTATAACAAAATTTCCATCCATAAGCTCTTTTTGCGGCAGCGCCTCTAATAGCTTATTAGCAGCATCTAGCTCATTTTGAAATTTAAGTTCATTTGGATTTATCAATTTATCGCCTTACTATCTTGTTCTATAGAGAAATCATATTTAAACTCACCCAATGGATAGAAACTAAAATATAGATATACTCCTTGGCTCTTTTTAGACTCTATACCAGCACTTGTGTTTTTTGGCTCAATATCTTCTTTATATATTAAACTATAATCCCAGCACTTTCTCTTATAGTGAATTCCGCTTTGCCACATCTTAGTATAATCTCTTTGTAAATCATAATCCACCCCGGCAAATAGCTCATAATTATATGGCAATTTAAAATTTGCACTACCGCTTATATAGCTCTCTTTATCATATGCATCTCCATCATAGTAGTTTTTATCATATGTATGCCATACTCTTGTTGCGATTTTGCTACCATTATATGAGATGCCTGTTTGGATTTTTGAAAGATCATTATCAATATGAGAATACTCTATTTTATTGGCAAAATCAAAATTTCCATAGTATAAATTAAATCTATTCTCCAAGCTCTCCATATCACTATCATCAAAGTTATAGCTCTGTTTTATACTATGCCTTATTAGCTTTTGTCCCATTGAATCATAAAAAAACTGCGAACCTTCAAATGCCAGTCGCTCGATTGTATATTTATTTGAAATTCTATCTATAAAATTATCTTCAAAAAGCGATAAATTGCTAGCATTATACGCCATTCCATCTTGGATTAAATAGTATTTTAAAAGCTTTTCATTAGTATCGCCATCATTATATCCAGGTTTAATATAATCAAATTTAAAATTTAAAGTGTGGTAAAAACTGCTAAAAGCTCTAGCTATATCACTTTCTAGTAAAATTCTGTGATAATGGTTGATTATATCATCGCTATTATTAGTATAAAAATCAGTGCCATTATAGTATTTAGCACGATTATAATCTATATGTGAAGCATATAGATTCTGGCTTAAATATAAATTCGCATAATCATCAAATATCCCAAACTGCAATCCAAGCGGAATATCTATCTCATATTGATTAGCACTAGCTCCAATCTTTCTTGTGTAATTATGATATTTAAAATCAAATGAATAGGTCAAATTTGGAACTATAAATGTATCAAAAAAGCTATGATATTGGATTCTTGGCAACTCTTGCAAGGTATCATCATTACCATATTTAGTGCCGATTTTTGCTGTATCTATATAATATTTTGCATAAGTTCCTAAATATTGATTATCAGTAGTAATAAAGTAGTTTAACTTAGATTGGACTAAAGAGTCATAATTGCCCCCATTTCGACCTCGCAAATTTAAATAATCAATATCATTTAAATTTACAAACTCCAGCCACAACCCTTCTTTAAAATCGCCATCTATCAAATACCCAACAAGCTTATCCCTATCATATCCTACCTCTATACCAGAGTGCTGTTTGTTTTTTAAATTCTCTTTTTGTTTATACTCACTTCTTTCTTCAAATACACCACCACGGATATATCCACTAGAGTATGGCGAGTCAGCAAATCTAAATGTAGAGTATAGCCCAACACCTCTATTTGTGCGGATCTGCGGATCAAATTCTAAATCCCACTCATTATACTCAGCTATATAAAATGGCTGTAAATATACCAGCCCTTCATCTTTGCTATATGATAGTTGCGGGGTTAAAAGCCCTGTTCTTCTAGTCTTATCAGTGCTAAAACCAAAATATGGAAGATACATAACTGGGGTATTTTTGACATAAAATACTGGATTGTAAAGGTGTAAGAATTTACTCTGTTTATTTAACTCTCCTTTGCTAAATCCTATATGCCAATCTGGATCGCTAACATTACAACTTGAGACTATAGAATTCTTTACACTTACCATCTCATCGCTATTACAACTTTGAGTACCTTGTAGCCAAATCTCCTTCTTTTTATCCATTATAAAGCTATTTTCAAAGATCATTTCATTAGTGCTTAGATCTATCCTAGCATACTCAGCCCTACTAGTCTCATACTCTCCACGCATTAGGCTAACATTGCCAAATAGCTCAATAATTTTATTTTTTTGATCATACTTTGCACTACTAGCACTAGCTAAATAGTTTTGCGAATATAATAAAACATTACCATTAGCAGTGATTATATCTCCATCTTTTTGGACATCACTAGCTAGAAATTCGACATTTTCTACATTGCCTAAAAGCTTATTAAATAAAAGCCCAACAAAAGCTAGTGATCTAATACGCATTACAAACCACGGTTTTGGCTAACTTATCTTGCCAAGTTTGACGCTGAGAATTTCCAAATGCCCATAAAAATCCGATATAAAACAGAGTTTCGCTAAGTATCCTAACACAAGCTCTAATAAAGCTACTACTAAGGCTTGGGCGAGATAACATAATGGTATCTATACAGACTATTTTACACAGCATTTTACCTGGAGTAGCAGCGTAATACCATATAAAAAATGTATGATAAACCACCTTCATAAGCGCAATTTGCCAAAATAACCCAGATATAGCGTTTAATGTCGCCTCAACCCCAACATCACTAGCCCTGGCGATAAAATCCCAATAAACTAGCATAAATAGCACAGATATGATAATATCATCAATAGCATACGCTAAAACACGCCTATTTATACTAGCGATGGTGATATTTTCCCTATATAATCTCTCTTCTAAACTCTCTTTCATCAAAGTGCCTGATACCCTATATCGTTGCGGTATTGCATACCATCAAATTTAATATTTTTAGCTAACTCATAAGCTCTATCTCTAGCCTCTTTTACACTTTTACCCTTACCAACAGCTACTAATACCCTACCGCCAGTAGCATACAGCTCATCACCAACTAGCGATACTCCAGCATATGCGATATGAGAATGGGGTGGTATATTCTCCACTGCTATTTTGGCTGCTGGACTACTTTTATAAGGGTAATCCTTACTAGCTAGCACCACTCCTACAGCATATCCATCATCAAGATCAAATTTATTTAATCTCCCAAGCGCCGCACCACGCAATATCTCACCTAGTTCGCCTTTGATAAGTGGCATTAAAACCTCGCACTCAGGATCGCCAAATCTTACATTAAATTCAAGCACATAAGGCACACCATTTACCACCATCAATCCTACAAACAAAACCCCACAAAATGGAGCATTCTCATCTTGCATTCCTTTAAGAGTTGGCTCTATAATCTCTTTTTGAACTCGTTTTATCAAATTTTCATCAGCCAAAGGACTTGGAGCATAAGCACCCATTCCACCGGTATTTGGCCCTTTATCGCCATCTAATAATCTTTTATGATCTTGTGCTACTGGTAAGGATACGAAGTTGCTACCATCGCAAATGGCAAAAAAGCTTAGCTCAAATCCATCTAAAAATTCCTCTATCACAACCCTACTTCCAGCCTCGCCAAAGCTCTTTCCGCTTAGCATATCCTTTGCTGCGTCTTTAGCCTCGCTCTTGCTTTTAGCAATTATAACGCCCTTCCCAGCACACAAACCATCAGCTTTTACAACGACTATATCACCTAAGGTATCTATAAATTTAGCCGCCTCTTCATAATTATTAGTATTTATAAATTTAGCCGTTCTTATACCATTTTTAGCTAGAAATTCCTTCATATAAGCTTTTGAGCTCTCTAGCCTAGCAGCCGATTTCGTAGGGCCAAAAATATTTAGATTATTAGCCTTAAATATATCCACAACTCCGTCACTTAGGGCATTTTCAGGGCCAACTATAGTAAGCTCTATTTTATTTTCAAGTGCAAATTTAGCTAAATCATTAAAATCACTAATATCCACATTTTGCCCCAAATTCGCAGTTGCTCCATTGCCAGGAGCGAAATAAAGATTGTGTTTTTCGTTATCTTGAGTTAGTCTTAATCCTATGGCGTACTCTCTACCGCCACTTCCAATAACTAAAATATTCATAGATTTCCTAATTTAAATTAAAGTACCCAAATGGTCGGTGCATAGTAGAATCGGCCCTAATATAAAGCCAATCTTGCAAATAGGCAGCAGCTTTAGGTCGCAGCTTCTAAACCAGTTAAGCCTCAAACAAAGTCGCGTCACACCACTTCTGCACATCTTCGCCAATACTAATTTGTTGGACCTTCGTAAAAATGCTATCGAGCCATCCAGGCGAAGAAATTATATAAAAATTTGACTTAAAATTTAGCACTATTATTAGCTTTTAAAATATTTTTTTCAAATTCAGCTCCAAATTGCTATAATCTTGTTTTTAATTTTAAATTTAAAGGTAAAAAATGTATCAAATAAGAGCAGCCTCAAAAGATGATATAAATGAGATAATTACCCTTGTAAAAGAGCTAGCTGAGTATGAAAAAATGAGCGATAGAGTTAAATTTAATGATACTCAATTTGCCTCTTGTATATTTGAGAAAAATTATGCCAAAATCCTAGTTTGCCAAAATGAAAGCCAAATTATAGGATATGCTATATATTTTTACACATTTTCAAGCTTTTTAGGTCGTGGTGGGATATATCTTGAGGATTTATATGTCAAATCCCAATACCGCAATCAAGGTATCGGCAAGAGATTTTTAGCCAAACTTGCTCAAATTTGCATAGATGAGAATTTGGGTCGCCTTGAGTGGGAGTGCTTAACTTGGAATGAGCCAAGCCTAGCGTTTTACCACAAAATTGGCGCAAAAAATAGAGATGAGTTTTTTCATCTTAGGGTAGATGGCAAAGAGCTTGAGAATTTAGCAAATTTTATTAAAGATTAAATCGCTTTTTGGTAGTATGATGGATAAAAATTGTAGTATTTATGAGCTTGAGATACTCCGTGCTATGGGATTTAAATTTCTTAACCAATCCCCAAATATAAAAAGTAATGAGTTTAACTCGCTTAAAATGCTAAATTTACAGATAAAAAGCTGCAATCTATGCCAACTATGCAAAAGTAGAAATAAAGCAGTAGTTGGTAGTGGTAATAGCGGTGGTGGCGTGGTTTTTGTCTTTGAAAGTCCAGATATAAAAAGCGATAAAAGTGGAATTTGTACCCCTGATGCTTCGCTGATGAGATATTTAAAAATGGCTGATATTGATATTGATGGCTTTTATTTTACATATATTTTAAAGTGTATCAATAAAACTTCTGAGCTAAAATATATGGATATATGCTTAAAGTTTTTTGAATTAGAATTTGAGATTTTATCGCCTAAATTTATAGTTAGCTTTGGGGAAAATTGCTTTAAATATCTAGCGAAAAATAGCTCATTTGATAGCCATAGAGGTGGCGTATATCAGCTAAAAAACTCGCTATATATGCCTACTTTTGATAGTAATTGGGTGGATAAAAATCCTAGTAAAGCTGATGAATTTATAGCGGATTTAAAAAAAATTAAAGGATATATATGAGAAATTTAATTATAACTTTTTTTATTATTTGTATGATTTTTACTCAATCAAATGGGCAAAATAGATGCGATAAAGAGTGTTTAAAAGAGCTTAGCAATGGAATGGATTTTATCCAATTTATATATAATCCACTTACTCTTAAAGAGCCGATTAAGGGCTATTATGCTGATATTAAAAAGCTTTTAAATATTCCTGAAATTGAGATTGGACGCAAAGATATTAAAGTTGCCCTAATCATACCTCAAGATGTGATAAAAAGCTACTCTGTTGTGGTTAGTGATTCTGTTTTTAGCTATATTTTTAAGCGAGATATTGGCTCTCATATTGAGATATTTTATAGCGGAGATGAGAGTAAAGATAGCCTAAATTTTACCATACAAAGAGCTAAAAATAGCGGATTTAAGCACTTTATAGCTCCACTCACTATAGATGGTATAGGGGTTATAAATAGCAGTGATTATGATGATTTAATCTTTTACATACCTACGGTAAATATCAAATCAATCCAAAATCCAAGCTCAAATATATTCTTTGGTGGGATTGACTACGAAGCACAAATTCAAAAGCTATTAACCAAATCAAATGGCAAAGTATCGGTATTTGGCGATGGGAGTAAGGTCGCTAATATGCTAAATGATATAGTGGCTAATAATACAGATAATCCATATATAAAAAATATCGAAGGTAACGATATAAAGCTAAATTTTTTAAAAGATAATTATAGGGTAAAAAATAGCTCAATCTTTCTAAATACCCCACTTATAAAAAGTGCTTTGCTTAGTTCGCAATTTAGAGTATTTGATCTAAATCCACATATACTTCTTTCTACGCAGCTTAATTACAATAGTGCTCTTATAAGCCTTACTCAAAGCAAAGATCGCCAAAATATCTATATAGCTAACTCCATAATGACCCCAGATAGTCAGCTAGAGACCCTTAGTGCTCTTTTAGGGCAAAAGCTTGCTTATGATTGGGTCGCTTACTCAACGATGATTGGAATGGATTTTATATATCTAAACTATATCAACAAAAATGCAAAAGCGATATTTAAAGAGAAATTACAAAATAATCAAGTCCAATATAAGATAGATATTATGCGTGCTGGTAATTATGGGTTTTACATAGATGAAGAGATATAATGGGTCTGATGACCCAAATTTAATCTTGATTTAACTTGCTAAAAACTTCAGCAAATTCTCCATCTAGCCTAGATAGCTTGCCATCACTAATAAATCCCACAGTGACATTCGCACAAAATATTAGCTCCCTTTGAATCTCGCCTTTGATATTAGCTACTTTATATATATCTTGCTCTAGGGTTAGGCTTACACCACCAATCTTTACAAGCTTAGTTTGTATATCTAAAATATCTCCTAAAACAGCTGGTTTTAAGTAGCGTGCTTCTAGCTTGGTAACTACGAAGTGGCGACTTTGGGTAAATTCAATCCCAGAGTTAAAAACTATCTCACTTCTAGCTCGTTCGCAAAATTTAATATAATTGCTATGATATACAATCCCGCCACTATCTGTATCTTCATAATAAACCCTAACTTTTAACCCCATTAGCTCTCCTTACGAGCTCTGATAAAAAATAATGCCACTTGAGCTAAAAGCATAGCTTTCATCACAATCTCACTAGCCTTATGCATACTAGCAAATTCCGCTGTAGCAGTCGCTTCGGCACCAATTTTTTGAGCTTGTAGAATATATGGAGTAAAGTAAAACACAAACGCCATAGCTAATAAAGATATGATAAGAGAGAGAAAAAACGCACTAATTTTATAATTAAAACTCTCGCTATTTTTCAAATTCACAATCTCAAAAAGCAAAAGCAAAGATGAGACAAAAATAAGCATAATATTATATTTTAAAAATACCTGAGTCATTAGCTGACCGCTTTGATAGTGGCTTAAGACGCCTTCGCCGATATATTGCGATGGATAGAATATCACAGGTGCCATAAAAATACCAATAGCAAGCTCAGCACCAATACAAATTCCAAGTAAAAATAGATAAAAACTTCTAAATTTAACCATTATTTTCCTTTATTATAAGCTACAAATCCACGATCCAAACCAGCCAAATCTCTATAAAATTCACTCTCAAAACCTAACATATCAAGATAATTTTTCATAGATTCTCTTTGGTCATAGCCCATCTCGCAAATAAGATATTTAGCTCTAAATTTAGCGATTTTAGCAATATCTTTTAATATCTCATCGCCTATATCTCCACCTATCAATGCGATTTTTGGCTCACTTAGCACCCATTTATCTAGCGGATAATTAGCTGCGATATATGGCGGATTGGAGATAATTATATCAAATTCTCCATCAATCTCATCAAGATAATTTGATAATACAAGCTCAACATTAGCTCCAAATTTCTCCTTATTAATCCTAGCAAACTCCAAAGCCTTGTGGCTAATATCAGTAGCAACTATACTAGCGTTTTTAAGCTCTAAAGCTAAAGATATGCTAATAACCCCACTACCAACGCCAATTTCAGCAATCTTTGGTGAGTTAAATTTCCTAGCTACTTCTATAGCTTTTTGAACTAAAATTTCGCTTTCAAATCTTGGGATTAATACCCCTTCCCCAACTACAAAATCTCGCCCCATAAACTCACATCGCCTAGTAATATACTCTAGCGGCTCACCATCTTTATATCTATTTAAAAGATGGATAAATTCGCTCTTTTTAAAAAGCTCATCATTTAAATGTAAAAATATCCACTCCCTACTTTGACCTAGATGAAACTCCATCAAACAATAGGCAAAATGGCTACCAAATTCTCTAGCTAAGCTTAGTCCATCACAAATTCTCAAGACGATTTAGCCTCTCATATAAGGTTGGATGTGAGTGATAAACCATACTATAAAGTGGGTGCGAAAGTGGAAACGCCTTATTCTCCTTACCAAGCTTTTTAAGTGCTAAAATCATACTATCTTTGCTTGTTTGTTTAGCACCAAACTCATCTGCACCAAACTCATGCGATCTAGAAAAAGTAGATATAACTGGCTCAACTATCACCATAAAAAGCGCAGAATATAGCAAGAAAAATATAAATAATCCACCACCACTTTCTTCAAGTCCCAAAGCGGTATAAAAACTAGCTGGAATATTACCAAAAATTGCAAATAATATAAAAAGGATTATACTCATCAATGCTATATTTTTAATTATATCCCTATGCTTAAAATGCCCTAGCTCATGCCCTAAAACGGCGATAATCTCATCTTTATCAAGCTTATTAATCAAAGTATCAAATAGCACAACTCTCTTTGTCGCTCCTAAGCCACCAAAATATGCATTCAAGCGGTTATCTCTCTTACTTGCATCCATGCTATACATGCCACTGCTTTTAAATCCGCAAGAGTTTAAAAGCTCATTTATAGCTAAATTTAAATCACTATTTTCTAGTGGCGTTATCTTATTAAATATCGGTGCTATTAGGGTTGGATATATCAAATTCACTATCAAAATCAATCCAAAACTAATCCCAAAAGCCCATATCCACCAGCTAGCCCCAAGCAGATCATAGCATAATAACAAAATCCAAGAAATAGCAAATCCAAATATCAAAATCATAACCAAACTCTTAATAAAATCTGTGATAAAAAGCCTAGCCGTGCTATTTGAAAAGCCAAATTTCTTATCCATTACAAAGGTGTTATATATCTCAAATGGCAAATTTAAAACCGCACCAATAGCTAAAAATAGCGTTACTAATAGAGCATCTCTAACCAAAATTGTCTCCACTCCACTAAGGGAATTTTGTAAAGCATTAGCTCCCCATACGCTCCATATCGCCACTATAATAAATGTGTAGATATTATGGATTATCTCAAATTTCTGCTTTGCTATCGCTACTTGTGCAGCACTTTGAAACTCACTAGCAGATAAGACCACAGGCTCTGTGCAACCACTTATAAATTTAATCTGCAAAATACTCAAAACTACCTTATAAGCAGTAAATAGAGCAAATAAAAAAATCAAAATTTCAAGCATTAAACTCACCTTAAAAAATTATCATAAAAACTACTAATAAATACAATTAAAATGATAAATGGAATTATAAATTTAACATAATAAAACCATATATCAACCACCCTTTTTGAACTCTTGGTGCCGTGCATTATCTCAGCCCTAGCCTCATCTTTTAACACCCAGCCGACAAATAACGCACAAAATAGCGATGTCAGCACAAAAAATATCGTAGCACTAATGGCATCATAAGCATCAAATATATTCTTGCCAAAAATCGTAATATCTGATAATATATTTGTAGCCATCAGTGATGGGATATTGCCAATTATAAAGATAGTAGCAAGAACTATGGCTATGGCATTGTGGCGTTTTATTTTAAATTTCTCTTCTAAAACCGTTATTATAACCTCATATATCGGTAAAGAAGTAGTAAGTGCTGCTATCATAAGCAAGCCAAAAAACGCAATAGCTATGATCTGACCAGCAAACATATTAGAAAATACAATTGGCAAACTCTTAAAAACTAAGCTTGGGCCACTATCTGGCGAAATTCCAAATGTAAATAGCGAAGGAAATATCATAAATCCAGCCACCACAGCAATTATAGTATTAATAACTCCTGTGATTATAGAGGTTTTGATGAGATCTTCATCTTTTCTTAAAAAGCTAGAAAGAGTAATCATAACCCCAAATCCAAGCGATAAAGCGAAAAATACCTGCCCCAAAACATCAATAAATAATCTCATACTAATCTTGCTAAAATCTGGCGTAAGATAAAATTTAATCCCATCAATCGCCCCTTCAAGCGTAATATTTCTAGCTACCATCGCTAACATTAATATAAATAGCAATGGCATTAGATATTTGGCTGCTTTTTCTATACCATCAACGGCGCCTTTGGCTAAAATAATATAGTTTATAAGGACAAAAATCGCCGTTGCAATGCTAATGGCAAGGGGTGAGTTTATGATATTTTCATCATAAAATTTAGCCGTAGTAGTAGCATTAATAGGCTGCGAAAGCTCAAATCCTCCGATAATTATATTATAAATATAATCAAGCACCCAGCCGCCAATAACCATATAATAAGCCATAATACCAAAGGCACCGCAAATTCCCATCCAACCTACAATTTTCCAAAGCGGATTTATCTTTTTGCCATTTGCATAACCACCAAAAGCATCTACAGAATTTATATGCAAACGCCTTCCTATGGCATTTTCAGCTAAGATCATTGGAATTCCAATTACAATCATCGCTATACAAAATATTAAAACATAAGCCCCACCGCCATTTTGCCCTACTAAATATGGAAAACGCCAAGTAGCACCAAAGCCGATAGTAGCACCAGCAACAGCTAAAATATAAGTAAGCCTAGAACTCCATGTCTGTCTATTTTCTATCATTGATATTCCTTAACTTTGAGAAAGCTCAAGCACCTCAAAATACTCATTCTCAAGCAAATTTAGCTCACCCTTTTTCTCTTCAAGCTCTTCAAATAGGGTTTGTAAGCCAACTTTTTGGTAAATTTCTGGAGTTGAAAGAGCGTGATTGAGCTCACTTATTCTACTCTCTAAGGCTTCTATTAGTGCTGGGTGATTTTGTAAAATTTGATTTTGTTTATAACTAAGCTTTATCTTTGATGCCTTTTGTTTCTCTTTGATTTCTATGCTTTGACCTAGCTCTCTTTCCATATCGCTTAGCTGGTTTAGCTCCTCTTCAATATCTAAATACTCACTATACTCCATATAAATTTGCTCTATTTTACCATTTTCATACGCCCAAAGTTTATTAGTGATCTTATCTATAAAATACCTATCATGGCTTACTATCAATATCGCACCTTCAAAGCTAAGCAAATACTCCTCTAAAATATTAATAGTAGCAATATCAAGGTCATTTGTAGGCTCATCTAAGATTAAGCAATCATACTCTTTGGTAAATAATAGAGCTAGGGCTAAACGATTCTTCTCTCCCCCGCTTAGAGTGCCAACTGGCTTATCTAAAAACTCTTTTGGAAATAAAAAATTCTTTAAATATCCATACACATGGTAGTTACGACCCCTTACCATTATGTGATCTCCACCATTTGGACAAAATAGCTCAATTAGGGATTTATCATCGCTAATATTTTTTCTATGCTGGTCAAAATAGCCTATTTTGATCTCGCCACGATTGATTGTGCCACTATCTGCTTCTAACTCACCTAGTAAAATTTTTAGCATGGTGGATTTGCCACTACCATTTCTACCGACGATTCCTATACGCTCACCTTGTAAAACCCTAGCATTAAAATCACTAAAAAGCAATTTATTATCTATAGTTTTGGATAAATTTTTACACTCAAATAGCATTTTTTTGCGATTTTGGTTTAATCCACCGCCATTAAAGCTCTTACTAGCCCTTTCTAATTCTAGTTTAACTCTGCGTATTAATCCTGGATTTTTCTTAGCCTCTTGGCGCATAGCTAGGATTCTTTGCTTTCTTCCTTCATTTCGTTTTAACCTAGCTTTTACTCCACGCCTTAGCCACTCTTCTTCGCTTTTTAAATTTTTTATTAATGTCTCGTGAGATTTAGCCAAGCTTCTTAAAATTTCCTCTTTTTTGGTTAGGTAATTAGCATATCCGCCCTCAAAACTCCTTAATAAACCATCTTCTATCTCTACAGAGCGAGTAGCTAATCTATCGATAAAATATCTATCGTGGCTTATAAATACAATAGTTTGGTTTGAGGCTAAAAGTAGCTCTTCAAGAAATCTTACCATATAGACATCAAGATGGTTTGTAGGCTCATCAAGCAATAATACATCAGGCTTTTTAAGGATTAAAGCACCCAAGGCAACTCTGCGAATTTCCCCACCACTTAGGCTATTTACCAGCCTATCTTCATACTCTCTAAGACCAAAACTATCTAAAATTCTATCAATCTTATTTTCTATATTCCAACCATCTTTGGATTCTATAAATTTCACAAGCTCATCTTGGCGGTGAAGTAGCTCAGGATTATCATGCTCATCACTCATTTTAGCTAGGACTTTTTCATACTCATTTCTAGCATTAAATATATCTTTTAACTCTAGATTTAAAGCCTCTTTTACGCTTAGATTATCGTCAAATTTAGGGGCTTGAGCAAGCATCTCTATAGTGATGGAATTTTGTCTAATCACCCTACCGCTATCAATCTCACACTCCCCACGCAATATCTTCATAAGAGTGCTTTTACCGCCACCATTTTTCCCTATAATGGCAATTCTTTCTTTTTCATTTACACTAAAATTTGCCTCATTTAAGATAATCTTATCGCCAAATTTCTTACTAACTTCTATAAGATCGATGAGTGCCATATCAATTCCTATAAATTAATATCTTTTCGTGCAAACATAAACCATACACTACAAGCAACAGCCACAAAACCAAGAAGAATCATATAATACGCCAAATACATAGGATCAAATTTAAACACCATCGCAGTTGCAAAAGGTGTAGTAACGCCCCCAGCTATAGCATAAGCAATATTATACGAAAATGAAATTCCACTAAATCTAAGCTTATTAGGATATATAGCAATCATCAAAAATGGTGCACCACATGGCCCAACACAAGCTAGTAATCCACTAAGCAAGTATAAAACCAAAACTATCTCAAAACTCGCCCCACTATAAAGCGCATCAAAATAAGCATATACGCTAATTGAAAATAGCAAAGCTAACACTAAAGTACTATTTGCAATCCCATATTTATCACTTAACTTTCCATACACAAAACAGCCAAAACACAAAAGCACTATAGCAGCCATTTGCATATATATGGTAGTTAAACGGCCAAGCTCTACCCCGTTAGCACTAAATGCTTTTGGCATAAAATTTGGCATTAAGAGTATAAGCACCACGATACATCCAGTTAAAACCCAAGTTATAAACATAGAGACAATGCTATCAATTTTATGAAATTTAAATATAGATTTAATCGGGATATTATCTAGCTCATTTTTAGCTTGCATCTCTTTAAATACCGGCGTTTCGCTTAAATATCTTCTAAGGTATATAGATATAATCCCAAAAAATCCACCCAAAATAAATGGCAATCTCCACATTCCATCTTGAATTTCAGCATCACTCCAAATATTTTTAACAACCATAGTTACAAAACTACCTAGTAAAATTCCAGCTACTACTGCTGCTGTTAAAACGCTTATGCTAGTATATAGCTTCCCACGAGGTGCATGCTCACTTACAAATACCCAAGCACCAGGCAGCTCCCCACCAATAGCAACCCCTTGTAAAATTCTAATAATCACTAAAATTATAGGTGCTAAATATCCAATACTCTCAAATGTAGGCATTATACCTAATAAGAATGTAGGAATTACCATAAGTAAAATAGAGAGCATAAACATATTTTTACGGCCATTTTTATCCCCAAAATGTGCCATAATAATACCACCAAGCGGTCTAGCTAAATATCCAGCAGCAAAGGTGCCATAGGTATTAAAAATAGCCCAAAAAGGATCTAGATCAGCAGGGAAAAATAGTATAGATATATAAGAAGCAAAGAATACAAAAATGATAAAATCATAAAACTCAAGCATTCCACCAAGAGATGAAAGCCCTAAAATCCTAATATCTGATCTACTAAATGACCTAGCCATATTATCCCTTAAAGCAAAAAAAATAAGTCTAGCATTATACAAAAGCATTGCTAAAATTGAGTTTAATATAAATTTTAGACCGCATTTGTGATTATCTCAGCTTCTTTTGTGCGTAGTTGGTCATCATAACTAGCTATTTCTCTTATTACTGCGGCGTTTTTTTGTTTTTCGGTAGAAGTTTGAGCTTTTACAAGCTCCGTTCTTGCTTTGTTAAACTCAATTTCAGCATTTGAGAGTAGCTTTTGGCTATTAG